>CAMFJT010000041.1 GCA_945957125.1 uncultured Rhodospirillales bacterium | reverse complement strand
AGATTATTGCGCCTTTGGGAATCCCCTGATTCTTTCTTTTCGCTCGATGCTCTAGAGTTCACGATCCCTGGCCGCCACGGAGCGCCCGTTCGCGTCGCAGCGTTCCCTCGCGCAGCGACTCGTAGATCGGTGCGTTGCGCAGCAGGGTGGGCACCAGCATCGCCGCGCAGCAGGCGCCCAGCATCGGCAACAGGATCGTGAAGGCCGCCGTCATCTCGATGATCAGCACGATCCCCGTGATCGGCGCACGCACCACGCCGGTGAAGAAGGCGGCCATGCCCACGACGGCAAAGGCCTGCACCGGGATGTCGAGTCCGGGGAACAGGGCGAGGCAGGCGGCGCCGAACAGCAGTCCCGACTGGGCGCCGAGCACCAGCAACGGTGCGAACAGGCCGCCCGGAGTGCCTGCCGCATACGATGCGTGCCCCATCACCAGCCGCAGCAGGAAGAGCAACGGCAGGACGGCGATCGGCCCGATGCCCGACAGGGCCCGCTGGGTCAGGATGTCGCCGCCGCCGACCAGCGACGGCGCGAACCACGCCACCGCGGCAACGGCGGCGCCGACCAGCGCGGCGCGCGCTTCGGGCGGCAGAGCCGCCAGCCGCTCGAAGGCAGCCATCGTGGCCAGCAGCGAGCGGTTGTAGCCGATCGCCAGCAGCCCCGCGACGATGCCCAGGAGGAAGAAGAGCGGCAGGCCAAGCGACGGCACGTGATCGAGCGCGATGACGGTGAAATCCGTCTGGTTGCCCAGGATCGCGCGCGCCGTTCCGATCGCCGTCGCCGACGCCGCCAGGGCCGCGATCGCCATGCGCTGCTCGAAGCGCTGCACAAGCTCCTCCAGCACGAACACGGCGCCGGCGATCGGCGCATTGAAGGCGGTGGCGAGACCGGCACCGGCGCCGGCAGCCATCAGCACCCGGGTGTCGGCCCAGCAGCGCTGCGACAGCGCGCCGACGATATGGGCAAGGCTTGCGCCCATCTGCACGCTGGGGCCCTCGCGGCCGAGCGCCAGGCCGGAGCCGATCGCCAGCACGCCGCCGACGAACTTCACCGGCAGCAGGATGAACGGCGCCGGCGACACTTCCTGCCGCAGCACTGCCTCGACATGAGGAATGCCGCTGCCCGTCGCCTGCGGCGCGAAGCGACGGACCAGCCAGGCGGCGAGCGCCGCAGCGGCGCCGGCCATCACCACCAGGAGGAAACCGACGAACGCCTGACCGTGTGCCCAGGCGATGGCGAGGTCGCGCAGGCGGTCGGCCTCGTCCAGCGCGAGGCGGAAGATCGCGCACACGACTCCCGTCGCCGCGCCGACGACGAGAGCGAGCGCGGTCAGGGTCAGCAGATTGCTTTCACGCTCAGGCAGGGAGCACCCGTTTCATCCATTGCGCCGTCGCCTGCGAGTCCTGGTTGCCGCTCGCCTCGAGCCGGGCGATCACGCGATGGCGGTCCTCCAGCTCGCGATTCTGGCTGAGCTTCAACTTGGTCTCGATGCGGTCGAGCGTCATGCGGAAAGCGACGATGTTGGGCGTCTGGCCGGCGGCATTGCCGGGCGGCAAGCGGCCCAACCCCCAGGCATTGGCCCCCGTGCCCTCGTATTGCGCGGCGAGCTTGGTGAGCACCATCAGCACGGCGGGCGTGGCCTCGACGATCTCCGGGCGACCGTAGGCATGCACCGTGACGTAGTTCCAGGTCGGCACCTTGGGGCCGGGCGTATACCAGGTCGGGGAGACATAGGCGTGCGGTCCCCAGAAGATCGCGAGCGACGGCGCGGGGCGCGCGAACAGCTTCCAGTGATCGTTGGCGCGGGCCATGTGGCCGACCAGCGTGCCATGCGGGCTGCCGTCGTCCTCCCACTGCAGGGCCAGATGGGTGCAGAGCGGCACGCCGGCCTCGTCGGCCGTGGTCAGGAGCGACCAGCCATGGGCCTTCATGATCTCGCGTCCGTCGGCCTCGCCGCCCTCGAAATGCTTCGGGATGTACATCGTCTGCCTTCCGGGCTCGCACTGCGGGCCAATGGGTTGAACGAAGCCGCATTACCATGTTCACTGCGGCCCGCAATCGGGAGGTTTTCTCATGGGTGAAGATATTCGTCTCAAGTCGGCCGCCGGAGAGATCGGCGCCTACCTCGTCATGCCGAAGGGCACGCCCAAAGGCGGCGTCGTGGTCATCCAGGAAATCTTCGGGGTGAACCACCATATCCGGGCGGTGACCGACAAGTTCGCGGCCGATGGCTACATCGCGCTCGCCCCCCGGTTCTTCGACCATATCAAGCCCGGCATCGAGCTCGGCTACACGCCCGACACCATCGCCGAAGGCCGCGGCTACGTGATGAGCCCCGGCTTCACCGACAAGGCGGTGCAGGACGTCGAGGCGGCGATCGAGGAGCTGAAGAAGCGCGGCGCCAAGAAGGTCGCGGTCACCGGCTATTGCTGGGGCGGCACGATCGCCTGGCTGGCGGCAACCCGTCTCAAGCCCGACGCGGTCTCGGCTTACTACGGCGGCGGCATCCACGGCCTCAAGAACGAGAAGGCCAAGGTGCCGACGCAGATGCATTTCGGCGACAAGGACATGCACATCCCGATGGCGCACGTGAACGAGCTGCGCGAGCTCCATCCGGACGTCGCCATCTTCGACTATCCGGCCGACCACGGCTTCCATTGCGACGAGCGCGGCAGCTGGGACGCCGCCGCCTCCAAGCAGGCGATGGCCCGCACGCTCGAGCTGTTCGCCAAGCACGTCGGGTAACGGCACTCTCGTCGACGACGGTGCAAATGCCGAAGCGGCCAGCCCGGAAATCCTTCACCCCCGACGCGCGCGGGCCCCTGAACGGGGTCCGCGTGGTCGACCTGTCGCGCCTCGTCGCCGGCAACATCCTGACCTTGCAGCTCGCCGATTTCGGCGCAGAGGTGATCAAGGTCGAGCCGCCCGAGGGCGACACGCTGCGCTCGTGGAAGGTCAAGGGCGTGGAGACCGCGTGGAAGGTCTATAGCCGCAACAAGAAGAGCGTCGCGCTCGACCTGCGTTCCGACGCCGGCCGTGCCATCGTGCGCGAGCTGGCGAAATCGGCGGCGATCCTGGTCGAGAGCTTCCGGCCGGGCGTGCTCGAGGACATGGGGCTTTCGCCGGCTGAGCTGCACGCGATCAACCCGAAGCTGATCGTGGTGCGCATCTCGGGCTGGGGGCAGGACGGGCGATACCGCCACAAGCCCGGCTTCGGCACGCTGATCGAGGGCTATTCCGGCTTCGCCTCGATGAACGGCTTCGGCGATCGCGAGCCGGTGCTGCCGCCGATGTATCTCGCCGACTGCATGGCGGCGCTGAACGGCTATGGCGCCGTGATGGTGGCGCTGCGCGAGGTCGAGATGAACGGCGGCGAGGGGCAGGTCATGGACCTGCCGCTGTTCGATCCGCTGTACTCGATGCTGGGACCGCAGGCGGCCAACTACAAGCTGACCGGCGAGGTCAAGGTCCGCACCGGCAGCCGCTCGACCAACGCCGCGCCACGCAACGTCTACGAGACGAAGGACGGCCACTGGGTCTGCCTGTCGGCCTCGACGCAGGGCATGGCCGAGCGCGTGCTGGTCAAGATCGGCCGGCCCGAGCTGGTCAAGGATCCCCGCTTCTCGACCAACATCGAGCGTGTGCGCAACGGCCTCGAGCTCGACCGGATGATCGGCGAGTTCATCGGCGCGCGCGACCTCGCCGAGAACCTGAAATATTTCGACGAGGCCGGCGTCACGATCGGCCCGGTCTACGACATCGCGCAGATCACCCAGGACGACTACGTGCTGGAGCGCGAGGCGCTGATCGAGATCCCGGATGAGGCGATGGGAGACCTGCCGACCCATCCGGTGGTGCCGCGCCTGTCCGGCACGCCGGGTGCGCTGAAATCCGCCGCGCCGAAGATCGGCGAGCACAACGAGGCGCTGCTGAAGCCGCTGCTCGGCGAGGCGGAGTACGGCAAGCTGCGCCAGGCCGGAGTGATCAGGTAGTGCGCCCCATCCCACCCGTCTGGCGCTCGATCCTCTACGTGCCGGGCAATGTGCCGAAGTTCATCGACCGGGCGCACGAACGCGGCGCGGATTGCGTGCTGGTCGATCTCGAGGACAGCGTGCAGCCGGCGCAGAAGCCGCAGGCGCGCGCCATGCTGGCGGAGACCATGGCCAAGGTCGCGCGCGGCGGCGCAGACGTCGCCGTCCGCATCAACCGGCCGATCCGCCTGGCCGTGGCCGACATCGAGGCAGCGGTGCGGCCCGGCCTGTCGGCGCTGTTCGTCACCAAGACCGAGAGCGTGCAGCACTTGCGCCTGCTCGACGAGATGGTGACGGAACTCGAGAAGGAGCGAGGCCTTCCGGTCGGGGGCATCGGCTTTGGCGCGATGATCGAGCATCCGCGCGCGCTGGCGCACGCCGACGACATTGCCGAGCATGCGCCGCGGCTCGTCGCGATGATGCTGGGCGGCGAGGATTTCGCGCTGGAGACCGGCTCGGTGCCGGGCGACGAGACGCTCGAGCTGCCCAAGCGCCTGGTCGCCTTCGCCGCCCAGGCTCACGGCGTGCCGATGATCGGCATCCTGGGCACCGTCGCCGACTATTCCGATCCCGACGCCTATCGCATCAGCGCCGAACGGGCGCGGCGCTTCGGATTCTCCGGCGGCACCTGCATCCATCCCGGCCTCGTGGCGGCGCTGAACGCGGCGTTCACGCCGAAGCCCGAGGAAGTGGCCTACGCGCGCAAGCTGATCGAGGCCGATCGCGCGGCGGCCGCCGAAGGCCGCGGCTCCTTCTCCGTCGACGGCAAGATGATCGACATCCCGGTCATCGATCGCGCCCGCAAGCTGATCGCCCGCCACGAGGCGATCGAGCGACGGCTGTCGCGCGGAAAAGGCTGAAAACCTTCATTCGGGTCGAAGCGGCCGCAGGACGGCCGGAACCATGTCGGCCAACTCGGCGTTGAGCGCTCACGTGCTGCGACACTGCATGCACCACCGGCTATCGACGGAGGATATCATGGGCCGCGGAATTCTGCTTTGGCTGCTGGGCGTTCCGATTCCGATCATCATCCTGCTGGCCCTCTTCTGGCGATGAAATCCCGGCTGGTCTGGGAAGACGCCGGCGAACGGACTTTCGTCGTGGTGCTCGACGCCGGCGACGAAGCCATCTCGGCGCTGACCGACTTCGCCAACCGCAACCATCTGAGCGGCGCCGCGCTCAGCGCCCTCGGGGCGTTCGAGCGCGTCACCGTCGGATGGTTCGACCTGCGGGCGAAAACCTATCGCCCGATCGAGATCGACGAGCACTGCGAGGGATTGAGCCTGCTGGGCGACATCGCCGTCGGCGACGATGGCGCGGCGTGCCTGCACATGCACGCCGTCGTACGGCTTCGCGACGGCACGCGACGGGGCGGGCACTTCCTGAAAGGCATTGTCCGGCCGACGCTCGAAGTCACCGTCGTGGAGACACCGGCGCCGCTGCAGCGCCGCCGGCAGACGGGATCGGCCATGGCACTCGTCGTTTCCTGACGAGCGCGCGAGCGCGACATCACAACCCCGCGCACGACAACCCCACCGTGCGGATTCCCTTGGGTCCTGCCCGATTCCGCGATATGAACGGATGCCGTCGGAAGGCTCTGGGTGTGGGGTTTGGGGATGCGGCACTTCGTCGTCGGAGCGGCGCTGCTCGTGCTCGCGCTGATCGTGACGTTCGGCGCGGCCAGCGTGCTTCAAAGCATGGCCACGGCCAATCGCACAGTCAGTGACGAGCCATTCACGATCGACCGGATTCGACCGGATACGACGGCGCCGCGAGCGCCGCGCAACGAGCCTGCGGCACGCAGCCTCAATGTCGCGGGCCGGCGCGCGGCGGGAACCTGATCGACAGGTCGACGATCGACGGGCTGACCATCGGTGGGCCGGGCCAACAAAAAAGCCGCGGGAAACACCGCGGCTTTTTCGTTGGAGGATGTGGCAGCCGGGCTCAGTGCTTGTCGGCCCAGACCTGGCGCTTCACGGCATACATCAGGCCGGCGAACGCCAGGAGGAAGAGAACCACCCGGATACCGGTGCGGTTGCGCGCCTCGAGATGCGGCTCCGACGCCCACGCGAGGAACTCGGTGACGTCGCTCGCCATCTGGTCGAGCGTCGCCTTGGGGCCGCCTTCGATGTAGGTCACCTTGCCGTCGCTGAGCGGCGCCGGCATGGCGATCTTGTGCCCGGGGAAGTACAGATTGAAGTTGTCGTCCTTGGTGACGGAAAACTCCTTGATCTGCTCCGGCGTCAGCTTCTCGAACGGCACGTAGCCGGTGAGGATCCCGAAGAGATAGTCGGGCCCGCCTTCGCGCGCCTTGACCATCAGGCTGAGGTCGGGCGGCGCTTTGCCGCCGTTGGCCGCCGCCGCTGCCAGCTCATTGGGGAACGGCTTCTTGAAGCGGTCGGACAGGCGGCCGGGGCGTTCGATCGGCGAGCCGTCTTCGCTGAGGTCGGGCACCTGCACTTCCGCCGCGATCGCCTTCACCTGGTCCTCGGAGAGCCCGATTTCCATCAGGTTGCGGTAGGAAAGCAGCGAGAGCGAATGGCAGGCCGCGCAGACTTCCTTGTAGACCTGGAAGCCGCGTTGCGCCGCCGCCCGGTCGTAGGTGCCGAACGGCCCCTGGAAGTGCCAATGCCTGTGCGGCGGATGCACCACCGATTCGGCGGCGATGGCGACCGCACCGGCGCCGAGGGCTGCGAGGGCGATCACGCCCGAAACGAGGAGCTTGCGCATGATGCTCACGCCACCTTCTTCTTGAGCACCGCGTCGGCGATGCTGGGCGGCAAGGGCAGAGGCCGTTCGATCTTGCCCAGGACCGGCAGCAGGATGATGAAGTGGAAGAAGTAGTAGATCGTGCCGATCCGGGACAGCGGCACGTACCAGCCTTCCGGCGGGTGGGCACCGCAGATGCCGAGCATGATGACGTCGGCCACCAGCAGGAACACGAACCACTTGTAGATCGGCCGGAACGTGCACGACCGCACGCGGCTGGTGTCGAGCCAGGGCACGACGAACAGGACCGCGATGGCACCGAACATGCAGAGCACGCCGCCCAGCTTGTCCGGCACCGCGCGCAGGATGGCGTAGAACGGCAGCAGGTACCATTCCGGCACGATCTCGTTCGGCGTCACCAACGGGTTCGCCGGAACGTAGTTGACCGGCTCGCCCAGCGCATTCGGGTAGAAGAACACGAAGATCGCGTAGACGATCAGGAAGCAGATGACGCCGAAACCGTCCTTCATCGTGTAGTACGGATGGAACGGAACGGTGTCCTGCGGGCCCTTCGGATCGATGCCGAGCGGGTTGTTGGAGCCGTGGATGTGAAGCGCCACGACGTGCAGTGCCACGACGGCCACGATGATGAACGGCAGCAGGTAGTGCAGCGCGAAGAAGCGGTTGAGCGTCGGGTTGTCCACCGCGAAGCCGCCCCACAGCCAGGTGACGATCGAATCACCGACGACCGGGATCGCCGAGAACAGGTTGGTGATGACGGTCGCACCCCAGAAGCTCATCTGGCCCCACGGCAGCACGTAACCCATGAAGGCCGTCGCCATCATCAGCAGCAGGATGACCACGCCCAGGATCCACAGCAGCTCGCGCGGCGCCTTGTAGGAGCCGTAATACAGCCCGCGGAAGATGTGCACGTAGACGGCGGCGAAGAAGAACGAGGCGCCGGTCATGTGCATGTAGCGGATCAGCCAGCCCGACGGCACGTCGCGCATGATGCGCTCGACCGAATCGAAGGCCATCGTGACGTGCGGCGTGTAGTTGGTCGCCAGCACGACACCGGTGGCGATCATCAGCACCAGCATCACCGTGGCGATCGCGCCGAAATTCCAGAAGTAGTTGAAATTCCGCGGCGTCGGGAAGGTATGGTATTCCTTTTCGACATACGAAAAGATCGGCAGGCGGTGATCGATCCAGGCGATCACCTTGTTGTTGAAGACCGGCGGAGCGCCGTGAGACGAGGCCATCGATGACTCCTGGCGCTAACCGATTTTGACGAGCGTATCGGACGTGAAGAGGTAGCTCGGAACCGCCAGGTTCGCGGGCGCGGGCCCCTTCCGGATACGTCCGGACGTATCGTACTGCGAGCCGTGGCAGGGGCAGAACCAGCCATTGTACTCGCCGCGCGGATCGCCCTGCTTGGTGCCGAGCGGCACGCAGCCCAGATGCGTGCACACGCCGACCACGATCAGCCATTCCGGCCGAACCTTCTTGGCGCTGTCGGTGACGCGGGCGGTGTCCGTCTCGGGATCGGGCAGCTCCGAGAGCTTGACCGATTCCGCTTCCTTGATGTCCTCCGGCGTGCGGTGCCGGATGAAGACCGGACGACCGCGCCACTTCACGGTGATCGCCTGGCCGACGGCGATCGGCTTGACGTTCACCTCGATCGAGGAGAGCGCGAGCGTATCGGCCGCAGGATTGAGGTTGTTGATGAACGGCCAGGCCGTGGCGATCGCGCCGACTGCCGCCATGGCGCCGGTCGCGACCATGAGGAAATCACGCCGCGTCGGATCGCCATGCGCGCCGGACGGAATGGTGCTGGAAGCCATTGCTTATTACATCCCCCGAGGAGTTACGCTTATAGACGAGAAAGCCCCTTTTGTTTCAAGGCTCTGATTGGTCGCAGGCCGCCCGGAAAGCGGCTGTGACAGGGTGCCGCATCGCCGGCCTTTCGCGACGCGGACGGGCAAAGGAAGGAAATCAATGCGCCTCGCTCTCTACGAGCCCGATATACCGCAGAATCTCGGCGCCTTCATTCGTCTTGCCGCCTGTCTGGCCACGCCGCTCGACATCATCGAGCCCTGTGGCTTTCCGGTCGACGACAAGCGCATCCGCCGGGCGGCCATGGACTACTATCCCCTCGCCCGGCTTCGGCGTCACGATTCATGGGTCGCCTTCCGGCGCGACCGCTCGCCCGGTCGGCTGGTCCTGCTCACGACGGCAGGCGCCGTGCCGCTGCCGCAGGCCCGCTTCGAGGCCGACGATACCCTGTTGCTCGGCCGCGAGAGCGCCGGCGTGCCCGTCGAGGTTCACGAAGCGGCCGACCTGCGGGTCCGCGTGCCCCTGCAGGAGGGCGCGCGGTCTCTCAATGTCGCGCTGGCTGCGGCAATGGTATTGAGCGAGGCCCTGCGTCAGACAGACGGATACAGACACCTCGCATGACCGACCTCACCGCCGCCAAGACCGCCACGCGCACCTGGTTCGAAGCCTTGCGCGACCGCATCTGTGCCGAGTTCGAGATGCTGGAGAACGAGCTCGCCGGCACACATGCCGACCTGCCGGTCGGCCGCTTCGAGCGCAAGGCCTGGCAACGCGAGCGGGGCGAGGCGGGCGAGGACCGCGGCGGCGGCGTCATGTCGATCATGCGCGGCCGGGTATTCGAGAAGGTCGGCGTCAACGTGTCGACCGTGTTCGGCGAGTTCAGCCCGGAGTTCCGCAAGCAGATCCCGGGCGCCGCCGAGGACCCGCGCTTTCACGCCTCGGGCATCTCGCTGGTGGCGCACATGCGCTCGCCCCGCGTGCCGGCCGTGCACATGAATACCCGCTTCATCGCCACCACCAAGGCATGGTTCGGCGGCGGCGCCGATCTCACGCCGATGGCGCCCGCCGACGGCGACACGCAAACATTCCATGCCGCGCTGCAATCTGCCTGCGACGCGCATGGCGCGGACTACTACGCGCGGTTCAAGAAGTGGTGCGACGAATATTTCTACCTGCCGCATCGCGGCGAGCCGCGCGGCGTCGGCGGCATCTTCTACGACTATCTCGACAGCGGCGACTTCGCCGCCGACTTCGCCTTCACCCGTGCCGTCGGCGAGGCCTTCCTCGGCGTCTATCCGAAGATCGTCCGCAGCCACATGAACGAGCCCTGGACGGCCGCAGAGCGCGAGCACCAGCTCGTGCGCCGCGGTCGCTACGTCGAGTTCAACCTGCTGCACGACCGCGGCACGAAGTTCGGCCTGATGACCGGCGGCAACGTCGAGGCCATCCTCATGTCGTTGCCGCCGGAGGCGCGGTGGCCCTAACCGGGCCCGTTGGTGCCTCCCCGGTGGGCAAGGACCCAGAGACAACCATCGCGCCGGACCTGCGCCCGCCAGATGACCTCCTCGAACGCCGCGACAGAGCGAATCAAATGAGCCCGGGCGCTCGCCGCGGCGTCCTCCACCACGACCACGCCGGCGTTCAGCCGCTTCAGCTCGGCGGCCGTCCGCGCGTGGACGAGACCGGCGCCGAACCGCTCGAAGGCGGTCGACAGCGACGACAGTTGGGCGGCACGCAAGCCGGTCGGCCCGTGCAGACGGAACGACGGGTTGGCCTTGCCGATCAGCCGGACAAACGGGCCCATTCCATCGGAAGCAACGTATAGCGAGCCCTCGTTCCGGAGAGACGGCCGAATCCGCCAGTCGCCTGGGCAGAATTCGATGAAGCCACGGCTCTCCAGCTCCACAAAGGATGTGTAGACTCGAAAAATCGACGGATCACAGGCAGACATTTTGGCCACTCCTCTGGCACGCGCTCGCAGCCCCACAAGCGGGGTGCGGCGGTGATCAAAGGAGGGCGAGCTATGGTCGCATCTGTGTGCGCCGGGAGATACGCGAGGCGATGTCGTCCCGTCAAGTTCAGCCGTGCTGCCGGCAAGTCACCTTGACCTCGACCGCAGGACCGCCGCAACCAGGGGCATGGCGAACAGCGCAACCACCAGCAGCGGATAAGGCGCGCCCCACCAGAAGGCGAAGCGGTCGAGGAATTCTTCAGGCTCCTGCCCGAAGGTATGACGTCCGTAGAAATACTCGACGAGCACCGTGGTCGACGGCCACAGCAGCGCCGCGAGCAGCGCGGCCTCGAGCCATTTCGGTCCGGCCGTGCGCCGGGCATGGACGATAGCCATCAGCACCACGTAGGGCAGCGGCACCAGCACCTTGTACCATTCGACCGCGATGGCCGGCAGACGGTCGGCGATGATGGTGTCGCCGATCATGTCGTTGACCAGCACCACCAGGGCGATGGCGAGCCACAGCATGAAGGTGAGGCCTGGCCGGATCATGCCGCGCGCGCCAATCGCTCGAGCTCGGCGAGGCAGGCCGGCCGGTCGGCGGCGAAGTCGCCGGCGATCCACCAGCGCTCCACCGCCGCGACCAGCTTGCCGACCTCCGGGCCGGGCCTGAGGCCCAGCCTGAGCGCATCGCCGCCGCTCACCGGCAGCTCGGGCGGGGGCCAGCGCCGCGCCAAGGCCAGCGCGGCCCGCCAATCGCCCGACGCCTCGACCGCGAGCAGCAGGCGGTCGATGTAGAGGCCGGTGCCCAGCCGGTAGATGCCTTCCCGCCAGGCTCGCGGGCCGCCCGCGATGTCGGTCTCGGGCTCGGGCGCGACCATGACGGCGAGCCGCAGGCCCTCCTGCGTGGAAAGCCTCAGCCGCTTGCCGATCGCGGCGGCGTCGGCCCCCACGGGCAGGACGGCCGCCAGACGCCGCAGCCCGTCGGGCCTGTCCTCGCGCGCGATCAGCGCCCGCAGCCGCACGGGGCCGACATATTCGGGCAGCCAGCGATCGAGCACGCCGGCTTCGCGCATCGCCTCCAGCGCATCGGGCGCGGCGGCCGCCTCGAGCGTGCGCAGCAGCTCCTTGCGCACCCGCTCGCCCGACAGGCCGCCGAGCGAGGCGGCATTGCGCGCGCAAGCCTGGTAGCTTGGCCCGTCGAGCGGCGGACGGCCGTACCAGGCGTGGAAGCGGAAGAAACGCAGCACGCGCAGGCGGTCCTCGGCGATGCGCGCCTCGGGATCGCCGATGAAACGCACCCTGCCCGCGGCGAGATCGGCCCGGCCGTCGAATGGGTCGTACAGCGTGCCGTCGGGATCGGCATAGAGCGCGTTGAAGGTGAAGTCGCGCCGGCTGGCGTCTTCCAGCCAGTCGTCGGTGAAGGCCACCACGGCGCGGCGCCCGTCGGTCTCGACGTCGCGACGCAGGGTGGTGAGCTCGAACACCCGGGAATCGGCAATGGCGGTGACGGTGCCATGCTTCAGGCCAGTCGGCACGACCTTGATCCCCGCCGCCTCGAGCGCGTGCATCACCGTCCCGGGTGGCTTGTCGACCGCGAGGTCGAGGTCGTCAGCGGCTTTGCCCAGCAGCGCATTGCGCACGCAGCCGCCGACGAAGCGCGCCGCGATGCCCCGCGCCCCGAGCGCGGCAAACAGCCGTTGGGTCGGCGCATCGGCCGCCCAGGCCGGCGTCTCGATCTTGCCTGCCGCGATCATGATGCGAGCAGACCGCCGTAGCCCTGGCTCTGGGTGAAGAACATGACGATGAACCCGGCAATGGCACAGGCCAGGCCCGCGATCGCGAGCCAGGTGAGCGGCATGTCCTGCCATTCCGGCAAGGTGCCGGCGAGCTTGCGCTCCTGCTTGATCTTCACCGCCCACGCCCACAGGAAGAAGGCTGCGGTCGGCGCCGTCACGAAGACGAGCACCATCAGGACGATGCGCATGAAACCCCTTTGGCCTCACTCTTGTATAGAGACGCCCCGTCAGGGCGTCGATGGGAGAGAAGCATGGATCTCGGATTGCGCGGCAAGGTCGCCGTGGTGACGGCGGCGAGCGGCGGGCTGGGCCGGGCCATCGCCGAGGAATTCGCAGCCGAGGGGGCGACCACGATCATCGCCGCCCGTAATCCGGCGCGGCTCGAGGCGAGCGCTGCGGAGATCGCCGCCAGGACGGGCGGCACAGTGATCGCCCATCGCGCCGACTGCACCCAGGAGGCCGACATCGTCGCCCTGGTGCGCGAGACGACGCACAGGCACGGCCGGCTCGACGCCATGATCTGCAACTCGATCGGCCCCAGGACGGCGCCGTTCGACGAGATGACCGATGACGGCTGGCGCGAGGCGCTCGACGTCAAGGTCGTGGCCCAGATCCGCATCGCCCGAGAGGCGTTCAAGGCGATGCAGGCGCAGCGCTCCGGCTGCATCCTGTTCATGGCCGGCACGCACGGCCGCCAGCCGCGGACCTATTCGGTGACCGCGGGCGTTACCAACGCCGCGCTGATCAACGCCAGCAAGGTGCTGGCCGAGGCTGCCGCGCCGTTCGACATCCGGGTCAACGCGATCAATCCCGGGCCGATCGACACCGAACGCATGGTCTACCTGACGAAGGAAAAGGCCGCCGAGCTCGGCGTGCCCGAAGCAGAAGCACGACGCATCCTGGCCGACGTGACCTTGCTCAAGCGCTTCGGCGAGCCGCGCGAGCTGGCCTCCGCCGTCGTCTTCCTCGCCTCGCCGCGCGCCAGCTTCATGACCGGCATCATGCTCGACATCGACGGCGGCCAGGTCCAGGCGATCTGAATTCCGCCTCCTCCCGAGGCATTGGCGCATTTGCTTCCCTCCCCCGTCTTCGGGGGAGGTGGCCGCGTCTTACGCGGACGGAGGGGGTCAAGCTCATGCAATATCGCGAAGCCTTGACCCCCTCCGTCGTGGATTACCGCGCCACCTCCCCCGAAGACGGGGGAGGGAAAGATCATGCGTACGGAGAGGAGGCCGAGCGGCATGGACAGATCGGCGATGGGCGGTCATGCTCGACTTGCCGCGATGCCGAGAAGCGCCGTGAGCCAAAGGCCAAGATCGGGAACCGACGACGGCACGATAGAGGGGGAGACGACCATGAAGGCATCACAGGCCCGGACGACTCGTCGCAAGATGCTCAAGGCCGGCGCGGGCTCGCTGCTCGTGCCCTTGACCTTCGCGTCGGGCAAGGCGCCGGCGCAGGGGGGAAAGAAGCCGTTCGAGGGCGTGACCCTCAACGTCTCGTGCTGGAGCTCGACCTATCCGACGCTGCTGGCGCAATACATCCCCGAATTCACCGAGAAGACCGGCATCAAGGTCAACTACGACACGCCCGGCTTCCCGGTCTACAACCAGCGCGCCGACCTCGAGCTGTCGACCAAGGGCAGCGGCTTCGACGTGCTGAACGTCACCTTCATCTATACCAGCCGCTGGATCGGCGCCGGCTGGCTGACGCCGCTCGACGACTTCATCAAGAACCCCGAGCGTACGCCGGCCGACTGGGACTTCGCCGATTTCCTGGCCGGCGCGGTCGACCCGATGCGCGACAAGAAGGGCGCCGTCTACGGCATCCCGTGGATCTCCGACGTGATGCTGGCCGGCGCCGGGCGCTTCGACCTGTTCAAGGCCAACGGCCTGGCCATGCCCGACACGTTCGACGAGCTGGACCGCGCCCTGCAGGTCGTGAACAAGAAGGACAACGTCGCGGGCTACGGCGTGGAAAATCACTGGGGTTGGACCTTCATCCCCTTCCTGCAGGGCTTCGGCGGCAACGTCTTCCGCAATCCGCCGGACGACCTGATGCCGACCCTCGCCTCGCCCGAGGCCGTCGAGGCGGCCGAATTCTTCGCCAAGCTGATCAATTCCTACGGACCGCCGGCCGCCGCCGGCTACACCTACGACCAGGTCACCGAGGCCATGCGCGCCGGCCGGATCAACTATGCGCCGCACAACCACGTCTTCCTCGCCCTGCTCGGCGAGCCCGGCAGCAAGGTCACCGCGACGTCGAACTTCTCGATGGTGCCGAAGGGACCGAAAGGCCGCTTCCCGGGCATCGCGTCGCACGGCTGGGGCATCCCGGTCGGCGCGAAGAACAAGGAAGCGTCGTGGGAGTTCATCAAGTGGGCGATGACCAAGGAGATGATCCTGCGGCTGGTCGAAAAGCACGGGCTGGGCTCGGTGACCCGCAAGTCGATCACCAGCTCGCCAGCCTACAAGCAGAAGATGGTCATCAACGGCGTCGATACCGGGCAGCTCTTCCTCGACACCATCGCGCTGTCCAGCCAAGGCTACATGAAGTACCGCACGGTGCACGTCTATCCGCAGGCCAACGCGCAGATCAACCAGGCGATCAGCCGCGTGGTCTCCGGCCAGATGAAGGCCAAGGAATCGATGGCAATGGCCCAGGCCAATACCCTCGCCGACCTCAAGCGCGCCGGCGTGAAGCTCTGAGGCATGGGCCACGATCTTGGCTGGGACCGCGCCACTCCGTGGCGCTCATGATAATGTCTTCGGATCCAGAAGAGCGTGAGCGCCACGGAGTGGCGCGGTCGCAGCCTTGAGCCGGCACGCTGCCTTCCGGCTGGGGCTGGCGCCGGCGTTGGTCGTGCTGGCGCTGATCACCATCGCGCCCGCGATCTACCTGGTGCTGACCTCGCTCACGCCGCTCAATCTCACCCTGCCCGACACGGCATGGGATTTCAGCGCGCCGCTCGACAACTACCGCGACCTGCTCGACGACCCGCGCTTCTCGCGCTCGGTCTGGGTCCAGGTCCAGCTTTCGGTCGCCACGGTGGTGCTGCAGCTGGCGATGGGGCTGGGCATCGCCCTGCTGCTCAATGCCGACACGCCGATCCGCCGCTTCGCGCGCTCGGGCTTCCTCATCCCGATGGTGCTGCCGCCGATCGTCGTCGGCATCGTCTGGCGCATCATGTACGCCGTCGACATCAGCCCGTTCCACCGGCTGATGGACTGGGTCGGCCTGCCGATCGGCTCGCTGATCACCAACCCGGACACCGCGCTGTGGGCGATCGTGCTCGCCGAATCCTGGGAATGGTTCCCTTTTACCATGCTGATGGCGCTGGCGGCGCTGCAGATGGTGCCCGCCGCGCCCATCGAGGCCGCCCGCATCGACGGCGCCAGCGAATGGCAGACCTTCCGCTACGTCGTCTTCCCGTTCATCCAGCAGACCTTGCTGGTCGCCGGCATCTTCCGCCTGATCGACAGCATCAAGGCCTTCCCGCTGATCTTCGTGCTGACCGACGGCGGGCCGGGGGACGTGACCGAGGTGACCAACTACTACGCCTACCGGCAGGCCTTCACCTTCTCACTGTGGGGCTACGGCAGCGCCATCGCCACCTTGATGGTGATCGGCATCTTCGTGCTGAGCTGGGCGATCGACCGGCTGACGCGGGCGGCGGACACCGATGCCGGCTGACGCCTCTTCGCGCGCACGCCGCAAGGCGCGCAACCGCCTGCGGCTGGGCGACGGCGCCACCCTCGTGCTGCTGGCGCTGGTCTTGTTCCCGTTCCTCTGGCTGGTCCAGATGTCGTTCCGGCCGAACGCCGACATCCTGGGTTACGAGCTCGCCTTCAGCCCGACGCTGGCGCACTACCGCGCGCTGTGGACCGGCGCCTTCCCCGGCTCCTTCGTCAACAGCCTGATCACCAGCCTGGTCTCGACCGCGCTCGCCCTGCTGATCGGCGTGCCGGCCGCCTTTTCCCTGTCGCGCGGCGGCTTCCGGTCATCCCGCCGCATCGCGCTGTGGATTCTCGCCACCCGCATGGCGCCGCCGATTGCCTTCACCATCCCCTTCTTCCTCGCCTACCGCTTCCTCGGCCTGTCGGACACGCGCACCGGCCTGATCCTGGTCTACCTGACCTTCAATCTCGCGCTCGTGATCTGGATGATGAAGCCGTACTTCGACAGCGTGCCGCGCGAGCTGGAGGAGGCCGCGCTGATCGACGGCTGCGGCATCTGGAGCGCCTTCCTGCGCGTCACCCTGCCACTTTCCGCGCCCGGCCTGGCGGCGACGGCGGTGATCTGCTTCATCCTGTCGTGGAACGACTTTTTCTACGCGCTCGTCCTGACTCGGACCCAGGCCTCGACCGCGCCGGTCGCAATCGTGAACTTCATCCAGTACACCGGCTGGGAATGGGGGCGCATTGCCGCGGCCGGCACGCTGGTCATGCTGCCCGTCGTCGCTTTCTCCATCCTGGTGCGCAACTACCTCGTGCGCGGCCTCGCCGCCGGCGGAGTGAAGGAATGATCTTCCGTCGTCCCGAGGGGAGCGCAGGGGAATGGAGAGACCTCTTCGTGCAACATCTGCCGTCATGAACAGGTCCCTCGACTACGCTTCGCTCCGCTCGGGACGACGGAAGAAGCGCGCGACAGGACGATATTGATGCAGCCTTCTGACACCTTCGACTACGTGATCGTCGGCGGCGGATCGGCAGGCAGCGCGATCGCGGCACGGCTCAGCGAGAGCGGCCGGCATACCGTGCTGCTGCTTGAGGCGGGAGTGGACGACCGCTGGATCTGGCTGCGGGTGCCGCTTGGCGCCGGCCGGGTGCTGCTGTCGGAGCGCAGCCTGTGGCGCTTCTACACCGAGCCCGAGGCGCACATGGCGGGCCGCCGGATGTTCTGGCCGCGCGGCCGCGTCGTGGGCGGCTCCTCGACGATCAACGGCATGCTGTGGGTGCGCGGTGAGCCTGCGGAATACGATGCCTGGCGCGACGCCGGCTGCCGCGGCTGGGGATACGACGATGTCCTGCCCTACCTCAAGCGCTGCGAATCCTACGCCGATGGCGATCCGGCGGTGCGCGGCACCGACGGTCCGATCAACATCGTCCGCTACGACCCCGACGTGCTGGGCTCTGCCTTCCATCTTGCCTGCGTGCAGGCCGGCATTCCCGCGACGGCCGACTACAACGGCGTGCAGTATGAAGGTGTCGGCATCCTGCAGACCAACACGAAGCGCGGCATGCGCCACGGCGGGCGCGAGGCCTATGTCGACCCCGCGCGCGACCGCGAGACGCTGACGGTACGGACCGGCGCGCGCGCCCATCGCGTCCGTGTCGAGAACGGGCGCGCCGTCGGCGTGGAGTATCGCATCGACGCCGGGCACCGTTTCGTGCGCGCCCGCAACGAGGTGATCGTCTCGGCCGGCGCGGTGCAGAGCCCGCACCTGCTCGAGCTGTCAGGCATCGGCGACCGCGAGCGGCTGGCGCCGTTCGGCATCGCCTCCGTCGTCCACCTGCCCGGCGTCGGGGAGAACTGCCGCGACCACCTCCACACCCGCATCTCGTTCGAATGCACGCGGCCGGTCACGCTGAACGACATCCTCGGCCATCCGCTGCGCCAGCCGCTGATGGGCCTGCGTTACCTGCTGTTCCGCGACGGTCCGATGGCGGCGTGCACGGCGGAGGTCCATGCGCTGGCCAAGACCGATCCGTCGCTCGACCGTCCGGACGTGAAGATCCAGATGCACACGCTCAGCGCCGAGGACCCGCGCGATCCCAAGAAGCTGGTGCTCGACAAGTTCCCCGGCTTCGGCATCGGCAGCTTCGCGCTCAGGCCGTACTCGCGCGGCTCGGTGCATCTGGCTTCCGCCGATCCGGAAGCGCCGCCCGCCATCGTCGCCAACTACCTTTCCGATCCGCGCGACCGGGCCACCAGCATCGCCGCCCTCCGGCTGGTCCGCCGCATCGCCGAGCAGCCGGCCCTGAGGGAGCTGATCGTGCGCGAGGTGCGGCCGGGGCCGCAGGCGCAGTCCGACGAGGCGCTGCTGGCGCATATCGGAAAGCTCGGCGCCACCTCCTACCACCCGATCGGCACCTGCCGGATGGGCAGCGATCCGATGGCCGTCGTCGACAGCGAGCTGCGCGTCCACGGCGTTTCCGGCCTGCGCGTCGCCGATGCTTCCGTGATGCCGACCATGGTGTCGTCCAACACCAACGCCCCCTCCTTCATGATCGGCGAGCGCTGCGCCGACTTCGTCCTGCGCGAGTCCGGCAGCAACAGGGTAGGGGCGTGAGCCATTGATAAATGAGTTTTTCTGGGGGCGCGCCACTGGAGTGGCGCGCCCCCAGCGGACGACCGTCAGGTCTCCTTGGACGTCAGGATGAAGTGCAGGTTCTTCAGCATGCCGGCGGTGGCGCCCCAGATGTAGCGGTCGCCGTAGGGCATGGCGTAATAGCGCCGCTCGCGACCCTGGTATTGCCGGCTGTCGATCCTGTGGTTGACCTCGTCGAGGAAATGCTCGAGCGGCACCTCGAACACGTCGGCGACCTCGCGCGGATCCGCGCGGATGGTGAAGCCCGGCTTGACGATGCCGACGATCGGCGTGATCTCGAAGCCGGTGCCGGTGCGATAGAGATCGACGGCGCCGATCACGTCGACGAAACGCGCCGGGATGCCGACCTCTTCCTCGGTCTCGCGCAGGGCGGTGGCCGCCGCATCGACGTCGCTCGCCTGCCGACGGCCGCCGGGAAACGCAACCTGCCCGGCATGGCTCGGCATGTCGGCCGTACGCTGAGTCAGCAACACCGTGATGCCCGGAGCGCGATCGACCAGCGGCACCAGCACCGATGCCGGTTTCCACGCCTCCGGCGCGGGCACGACGCCGCTCAGGGAGAAGTCGCTGCCGATCGGCGGCGTGGCGACGGGCAATCCCGATGCCAACCGGGCGCTTCTCTCACGGACCCGGCGCACAATTTCTTCAACCCTCATGCCCTTGTTCCAGCCTCAATTCTGGGCTTCCCTCAAATCTCGTTTCGACCGACCGAATGGAGCGCCTGGTGGCACCCGACACTTCGACCGCGACCGACGCCGACGCCCTTGCCGCCCTGGCGGACATCGAGCGCCTGGGCGGGCAGTTGCAGGCCGCCCGCGCGGCCATCGGCAAGGTCATTTATGGCCAGCAGCACGTCATCGATCAAACTCTCGTTGCGCTTCTCTCCGGCGGCCACCTTCTCCTGATCGGCGTGCCGGGCCTGGCCAAGACCAAGCTGGTCGAGACGCTGGGCATCGTGCTCGGCATGGAAAGCAAGCGCATCCAGTTCACGCCCGACCTGATGCCGGCCGACATCCTGGGCTCCGAGGTGCTCGAGGAGAGCGACGGCGGCCGCCGCTCCTTCCGCTTCATCCAGGGCCCGGTCTTCGCCCAGCTCCTGATGGCCGACGAGATCAACCGCGCCAGCCCCCGCACACAGTCTGCACTGCTGCAGTCGATGCAGGAGCGGCACGTCACCGTGGCTGGCAAGAGCTACAACCTGCCGGCGCCGTTCCATGTCCTCGCCACGCAGAACCCGCTGGAGCAGGAAGGCACCTATCCGCTGCCGGAAGCGCAGCTCGACCGCTTCCTGCTGCAGGTCGATGTCGGCTATCCCGACGAGGAGGCCGAGCGCGAGATCATGATCGCGACGACCAGCGCCGACATGCCGGTCGCCGTGCAGGCGCTGACGCCGACCGACCTGATGGCCGCGCAGGCGCTGGTCCGCCGCCTGCCGATCGGCCAGAGCGTGGTCGACGCGATCCTGAAGCTGGTCCGCGCCGGCCGCCCCGAGACTTCAGACCTCGATGTCGTGCGCCAGCGCGTCGCCTGGGGCCCCGGTCCGCGCGCCAGCCAGGCCTTCATGCTGGCGGCCCGCGCCCGCGCCATCATCCAGGGCCGGCTGGCCCCGTCGGTCGACGATGTCGTGGCGCTCGCCGGCCCGATCCTGCGCCATCGCATGGCGGTGAACTTCTCGGCGCGCGCCGAGGGCGTCACGGTCGAGACCGTGATCGCCCAGATGTGCGCGCGGATCGCGTAGCCTGGCCCGAGCATTGCAGCAGCGCCGGTAGCCGATGGCCGAGCCATCCACCCTTCATCGCTCGCTCGAGCTCGCCGGCACCCTGCCGGCGCTGATGGTCGCGGCCGACCGCGTCGCGGCCACGGTGATCCAGGGCGTGCACGGCCGCCGCCGCGTCGGCCAGGGCGATGCTTTCTGGCAGTACCGGCCTTATCGCGACGGCGACAGCGCCAGCCAGATCGACTGGCGCCAGAGCGCGCGCAGCCGGCACCTGTTCGTGCGCGAGACGGAATGGGAGGCCGCCGCCTCCGTCTGGCTGTGGCGCGACGCCTCGCCCTCGATGCAATACGCCTCGCTCAAGGGCATCGATACCAAGGCGGTGCGCGGCGAGCTGATCACGCTGGCTCTCGCCAGCCTGCTGAGCGATGCCAGCGAGCGGGTCGCCGTGCTCGGCACCGGCCAGAGGCCGATCACCGGCCGGGTCGCGGTACGGCGCGTGGCCGAAACCCTGTTCGACGAGACGCGCGATCCCGATCGCAAGCTGGCGAGCGTGCCACCGCTGGTACCGCTGCCACCGCACGGCACGGTCGTGCTGGTGTCGGACTGGCTCGATCCGCTCGACACGGTCGAGAAGGTGATCCGCCACTATGCCGGCGCCGGCGTCCGCGGCCATCTCGTGCAGGTGCTCGATCCGGCGGAAGAGGACCTGCCGTTCAACGGCCACGTGAAGTTCGAAGGCCTCGAGGCCGAGGGCCAGCACACGATCCGCCGCGTCGAGACCGTGCGCACCGCCTACGGCGCGCGGCTGGCGGCCCAGAAGGAAGGCCTGCAGCGCCTGACCCGCTCGGCCGGCTGGACGGTCCATCTGCACCGCACCGACCGACCGCCCCAGACCGTGCTGCTCTCCCTCTATCTCGCCATGGCCGACCTCCGCCGGCTGACCGCGGCATGACCGCGATGCTGGCCTCCAACGCATCGTTCATGTTCCTCTCCCCCTTGGGGGAGAGGAACATGAATCGTGAAGGGGAGCATTTGCGCTTCTCCGACGCCCCATGCTGAGCCTCGGCGCGTTCGCTTTCGCGGCACCCGGCATGCTGGCGTTGCTGCTGGTGCTGCCGGTGATCTACTGGCTGCTACGGCTGATCCCGCCGCTGCCGAAGCTCGTCCGTTTCCCGGCGATCCGGCTGCTGATCGGGCTGGAGCCCAGCGAGCAGACGCCGATGAAGATGCCGTGGTGGCTGCTGCTGCTGCGCCTGCTGCTGGCGACGGCGCTGATCCTCGCGGTCGCGCGGCCGCTGCTCAATCCGCAGGCCGAGCTGCCGGGCAAGGGACCGCTGGTGCTGGTGGTCGACGACGGCTGGTCGTCCGCACCGGGCTGGACGACGCGCATCGCGCATGCCGAGCGGCTGATCCAGCGCGCCGAGCGCGCCGGCCGGCTGGTCGCGCTGGTCGGCACCGCGCCCGCGCCGCTCGACGCGCCCTCCGTGCGCCGCGGCACGCTGCGGCCGGACGAGATGCGCACCATCCTGCGCGCCTTCCGGCCCAAGCCGTGGCCGACCGATCGCGCCGCCGCGGCCAACGAGATCGACCAGCTCAAGCTCGACCCGAGCGCCTACGTCGTCTGGCTGAGCGACGGGCTCGACGACGAGGGTTCGGCCAAGCTCGCCGAGCGGCTGCAGAAGTTCGACGGGCTGCAGGTCGTGCTGCCCGACGCCTCGAGCACGCCCCTGCTGCTGATGCCGCCGGCCGCCGAGGGCCGAGACCTCAAGGTCACGGCCCTGCGCCCGATCGCCGACGGGCCGCGCAAGGCGGCGATCCAGGCCTCCGACGGCCAGGGCCGCGTGGTCGCCCGCATCGAGCTCGATTTCGCCGCGTCGGCCACGAAGGGCGAGGGCGTGCTGCCGGCACCGCCGGAGCTGCGCAACCGCATGACACGCCTCGACATCGAGACGCAGGGCGGTGCGGGCAGCGCCGTGCTGCTCGACGAGCGCAACCGCCGCCGTCCGGTCGCGATCCTGGGAGAGCGCGCCTCGGCCAACGGCCAGCCGCTCCTGCAGGAGGTGTACTTCCTCGAGCGCGCGCTCGATCCCTATGTCAGCCTCACCATCGGCGATCGCGAGACGGTGCTGACCCGCAGCACCGCCGTGCTGCTGATCCCCGACGGCGCGGCGCCCTCGGCCACCGACCGCGACGAGATCGCCAAATGGATCGAGCGCGGCGGCATTGCCGTGCGCTTCGCCGGCCCCAACCTCGCCGCCGGCGGCGACAAGCTGGTGCCGACGCCGCTGCGGCTCGGCGACCGCGCGCTGGGTGGCGTAATGAGCTGGGGCCAGCCGAGCGCGCTCGCGGAGTTTCCGGCCAACAGCCCGTTCCTCGGCATTCCCGTGCCGAAGGACGTGCGCATCCAGCAGCAGGTGCTGGCCGAGCCGACGCCCGACCTCGCCGACAAGACCTGGGCGCGGCTGGCCGACGGCACGCCGCTGGTTACCGCCGAGAAGCGCGGGCAGGGCTATCTCGTGCTGATCCACACCACCGCCAACACGGGCTGGAGCAACATGGCCCTCTCCGGCCTGTTCGTGAACATGCTGCAGCGGCTCGTGACCCTGTCGCGCGGCGTGGCCGGCGACGGCGTCAACAAGGCGCTGAAGCCGTGGCGCACGCTCGACGGCTTCGGCCGGCTCGGCGCGCCGCCGTCGGGCGCGCAGATGCTGCCGGCCGACGCCGAGCAGACCTTCAAGCCGCGGCCCTCGACCCCGCCCGGCTTCTACGGCGACGAGAACGCGCAGGTCGCCTTCAATATCGGCGGCCATGTCGCCGAGCCCAAGCCGCTGGCGCTGCCGGGCGGCGTGGCGACCGACCGGCTGTCGGAGGGCGGCGAGACCGACCTGTCGCGCTGGTTCCTGCTCGCCGCCGCCGCCCTGCTGCTGCTCGACCTCCTGCTGTCGCTCTGGCTGCGCGGGCTGATGCCGCGCGCGGTGCGTATCGGCCGCGCCGCGCCGGTCGCCCTGCTGCTCGGCCTCGCCGTGCTCGTCGCGCCACCCGACACGCACGCCCAGCCGCAGCCCGTCGCCGCCCCGGCGCCGGACAAGCCCGGCCCGCCGCCGCTCAGCGAGGAGCAGGCGCTCAAGGGCTCGCTCGATCTGCGGCTCGCCTACATCGTGACCGGCGACAAGGACGTCGACGACATCAGCAAGGCAGGCCTCGAAGGGCTGAGCGAGATCCTGCGCAACCGCACGTCGGTCGAGCCGGGCGATCCGGTCGGCCTCGATCTCGAGAAGGACGAACCGCGCCTCTATCCGCTGATCTACTGGCCGATCACCTCGACCCAGCCCAACCTCTCGCCGCGCGCCTCGGCGGCGCTCGACCGCTACCTGCGTACCGGCGGCATCCTGTTCATCGACACGCGCGACCAGCAGCTCTCGTTCGACCGGCCGACCGGCGGCAATCCCGACCTCAAGCGGCTGCTGTCCGGCATCGAGACGCCGCCGCTGATCGTCATGCCGCCCGACCACGTGCTGACCAAGTCGTTCTACCTGCTGTCGGACATGCCGGGCCGCTGGGTCGGCGGCAAGGTCTGGATCGAAGCTGGCGGCGGGCGGGTCAATGACGGCGTAACCACCCTGATCATCGGCGCCAACGACTATGCCGGCGCCTGGGCGACCGACCCGCGCGGCCGCGGCCTCAACCCGGTGACGCCGGGCGGCGAGACCCAGCGCGAGATGTCGTTTCGCGTCGGCGTGAACCTGGTGATGCATGCGCTGACCGGCAACTACAAGGACGACCAGGTCCACATCCAGGACATCATGCAGAGGCTGCGGCGATGAACACGAGCTCCGCCGTCTCGGTCGCCTTCGATCCGCTGCTGCCCTGGCCGGTGCTGGTCGCGCTCGGCGCGGTCGGGCTGGTGCTGGTGCTGCTCGGCCTGCGCGCCCGCGCGCGCGGCTTGCTGTGGCGCTCGCTCGCCGTGGTCGTCGTGCTCGCGGCGCTGGCCAACCCCGCCCTGATCGAGGAGCAGCGCAAGCCGATCGCCGACATCGCGCTGGTCGTTACCGACGACAGCGATTCGATGGCGATCGGCGATCGCCATGCGCAGGCCCAGGCCGCGCGCGAGGCGCTCAAGAAGAAGCTCGCTCAGCAGGAAGGGCTCGAGGTGCGCGAGGCCGTCCTGCCGCCCTCCCACATCCAGCTCGGCAGCGAGCGGCCCGGCGGCACGCGGCTGATCGAGGCAATGCGGCACGCGCTGGTCGACGTGCCGCCCGAGCGGCTGGCCGGCGTGGTGCTGCTGACCGACGGCCAGGTGCACGACGTTCCGGCGGGCCTGCCGCCCGAGCTGGGCGCCGCGCCGCTGCATGCGCTGATCGCCGGCAAGAAGAACGAGCGCGACCGGCTGATCGTGATCGAGCAGTCGCCGCGCTTCGGCGTGGTCGGCCGCCAGGTGACGGCCAAGTTCCGGGTCGAGGATCCCGCCGGCGGCACCGCGCCGGTCACGCTCTCGGTCGGCGGCGAGGTGGTGCGCCGGCTGGACGTGCCAGTCGGCAAGTCGGTCGAGCTGCCGGTCACGGTCGGCAACCCCGGCGCCAACGTCGTGGAACTCGAGGTCGCGCCGGGCAGCAACGAGCTGACCCTCGACAACAACCGCGCGATCTTCACGATCAACGGCGTGCGCGACCGGCTGCGCGTGCTGCTGGTCTCGGGCGAGCCCTACCAGGGCGAGCGGGCGTGGCGGAACCTGCTGAAGAGCGATCCGGCGGTCGACCTGGTGCATTTCACCATCCTGCGCACGCCGCAGAAGGACGACTTCACGCCGGTGCGCGAGCTGTCGCTGATCGTCTTCCCGATGCGCGAGCTGTTCGAGCAGAAGCTGAAGGAATTCGACCTGATCATCTTCGACCGCTACGAGTCGGGGAACCTGATCACGCGCGACTACTTCCGCAACATCGCCGAATACGTGAAGAACGGCGGCGCGCTGCTGGTCTCGGTCGGGCCGGTGTTCGCCACCGCGCGTTCACTCTATCGCACGCCGCTCGGCGCCATCCTGCCGGCCGCCCCGCTCGGCGACGTGCTGGAGACCGGCTACAAGCCCAAGGTCACCGACGTGGGCCAGCGCCATCCCGTCAGCGCGAACCTGCCGCAGGCCGGCGATCCCGGGAAGGAGCCGCAATGGGGCCGCTGGTTCCGGCTGGTCACCTCGCGTACCGATCGCGGCAACGCCGTCCTGTCGGGCGCCGAGGACAAGCCGCTGGTCGTGCTCGACCGCGTCGGCGAGGGCCGCGTCGCCCAGCTCCTGTCCGATCACCTGTGGCTGTGGAACCGCGGCATCGACGGCGGCGGGCCGCAGCCCGAGCTGGTCCGCCGCGTGGCGCACTGGCTGATGAAGGAGCCCGACCTCGAGGAGGAGGCGCTGCGCGCCACTTCCGTCGGCGGTCGCATCGAGATCACGCGCCGCACGCTGGCGACCACTTTCCCGCCGGTTACCATGACCTCGCCCGGCACGCCGACGCCGGGCCAGCCCAACGCCGGCGCCACCCGCACGCTCGAGCTGCGTCAGATCGCGCCGGGCCTGGGGCAGGCGATCGTCGATGTCGACAAGCCCGGCCTCTACCGCTTCGACGACGGCACGCTGCGCACCGTGGCCGCGGTCGGCAATCCCGATCCGCTGGAATTCTCCGACGTGCGCGCGACCGACGCCAAGCTCAAGCCGCTGGTCGAGGCGTCCGGCGGTTCCATCCAGTGGCTCGCCGACACGCCCGATCCCGACATCCGCTCGGTCCGGCCCGGCCGCGCCGCCGGCGGCTCGGACTGGATCGGCCTGCGCCGCAACGAGGGCTACACCGTCGCCGGCATCAACCAGACCCCGCTGCTGCCCGGCATCCTCGTGGCGCTGGCCTTCCTGGTCGCGCTCGGCAGCGCTTGGTGGCGTGAGGGTCGCTGACGAAGCGCGACCTCCGGTCGTCCGCGGTCAGGTGGGTTCTGCTGGGGCCGCGCCACTGGAGTGGCGCGCCCCCAGCGTAAGACTCTTCGAACTCAAAACGGGCCTTCAACCGCTGACCGGAGGTGGTGAGAAGCCGACCCGCCGGGTGAAGGCGGCGATCCGGTCGCAGGCCTCGAGCGTTCCGGCATCGAGCCGTCGCCTCTCTGGCGAGAGCGTCCGCCACGCATCCCAGTCGGACGTCTCCTGCTTGTTCAGGGCCAGCAGGTCGCGCATCAGATTGACCCGCATGAACCAGGCGCCGGTCGCCGCTCCGTGGCCAAAGGCGTCGGCATCGGCAATGCCCTCGCGCCAAGCGGTCCAGGCCTCGCCGGCATTGAGGTAGGTTCCTTCCGGCAGATCGGTGGGATCGAAGGGGATGCGCAGGCGCTCGCGCATCAGCGAGTCGAGCTGGGCGTCGGCCAGCGCCCAGCGTTGCTCGTCGCCGATCCAATATTCGCAAACCCAGTGATCCTCGAAGGGGTTCGCGGAGAAATAGGTCGCGAACCCGCATCGTACGCGGGCGGGAACGCTCCGCTCGCGCAGCAGGCCGCAGAGCATCAGCGCGAAGTCCCGGCAGGTGCCGGGCGTCCGCCGCCCGGGCGGCAAGCTGTCCGTGCCCGTCTCCTCCACCAGCGCCATGCGCCGCTCGACCGGCAGTGTCTCGCGACTGAGCGCAGTGTCCGCTACGCCATAAGAGGCGGCCCAATCGGCATGGAGCACGATGCCCTGGATGAATCGGCACAGCGCTGGAAGGTCGGACGGCAGCATCGCGAGCGCCTGCGCGAACCGACCCGGCTGGGAGAGCGCACCGTGGGTGCGGTAGTAGTCAGGCGCGGTCGCCATCCGGATTCCTGCTGTGCCACGGGATCGTCTCGGGAAACGGCAGCCATTCGTGCTTGTTCTCGGCCCACACGGTGCGCGCGGGCATGGGAAAGGCCGGATCGGCGAAGGCGCCGACCGCGACGCTGATGGTCTCCGGATCCTGCTCGCTTTCCCAGAACAGATTCGACCCGCAGGTCGGGCAGAAGTGGAACGTCAGGAACCGTCCGCTGTCGCCGGCCCGGCGGAAAGTCCGCTCCCTTCCCTCGATCGAGACGATCTGGCCGCGCGCGAAGAACGAGGTCGAGCCGAACACGGCGCCGGTACGGCGCTGGCAGGCGAAGCAGTGGCAGGACGAGACGAGCTGCGGGTCGCCCGCCAGCCTGATCCGAAGCTGCCCGCAGACGCACGCCGCTTCGCGTTCACGAGGGACGGTCATGCCCCCAGCGTACCACGCCCGAAGATCACTTGACGTCGCCGACCCCGTCCGGGCCCGATAACGCCGCCTGACGAGCCCCATAGATGTCGGGATAGGAGACGATCTGCCCGGATTCGTCGGGGAACTGCGTGTGATAGGCGAGCGACACCGGGATCGCTTCCGGCAGCGGCACGGAATAGGTCCCCTTGGCGATCATCGCGTCGATCTCGTGCTCGGAGACGCCGAGCGCCCAGGCCGCGAGCGCACGCGCCTGCTCCACGCGGATGCAGCCGTGGCTCAGGGCCCGCTGGGAGCGGTTGAAGAGCCCGCGTTCGTTCGTGTCGTGGAGATAGATGAACTCGTCGTTGTCGAGGTCGAACAGTACCCGGCCGAGCGGGTTCTGCGGGCCGGGCGGAATGGGACGCAGCCCTTCGTTGCGGATCATCGATGGTGTCGGCGTCCAGGACGGGTTGAACTGGAGGGCGAACATCGACGAGGTCATCTCCGGCGTGGTGGCCTTGGGCTGGCCGACGATCACGCGGCTACGCAGGACAGGCTGGCCGTCCTCCAGGGCGATCAGCTCGAAGGACGGGATGTTGACCAGGACGAACTTGCCCCGAGCAGGGATGGCCGCACCGATGCCGTGTCCGCGCAGCAGGCTCAGATAGGCACTCGAGGGCGCCTCGGCTTTCGTCTCGACGGCCGTGGCGGGAGGGGGAGGCGCTCGCTCGGGCGATGAGCACGCCGCACCGGCAAGCGAGCCGACGACGGCGAAAAGCGCCAGGGTGGCACGTACTGCGCGTGCCTTTACTCCTCCGAGCATCCCCACTCCCCTCGTTGCCCTCAGGTTCGGGAAACGCCGATAGCAGGACCAGGTTGCTGGCTGACGACCCAACCGACCTGGGTCACGAAGAGGAGGGCAAGGAGGGCGGCGATGGCGACGAAGGTAACATCGCCCGGTCGGCGGCTGCGTATCCTTGCCTGCCGGCTTCTCTGGGGCGAACTGGGATTGACGTTCATCCGAAACATGGTGCGCCTGATAAGCTGTCGATGCGCTCTTCTAGGAGAATTCCATTTCAGGGCGATTGTGCCAACCGTATGCATCGTTTCGTTTGTTTCAGAGCGCGCCGCATGCCCACCGTCCAAGGAGACCTGCCCGTGGCCGCCCGAACGGAGGAAGATGGCCAGCTTGCCCGCCGGCTCATGCTGTTCTTCGCCGTCGTCTACCTGGTCGAAGGAATCGGCCAGGCACGCGTGGGCATCGTCTATCAACCGCTCACGGCCTACCTGAAGGTCGGCGGCTGGACGCCGCTGGAGGTCGCGGCCTACTTCGCGGTGCTCAATTTCCCCTGGATCATCAAACCGGTCTTCGGGCTCGTCTCCGATTTCGTCCCGCTGCTCGGCTACCGCCGCAAGAGCTACCTGATCGTCGCCAGCCTGTGCGCGGCCGGCGCCTACGGGTGGATGGCGTGGCTGAGCGAGCCGGGCGCGTTCGCCCCCTTGCTCCTGCTCACCTCCTACGCCATGGCGACGGGCAGCACGCTGTGCGGTGCCCTGCTGGCCGAAAACGGCCGCAGCCTGCGCCTCAGCAGCGCGTTCGTCAGCCAGCAGTGGCTGTGGTTCTACATCGCCATCATGGCGAGCGCCTTCGCGGGCGGCGCGCTGGTCGAGCATCTGGCGCCGCTTTCAGCATTGCAGGTCGCGGCGGCCATCGCGGCCGTCGCGCCTGTCGCCATGCTGCTGGCCTCCCTGTTCCTGCTCTCGGAACGGAAGGTCACGGTGAGCCGGCGGGAGATGGGGCTGACCTTCCGGAGCATGGTGTCGGCCGCGACGTCGGCTCGGCTCCATCTCGTCGCCGTGTTCCTCTTCCTGTATTCGTTCGCGCCGGGCTTCGGCACGCCGCTCTACTACTACATGACCGACGAGCTGAAGTTCTCGCAGGCCTATATCGGCGTGCTCGGCGCGATATCGTCGGCCGGCTGGATTGCTGGCGCCTTGCTTCATCGCCGGCTCCTCGCGCGGATGCGGCCGAAAGCGCTGCTCAATCTTTCCATCGTGCTCGGAACGGTGTCGGCCGCGTCGTTCCTGCTGCTGTCGGGCGAGGTCTCGGCGGCGATCGTGAACTTCGCCAACGGCGCGGCGCTGATGATTGCCACCATCGCCTCGCTCTCGCTCGCCGCGGACTTCTGCCCCGAGCGCTCGGAAGGCTTCGCGTTCGCCGGGCTGATGTCGGTCATGAACCTGTCGGAGCTGTGCTCCACCACTGTCGGTGCCTGGCTCTACGATCATCTGTTCGACCAGCGACTTGGGCCGCTCATCGTCGTGTCGGCGGCCTCGACGGCGGCCGCGCTGGTCCTCGTTCCCCTGCTTCGCCTCGATCGGGAAGCGCGCTGAGAGTCTTGCGCCGGGGGCGCGCCACTGGAGTGGCGCGCCCCCGGCAGAACTCATCGGACGCCGAGCTACGCCGCCTTCCTCGCCACCATGTCCATCACGCGCGACCGCTGCGCGCGGGCATTGCCGAACAGCTCGGCGTTGGCGCGGGCGCGCTTGAAGTAGAGATGGTTCTTCATCTCCCAGGTGAAGCCGATGGCGCCGAAGATCTGGATGCTGCGTTGGGTCACCGCCACATAGGCGTCCGAGGTATAGGCCTTGGCCATCGCCGCGGCCTTGGCGGCCTCGGGTGCCTCCTCCGACAGCGCCCAGGCGGCATACAGGACCGCGGCGTTGGAGCATTCGACCTGGCCCAGCATATCGGCCAGAGAATGCTTGATCGCCTGGTAGGAACCGATCGGCTTGCCGAACGCGGCGCGCTCCTTGGCATAATTGACGGTCGTCTCCATCACGACTTGCGCGCCGGCCGCGTTCTCCGTCGCCAGCGCGAACAGGATACGGTCGCGCAGCCACGGCCACAGGGCCGCATCGTCCATCGCCAGCCGCTCGGCCTTTGCATCCGTGAACCGCACGTCGGCGACCTGGCGCGTCACGTCGCGCCACGGCAGCAGGTCGACCGTCACGCCCGGCTGACGCGCCTCGACGAGGAAGAAGGCACGGCCGCCGGCGGCCTCATCCTGCGCCGCGACGATCATCCAGTCGGCCGCGGCTGCGTCGATGACAAACGATTTCACGCCGGTGATCCGCGCGCCGCGCGCGGTGCATTCGCGGTACGGCCCGTCGGTCGCGCCGCTCGCCTCGGCGACGGCGAGGGCGAGCGTCGTCGTGCCGGCGGCGACGCCGGGCAGCAGCGCGGTCCTCTGCTCCGGCGTTCCGCCTTTCTGGAGCGCCCACGCGCCGAACAGCGTGCCGAGGAACGGGCTGGGTGCCAGGCTGCGACCCAACTCGCCCAGGATCATCGCGAGATCGATGCAGGAGAGGCCGAGGCCGCCATATTCCTCGTCGATCGTCAGCCCCTGCCAGCCCAGGGCGGCGATCTTCGCCCAGGTGGCGTCGTAGCCCGCATCGGCCACGGTGGCGCCGGGCACGAGCACCCTGGCGAGCGAGATCTCCTTCTCGACGAAGTCCCGCGCCGACTGGCGCAGCACGAGATGGTCTTCGCTGAGGGCAAAATTCATGAGGTTGTTCCTTCCGTACGTCTTGTCCCCTCCCCCGTCTTCGGGGGAGGTGGCCGCGTCTTACGCGGACGGAGGGGGGC
>CAMFJT010000040.1 GCA_945957125.1 uncultured Rhodospirillales bacterium | reverse complement strand
TCCCTCCTGTTGTCCCATGCCCGCCCCGAAAGCGGCAATGCGGATAAGTCCGCCGGGGAACGAAGGTCAACGTACGCTTTTTGTTCCCGTCGACAAGGGGATAAATAACCCTTTGTTCTAGATAAATTTATTGACAAAAGTTCTATATACGTTCCGTTTCATTCACAAGTTGACGGAGCGAGCGCGCCACCAGGAAAGCAAGCGCAAATCCTCAAGCAGCGCCTCTCAGCCCTTATACTGCCACGCCATCACCCAAGAGGAGTGGTGCGTTCGGATCAATCGGGCATTGGAGGCCACATCATGAGCATGCCCCCGAGAGGACGTTCAGCCGGAGATGAAGAAGGCCGTCGTCAGTCAAACGAAACGCTCTGTCCTGAAAGTCACGCGACGATAGAAGCAGCGATCGTCTGCGCAGAGAAGCATCTCGGCTCCTTCCGTATGCCGATGTCCCCTTATTGGGGCACGCTGCGCGCCAACGACCATCTGGTCGTCGGCTTTCAACTCAGCTCCAGGCAGCGATGGCGCCTGGATTATGCACCCGATCCAGACAAGCTGGTCCACGTGAACGAAGAGAATTTCGACGCGACGCCTGGACATCAGAGGATCGTTCACAAGGTCGAGGGGCAGACGAACGACACTCAAGTGATGCTGTACTATCACAAATGGACAAGCCAGTACGGGCAACGGCCCTGACAGCGATATCGACGGCTGCGGTCTTCGGCGGCTTCCGGCCCACTGCGTCTCAACAAGCTCTCAGCGCAGCAGGCTGGCTTCCGGTGTCACGTCGCCGCGAGGCACGCCCACGGCATGGATAGCGACCGGCCGGGTCTTGCCCTTCACGACGACCACGTCGACCGGGCTTATGTCGTAGGCCTCGGGGTCGGCCAGCTCCTGCAGCGTATATTCCGAGATCAGCAGCGGCGCGCCGTACTCCTTCGTGAGGCTCTCGACCCGCGCGGCAAGGTTGACGGCGTCGGCGATGACGGTGCCGTCCATGCGGTCCTTCTCGCCGATCGTTCCCAGCATCAGAAGACCGGTATTGATGCCGATGCCGATCGCGATCGGCGTCAATCCCGCCGCGCGCCGCTCCACGTTGAAGCCGTCGAGCGCGGCCAGCATCCCGAGCCCGGCGCGCACGGCGGCGTCGGCCCCGGGGAACAGCGCCATGATGGCATCGCCGATATACTTGTCGATGAAGCCGCCATGGGCGCGGATCACCGGTCCCATCCGCTCGAGATAGGCATTGATGAAGGCGAAGTTCTCGTCGGGCGCCATGGCTTCGGAGAGGGTCGTGAAGCTGCGGATGTCGGCGAACAGGATGGTCATCCGCTCCCGCCGGTTGTCGCCCAGCTCGACCTCGACGATCGAGGGCTTGCCGATCATCGCCAGGAAAGCGTGCGGCACGAAGCGCTCGATCGAAAGGTTGGTGCGCTTGAGGTCGAGAATCGTCCGCCGCACCGCGCCGCGCATCGACTCGAAGCTGCGGGCGAGCTGGCCGATCTCGTCGCCGCGGCCGGTGTTGGCAATCGCCTGGTCGAGATCGCCTTCGGCGATGGCGCCCGCCTCGCCACGCAGGTTGAGCAGCGGATCGAGAAGCTGCCGCTGAAGCAGGCGGGACGCGATCCAGAACACGATCGGCAGGCTGACGGCGAGCACGAGCGCCGAGCTCAGCAGCACCTGCAGGACCGCGTCCCGCGCCAGGCCGGTGTCGTAGGTGATCTGGCGGATGACGAACTTGGAGGATACAGGGTGGCCGGGATCGGAGGCCCCCGCCGTCTCCTCGCCGCTGTAGACGGTGAGCAGGCGGCCGCCGCCGCCGGGGACTTCCTCGCGGCGCTGCCGCTGTATCCGCGCCGCCAGCGCGGGATCGAGCTTCTTGCCGACATGCAGCAGCGACCATGCTCCTGCGGTGTTGACCAGGTAGAGGTCGACTTCCTTGACGTAGGGATTGGAGCGCACGGCGTCGGAGAAGAGGTCCTGGAAGAAGAAGTCGCTCATCCAGCCGAACTCTCCCGCCGCCAGGCTGGAGCGCACCTCGGTCGAGGTCTCGACGATGTAGTCTTTCCCGGCGGGGCCGAAGTAGCTGTAGGTCCGCAACGTGCCGGTCAGGCTCGACAGGTCGATGCCGTCATTCATCACCCGGTTCGCGTCGAAAGCCGAATCGAGGAAGCGCGTGAAGTCGCTCGCCGGAAAGGTCAGGCCCATGTCGGAGGCGAGGTTGGTCTGGAACACCCGGTACGAACGGTCGATGAAGTAGATGTGCTGCACGCCGTATTTCCGGGTCAGCGCATCGAGCTCGGCAACGGAGAGATCCTGCGGCCGGCGACCGGAACGCTCGAGCTCGGCGACGAGGGCAGGCAGCGTCCTGCCCATGTGCGCGACGATGCCCCGATGCTGGGAACGCAGCATGGTCTCGAAGACGGCGAAGCGATCGGAAAGGCTGCCCTCGAGCTGACGGATCTCGGCATCCTGCTTGTCCGAGACCAGCCGGTACATGGCCAGCGAGGCCACGACAGTCGCCCCCACGCTGACCGCCAGCATGACGGCAAACAGGAACAACCCGACCTTGCGCTTCATTCCCACCGCGAATCTTCTCCCGTCGTCGCGACCACGATCCTCACTTCGTCTGCATCCGCCGCTGACGGACGAACCGGACCGTCACCGCCACCAGCCAGGCGAGCGCCAGGAAGGCGAGTGCCGCCCGTCCCGACGTGAGCGCTCCGTCCGGCGTGATCGTGGCCGGCCTGCTGCCCAGCCGATGCAGCCCTGCGATCAGGCCGAAGCCGGCGCCGATACCCAGGCTGGCCAGCATCCAGCGCCAGTTTCGCGCCGGCACGCAGCTTTCGGCCGCCGCCCGGCGCAGCTCCGCGATCCACATGCCCCGTTCTGCCATCCCTCCCGTCCCGTCCGCAGTCCACAGCGCTGATTTGTCCCGAACCTGCCAATCGGCGTAACATCGCCGCAACCAAGAAGTAACAGGTGCATCATGGGGGGACAGTAGCGGTCTGACATGACCACGATCGCCGCACATGCGTCGTCCCCGGCTGCCCTCGGGCAGCGGCGCCGGCCATTGCGGACACGGCTGGCGCGGCGGACCTGGCCCTTTCTCCTGCTCGCCCCCTCGCTGCTGATGCTGGCAGCCTTCACCTACTGGCCGATCGTGCGCGTCGCCTGGGAATCGCTGCACGACAAGCCGCACGGCACACGGGAGAGCCTGTTCGTGGGACTGGGCAACTACAGCGCCCTGTTCGCCGACAAGGCGTTCACCCAGTCGGTCGTCAACAACCTGGTCTATGCCGCCGGCACCGTGCCGGCCAGCATGGCGCTGGCGCTGCTGTTCGCCCTCGCCCTGCAGCGCTCGACCCGGTTCAACGCGGTCGTGCGCGCGCTGCTGCTGTTCCCCTCGATGGTGCCGCTGGTCGCCGCGGCCTCGCTGTTCTTCTTCATCTTCCTGCCCGGCGTCGGGCTGCTCGACCACTATCTCGCCAAGCTCGGCCTGCGTGGCGCCAACTGGCTGGGCGACCCGGACATCGCTCTGTGGTCCCTGATCGGCATCACGATCTGGAAGAACGCCGGCTACTACATGCTGTTCTACCTCGCGGGCCTGCAGACCCTGCCGGGCGACGTGCTCGAGGCGGCGACGATCGACGGCGCCAACGGCTGGCAGCGGCTGCGCCATGTCATCGTCCCGCTGCTCGCGCCGACCACGGCGTTCGTGCTGGTCATCGCGCTGATCAACGTGCTGACCCAGGTCGACCACGTGATCGTGCTGACCAAGGGCGGGCCGAGCAACTCGACCAAGCTGGTGCTCTATTACATCTTCGAGCAGGCGCACGAGAACTTCGCCGCCGGCAAGGCCGCCGCGGCGAGCCTTCTCTCGGTGTCGTTCCTCCTCGCCCTCTCGGTGGTGTCGCTCAAGACGATGGAACGGGGCGCGCATGCGGCGAGCTGAGCGTCTTCGCCGGGACCGCGCCACACCGTGGCGCTCATCTCATGATCGTCAGCGCCACGGAGTGGCGCGGTCCCAGCCATGAAGCGCGCCAGCCTCGTGGTCGCCGCCCTGATGGCCGTCACCGCCTTTCTGTGGTCGACGCCGTTCCTGTGGACCCTGGTCGCCTCGTTCCGGCCCGAGACGGCGGGCGGGATCGGCATGGCCTCGTTGGTGCCAGACTACATACCGACGCTCGGCAATTTCAGGCTCGCCTTCGAGAGCGGCGATTTCGCCGTCTACTACCTCAACACCGCGATCGTGGCGTTCGGCATCCTGGCGGTGCAGATCGTGACCATCTCGCTGGCCGGCTACGCCTTCGCCCGCCTCTCCTTTCCCGGCCGCGAGCCGATCTTCTACGTCTTCCTGCTGCAGCTCATGCTGGTGCCACCGATCCTGATCGTGCCCAACCTGCGCACCATCGTCGATCTCGGCCTCTACGGCAGCCTGCTCGGCGTGATGGCGCCCTACTTCGCCTCGGCGTTCGGCACCTTCCTGATGCGCCAGACCTTCCGCCAGATCCCGCGCGACTTCGAGGAGGCCGCCACGATCGACGGCGCGCAGTGGTGGCAGACGCTGTGGCACGTGCTGCTGCCGATGGCCAGGCCCGGCCTGATCGCCTTCTCGCTGGTCTCGCTGATGGCGCACTGGAACGAGTTCCTGTGGCCGCTGATGGTGCTCAACGAGCCCAGCACCCACACGCTGACGATCGGGCTCGCCAGCTTCGCGCTCAGCACCGAGGGCGGCCGCGAATGGGGCCTGCTTGCCGCGGGCACCCTATTGGTGATGGCCCCGCTGCTCATGCTGTTCGCGGTGTTCCAGCGCCAGTTCGTCGACAGCTTCCTGTTTTCGGGCCTCAAGGGATGACGAGGAGAGATATCATGCGTTGGCTTCCTTCACTTGCCGCGGCGGTCGCCGTTCTGGCGCCGGCATTCGCGGGCGCACAGACGAAGATCGACTTCTTCTTCCCCGTGCCGGTCGACGGCAAGCTGGCGCGCGAGATGGCGCGCCTCACCAAGACCTACAACGACAGCCAGAAGGAGGTCGCCGTCACCGCCGTCTATACCGGCAGCTACGACGACACCAAGCTCAAGGCGCAGGCCGCGGCGAACGCCGGCAAGTCGCCCGCGGTGGTGCTGATGAGCGCCAACTTCGTGCTCGACCTCAAGATCGCCGGCGACATCGTCTCGCTCGAGCCGATGCTGAAGGCCGACGGCACGACGCGCGCCAGGTTCCTGGAGGATTTCTGGCCGGCGGTGCAGCCCAACGCCGTCGTCGATGGCGACCTCTACGCCGTGCCGTTCCAGAACTCGACGCCGCTGCTCTACTACAACAAGGAGCACTTCAAGGAGGCCGGGCTCGATCCCGAGAAGCCGCCGCGGACCTGGGCGGAGCTCGTCGACGCGGCGAAGAAGCTGACCAAGGCCGACCGCATGGGCTTCGGCCTGCCCGAGGGCTACGACTACATGGGCTGGATGATGCAGACCCTGACGATGTCCAACGGCGGCCGCTACTTCAACGAGGACTACGGCGGCGAGGTCTATTACGACACGCCCTCGATGCTCGGCGCGGCGCAGTTAGTCGAGGACCTGGTGTTCAAGCACAAGGTCATGCAGCAGGGCGTCGTCGAGGGTGGCGCGCTGTCGACCAACTTCCTGGCCGGCAAGGTGTCGATGATGCTGCTGTCGACCGGCAGCCTCTCGTTCGTGCGCGAGAACATGAAGCAGCCGTTCGGCGTCGCCTTCGTGCCGCGCAACGTGCGCAATGCCGTGCCGATCGGCGGCGGCTCGCTGGTCATGTTCAAGGGGCTGAGCGAGGAGCAGAAGCAGGCCGGCTGGAAGTTCGCCAAGTGGCTGAGCTCGACCGAGACGCTGGGCGGCTGGAGCCGCTTCACCGGCTACTTCTCGCCGCGCAAGTCGCCTTACGACACCGCCGAGATGAAGGAGTTCATGACCAGGAACCCCGAGGCCAAGGTCGCGCTCGACCAGCTTCCCCATGCCGGACCGTGGTTCGCGACCTACCAGACGGTGGCGGTGCGCAAGGCGCTGGAGGACGAGATCCAGGCCGTGCTCAACGGCAAGAAGAAGGCACCGCAGGCGATCAAGGACGCGCAGAAGAACGCCGATGCGCTGATGAAGCCCTATGTCGACCTGACCGCGCTGAGGTTGCCGTAAGCCACTCGACGCGCCTCTTCATATTCCTCTCCCCCGCTAGGGGGAGAGGCTAGGTGAGGGGATTGCACGAGCTATCGAAGCCCCCTCACCCATCCTCTCCCCCTAGCGGGGGAGAGGAGGAAGAACAGGAAAACGCCATGACCCTGATCGCCCAGATCACCGACCTGCACATGCGCCCGCCGGGCAAGAAGGCCTACGGGCTGGTCGATACCGAGGCGATGCTGCGCGCGGCGGTCGCCTCGATCCTTGCCCAGCCGAAGCAGCCCGACGCCGTCGTCGCCACCGGCGACCTCACCGACTGCGGGCTGGTCGAGGAATACGAGCTGCTGCGCGACTGCCTGAAGCCGCTGGCGATGCCGGTCTACCTGATCCCCGGCAACCACGACCGGCGGGAGAACATGCGGCTGGTGTTCGGCGGCGACGGCTACCTGCCGATGAATGGCGAGTACCTGCACTACACCGTCGAGGACCTGCCGATGCGGCTGATCGGCCTGGACACCGTCGTGCCGGGCAAGGGGCACGGCGAGATGGACGCGCCGCGCCTGGACTGGCTGAAGGCCCGGCTCGACGAGCAGCCGGACCGGCCGACCTTCCTGTTCATGCACCACCCGCCCTTCCCGACCGGCCTGCAGCACATGGACTCGATCAACTGCCGCAACGCGCCGGCGCTGGCCGCGCTGCTGAAGGGCCGCGGGAACGTCGAGCGGGTCGCCTGCGGCCATCATCACCGCTCGATCCAGATCCGCTGGGCCGGCACGATCGGCTCGGTCGCTCCGTCCGTGGCGCATCAGGTCGTGCTCGATCTCATGCCGCACGACGACGCCACCTTCACGATGGAACCGCCGGGTTACCACCTGCATCTGTGGGCGCCGGAGACCGGCACGATCACCCATACCGCCTTCATCGGCAGCTTCAGCGGCCCGCACCCCTTCCTGCTCGATCCCGACTATCCGGCCTTCGGCGACAAGGAGTCCGCCCCGGCCACGCACGCCGCTTCGTGACAAAGGGCGCCCGGCAATCGGGCTGCCTCCACGCGGTCACTTCGGTCCCAGAATCCCCGCGGTCTCGAGCGCGGCGATGCCTGCTCGGTCGTAGCCGATCGCCGACAGCACGGCCGCATTGTGCTGGCCGATACCGGGCGGATCGCTGACCAGCGGCGGGCGCCAGCCGAACATCTGGAACGGCAGCAGCGGCAGGCGCGTCTTCACGCCGCCGGGCAGGGTGGTGTCGGCGAGAGAGCCGTTGGCCAGCAGGTGCGGATGGTCGAAAAGGTCCTGCGGCCGCGCCACCGGCGCGAAGGAGATGTCGGCGGCGAGACAAATCTCTTCCAGCGCGTCCTTGGTGTAGCTCTTGAAGATCTCCGCCACCTTCGGCACCAGCCAGGGCCGCGCCTCGATGCGAAGATTGTTGGTGGCGAGCTTCGGATCGGCCGCCAGCGCATCCTGCTTGAAGAACTCGCAGAAGCGCTTCCATTGGCCGTCCGAGGTGATGCCGATGAAGATCTGCAGGCCGTCGGCGGTGTTGAAGATCTCGTAGATCGCCCACGAGCTCACCCGCTCGGGCATCGGCGGCGGCGGCGCGCCGTTCATCGCCGTGATCGCCAGGTGCTGGCCCATCAGGAACACGACCGATTCGAACAGCGCGGACTCGACCAGCCCTCCCTTGCCGGTGCGATCGCGCTGCTTGAGCGCCAGCACCGTCCCGAAGGCGCCGAACATGCCGCCCATGATGTCGACCACGGAGGTGCCGGCGCGCAGCGGCCGCCCGCTCGGGCCGGTCATGTAGGCCAGCCCGCCCATCATCTGCACGACCTCGTCGAGCGCCGGCCGCTTTTCGTAAGGGCCGGGCAGGAAGCCCTTGAGCGCGCAATAGACCAGCCGCGGATTGATCTTCTCCAGATCGTCCGGCCCCAGCCCGCGCTTGGCCATCGAGCCCGGGGCGAAATTCTCGATCATCACATCGGCCGACTGCAGCAGCTTGACCAGCACCTTGCGGCCTTCGGGCGAATCGGCGTCGAGCGCCAAGCTCTTCTTGTTGCGGTTGAAGTAGCCGAAGAAGCCGGCGCCGAAGCCGCGCAGCCGGCGGGTGCGATCGCCGTCGACCGGCTCGACCTTGATCACCTCGGCGCCGAGATCGGCGAGGATCATGCCGCAGGACGGCCCGAGGATGGTGTGGGTCAGCTCGACGACGCGGACGCCCTTGAGAGGCGGCTCGATGGCGGAGGTCATGGTCATGCAGGGTGATACACGCCGCGCTCGACCGGGTGCAACCTCACCGGCGTCCGCTGCCGTCAGATGAGTTCCGCCGGGGGCGCGCCCACTGGAGCGACGCGCCCCTAGCAAAAGACTCTCCCGAAGATTTTCGTCAGCCAGTCTTGATGCGCTTGCAGAAGGCATCGATGTGGATGCCGCCTTCGTCAGAGTTCGGGGCGACCACGCGCACGGCGCGCAGCTCGATGTCGGCGCAGGTCGAGAGGGTGATGCCGCGGCCCGGCGCGGCGGCCGACTGCAGATCCTCGATCAGGCAATGCTTGAGCCCCTGGAAGACGATCTCCGCGCTGCGGATGCCGCGGAAGGTGCAGCGGTTGTCGGGCCAGGCCGGCCGCCCCTGCCCGTCCAGCCGATCGGGATCGGCGCCGTGCGGCACGGAGCCGTGGATCGCCAGCGGGCTGTCGATCGCGATGTCGGTCAACGTGCTGTCGTGCAAGCCGGCAAGCGTGGCGTGCGGGTTCGTGAAGCCGGTACAGGCGATTGCCCGCAAGTGGAAGCCGCCGAACAGCGCGATGGCCGCCCCGCCGTCCGGCAGCGTGCCGGTGCCCCAGCCGTCGAACGGCGACACGCCGCCGCGCAGGACGACGTTGGCGATCGTGACGTCGTGGCGCCACCATTTGGGCGCCGTGGCGTGATTGCTCTCCTTCGCCACCAGGCTGATCGCCTGCTCGCTCTCGCCGATCGTGCCGTCGCGGATCACGACGTTGCGGTTGGCGAGGAAATTGAGGTTCAACGTCGGATGGTCGAGCGTGCGCTGCGTCCCCGATTCGAAACGCAGGCCGCGGAAGCGGCCGGCGACCGTGAAGCCCGAGACGGTCACGTCGCGCACGCCCAGCGGCACGATCGCGCCGCTGGGCACCGCGCGATCCGGTCCCCTGCCCTCGATCGTCACGTCGGCGACGACCGACCCTTCGCCGTGGAACGGCAGGGCGATATCGGCGCGCTCGACGTCGCTTTCGTAGCTCGCCATCGAGATCGCATCGTCGCCGACCTCGATGCCGCGAAAGCCTTCGACGCGCGCGTTGCGGAAGTAGAGATGATACAGCCCGTCGGCCCAGGTGCGGCGCACCGTGACGTTGGCGAGCCGGATGCCGTCGACGCCGACGATGCCGATGCCGACCGACGGGCTGTCCTCCACCGTGACGTTCTCGAGCCGCACGTTGCGCACCGCGCCGGCCTCGATCCGCTCCCACGCCTCGCTGCCGTCGGGGTTGCCGCGATACCAGCCGTGCGGGCGTGCCGCGCCGTCGCCCCGCCCGACGTTCGCGCCGAGGAAATAGATCGGCGCCCAGCCCTGCCGCGCCCTGGACAGGCGTGCGTAGCGCACCTGCACGCCGATCAGCGCGATGTCGGCCGCCGGTCCCTCGACGAAGATGCCGTGCGATACGGCGAGCCCCTCGACCATGTTGTCCATCACCAGCCACGCCCGTTCGCCCATGCGGATCGTGACCCCGCCCTGGCGCACGAGATGCAGGCCGTGCACGCCGCTCGCCGCGATGCGATAGCGCCGGTCCGGCGGAAACCTCAGCTCGCCGCCGCCCGCGGCCACCAGCGCATCGTAGGCGGCGGTGATCGCGGCGTAGTCGTCGGCCACGCCGTCGCCCACGGCGCCGAACTGCACGACATCGAAGATCCGATTGGACATTCCGCCCGCCGTTGCGATTGCACCCGTATCGGGTCCGAGCTTACACGGCCGGGAAGGCCGATGGGACACGCCGCGTCGAACGTCTACCCGCCCTCGTGAAATCGACGAAACAATCGACAGGCCAGGCGCAATAAAGCTGAAACCGAGCACGCTTAAGGTCGTCGCCACCAGACGATTTCAGTTGAAATATCACTCCCGATTTCGAGCATTTTGATACGTTCGGTTTGACGGAAATTCATTGCGCCGGCCGCGCTTGATTGGGGAGACGTGTTCTCCTTCGGAAAAGTCCGCGCGGCCGACCTCGATCAGAACATGCGGCTTACCCATGGCCGGCGACGATGATACGGTTGCCCCATGTCGTGTGCCCGAATCGTTGCCTCGACCGTCTTGGCGGCGGCAGCCTTCGGCCATACTCCCGCTCTGGCCCAAGGCCAGGACATCGTGTGGATCGACAACCAGGAGCGCTCCGCCTGCCCCAGCCGGCCGATCTGGACGGTCGCGGTGCAGGGAAACGCGCTGCTCTTCAAGACGAGGAACTTCGACTACCAGGTCGTGCCAGTGGCCCTGAGAGGCGACGGCAGCGCCTCGCTCGACCACATCTTCCGCCCCGGGCGGAACCTGAAATACCGCATCAGCGGGACCTTCGACGGCAGAGGCCGCATGAAGCTGCGACTGGACGATCTCGGCCGGGAAGACGCGCCCTGCAGCTGGCGGTACGAGGCCGAATACCCGGACGGCATCATGCCGGGGGTCAAGGCCGCCCGGAACCGGACTCCCTGAGCCACCCGGGACGTCAGTCGCGCTCGTGCGCGGCCATGAGGGCGCGGTAGGACTCCTCGAACCAGCCGATCCTCTCCTCGAGCCGGCCGAGCAAGGGCGGGCCGCCGACCTGCCCGGCGACGGCCTGGAGACGCTCGCAGACGAGATTGTCCTCGCGCAGCACCATCGCGACATAGCGTCGGACGATCGACGATCGCACCGTATCGGCAACCGCGCGCAGCCGGGAACGGCCCTGCGGCAGCGGCGCGGGGTGCAGCCAGGCGTGGACGTTGGTGAGGTCGTGCCGCACGGCTTCGTAGAGCAGGACGATGCAGTGAAAGTGGTCGAAATCGGTGCGCAGGAATGCCATCAGCACATTGGGCACGAACTGCACGATCGTGTAGCAGGTCGGATAAAAGGTGCCTTTGCGGCAGCGCCGGGCAAGCTGCTCGATATTCTCCAGCCGTGTCGAGTTCACATACGCGGTGTGCAGGCCGAAACGGAAATAGGCGATGTCGTCGCGCCGCACGTATCCCTGCTTGCCGAAGGTGCGGGGGTGCACGGCGGGCGTGTGATATTCATCCAGGCTGATATGCGCACCCAGCCGCCAGTTCGCGTGCATGGGAATCTTGAGATGATGCGTGCGACCCTGCGCCTGCGAGCCGGCGGCGAGGATGGCAAAGCCGCTGCCGAGAAAATCCTCCAGGCTTTCGCTTGCGCGCGAATGCGGGAAACGGCCGAAGATCATCCTGCCGCACAACTCGATCTCGATCGGCGCGAGACGCGCTCCGAGCTGTTGCGGCAGCCGGCCGTAGAGCTCGCGGCAATGCGGGATGCCGACGGCGCAACCCTGGCCATCGTAGGTCCAGTGGTGAAAGCCGCACACGATCGGACCGTTGCCGCGCTCTGCGTTGCGCAGCGGCATGAAACGATGCGCGCAGACATTCTCGAATCCGCGCAGCTGCGCACCGAAGCGCTGGACGAACACCGAGCGTGTCGCGATCGAAGCCCTGAACCAGTCGCCGTCCTTCTCGACCTCGCTCGTCATGCCGAGGAAAGTCCAGACGGACGCCAACCGACGCTGCTCCTCCGCGAATGCCACGGGATCCACCATCGGCCTGGTCCAATCGTCGGGAATGTCGCCGTGACCGCGGCGGGCATTTTCTTGGTCCATGCCGGGACAAGCTAGCGCCTCGGCGATTCCAAATCGAGACGGGCGGCGACGAACCGCGAAACGACCGCGCATTGATTATGTCGCAGGCGTCGGTCCAATATCGCCCAAAAATCGCGGTGAATAGTCGGAAAGGCGCAATTTGAACTCGCGTCGCGACACGACAATTCTCGACTTGTATTACTTCAAATATACAATATCATTGCGACGTTTATGGAGAGATGATGCCGCGTCGTTCAACTGCAGCCAGCATTCACGCCCAAATTCGCCTGCTCGAGAAGCAGGCTCGTAAACTGGAAATGGGCGCGACCAAGGGCCTGCGTGCCGCCGCCAAGGTTATTGCCAAGCATGGCCTGTCGATGAACGATCTCAAGGAAGCGTTCTCGATGAGCCGCGGAAAGAGCAAGCGTGCCGTTACGCGGTCGAAGGTCGCCATCAAGTACGCCGACGGCAACGACAATACGTGGACGGGCCGCGGCCGGACGCCGCTCTGGCTGGTCGCGGCCGAGAAAGCCGGCAAGAAGCGCGAATCCTTCCTCGTCGACCAGGCGAAGCCCAAGGCCAAGGCGAAACGCGCCCCCGGCGCGTCGCGCAAGACGGCATCCGCTCCGCTCCAGTCGGCCGCTTAGCCGCCTCCGGCGCCGGGGCGCCGGCATACGCGCCGATCGCCCCGACAGCCCCTCCCCCGACAGCCCCTACATCGGGGGTGTCAGGCCATCCTTGCCGACATTCAGCCGCCCGGCCGAGAGCGTGCCATCGGCGGCCTTCGCTGCACCGACGAAGACCTTGGCACCGACTTTCGCGTCGCTGCGCTCGCCCGGCAGGAAAGTGACGATAGGTGTGCCCGGCTTCACCTTGATCGTCTGGGTGCCGCCGCCCTTGTAGTCGAGCTTGAGCGTCTGGCCGTCGCCGGCGCCCGCGACGGTCGTCACCGTGGCGTTGGTCATCATGCTCTCGGGCTGGAGATCCCAGGGATAGTGGCCCTCGTTGGCTCCCTTCATGGCCTCGGGAAACACCAGGACCTCGAGCGCGGTGCGATCGGCGTCGCTGCCCGTCGAAGCGATGCCCACGAAGCTCCCCTGGCGGATATCCGCCATCGTGAGCGGGGCGACCAGCGCGACGGCCCAGTTGTCCGCCAGCCTGACATTCACGGAGTTGCCCTCGCGGGTTGCGATCGTGACGGTGTTTGCATCGATCGCCGAAATGGTGCCGCGCAGCCGGGTCGGTGTCGTCTGCGCCAGCGCAGCGGCCGACACCACGGCAACCAGAGCGGCACAGGCAAGCGAGCGGACGAGTCGCATGATTTCCTCCCTCGAAAGGCAAATCCTCGCACGCTGCCGTGCTCCGGACCGCTTACATTTGCGTGAGACGAAGCGGTGCTTCCGCCTGCGCGGAGAGCTTCGGCGATTGTCCTGCCGGACTGCGGGCGTATCTTCCAGGGCCCCCTCACAACGCGCCTGAGCGGCCGAGGCGTCCACGCTCCGGCAAGCGCATTCAGCCAGCTCTCAAGCGGCAGTCGACAGAAAGCGGCGGTCGCCGGCCCGCAGCACCAGGCTGGTCAGCCGGCCGCTGGCGAAGGCGCCGGTATCGATGTCGATGCGGTGATCGCGGTCCTGCGGCAGGTCGCAGATCGTATGGCCGTGCACCACCACGCGCCCCGGCAGCGGAACGCGGGCGCGCAGGAATTCGTCGCGGATCCACAGCATGTCGGTCGGTCTCTGGCGTTCGAGCGGAATTCCCGGCCGCACGCCTGCGTGCACGAAGAGGTAGTCGCCCACCGAGTGATGCAGCGCACAGTCACGGATGAGCTCGACATGGCGGGCGGGCACGGCCTCGCGAAGCGATTCGCGCAACGCCGAGACCGCCGGCCCGGTGTGCGGCAGGCGGCGCAACGGCACGCCGTAGGACAGCAGCGTCTCCAGGCCGCCATATGTCAGCCAATCGCGTCCGTCGCTCTCGCCTTCGAGGAAGGCCAGCATCGCCTCTTCGTGGTTGCCCATCAGGCGCACGGTCGAAAATCCCGGCAGCGGATCGCCCAGCAGCCGCTCGATCACGCCGCGGCTTTCGGCGCCACGGTCGATATAGTCACCGAGGAATACGAGGCTGCGCCCGCGATCGAGCGGGTGGGCATCGGCATCGCGCTGGATGCGGACGAGAAGATCGTCGAGCAGGTCCAGCCGGCCGTGGACGTCGCCGATCGCATAGACGGCCTGTCCGTCGGGGATCGTTCCCGGTCGAACCGACGGCCTCAGGCCGAACCAACGTCGAAACATCGCAAGCGGTTACCCCCGCGTCGCGGGGGCTGCAACTCACTTCACGCGCGGCACGATGCGCTTCAGCTTGGCGATCCCGCTTTCGTCGGCCATCGCGGCAGACCGACGGGATGCCGTGCTTGTCGCACCGACCGTTGCCGGATCGCGCTCGCGGCGGGATGGGCGTTCGGTGCCGCCGCCGGCACCGCTGCCGCCGCCGCCACTGCTGCTGCGCTGGCCGGCATTCGCGCCGTAATAGGCGTTGTAGCGCGAGTAATAGTCGCCGTAGTCGCCGTACTCGTACAGCGCGTGCTTGGCGAGGTTCACCTTGTTGATGACGATGCCGACCCGGTCGGTGACGCCCAGCAGCGCGGAGACCGCGCTCTTCACCACGTCGCGCGGCGTCTTGGCCCAATGCACGATGAAGATCGTGTAGTCGGCGAGCTGCGAGATGATGCGGGCGTCGGACACCGCCATCACCGGCGGGCTGTCGAGGATGACCAGGTCGTAGCGGTCCGCGAAGGTCGCAAGCGCGGCCTTCATGGCATGCGATTCGAGGATTTCCGGCGCGTTCGGCGTATCGGCGCGGGCGCAGATGTAATCGACGCCGGACACGTCGTGGCGCCGGATGCACTCGTCCAGCGTCTTGGTGCCCATCAGGTACTCGTCGATCGTGCCGCCGCGGTCCTTGAGGCCGAGCGCCACCGCCAGCTTGGCCTGCCGCAGGTCGAGGTCGACCAGCAGCACGCGGCGCGAGGCGTTCATCTTGGTGAGCAGGCCGCCCAGCGCGGCGGCGAAGGTGGTCTTGCCTTCGGCCGGCGTCGAGGAGGTGACCGCGATCACCCGCGCCGGTCGGTCGAGGTTGGAGAGGCTGATCGCGGTGAACACCGCGCGCATGGCTTCCGCCGCCGACGAGGTCGTGCGGTCGAGCACCTGGGTGACGATGTTCGCACGCAGACCGGCCGAGCCCTTGACCAGCGGGACCATGCCGAGCACCGCCACGCCGGTCGCCTTCTCGACCTGCGACGCCGAGCGGAACACCCGGTCGAGCTTCTCCGCGGCGACCGCACCGGCCATGCCGAGCAGGCAGCCGATCAGAAAGGCGGCAAACAGGCCGGTCTTGTACTGCGGCGAGCTGGGCGCGCCCGGCGGCCAGGCATAAGCGAGGATGCGCGCGTCGGCTCGCTGGATGTCCTGCTGCTCGCGCAGCTCCTTGAAGCGGTTCAGGAAGCTCTCGTAGAGCGCCCGGTTGGACTGCGCCTCGCGTTCGAGCTGCTTGAGCTCGGCCTCGTACTGGCTGCTGGCGCCGACCATGACCGACGATCGCTCGACCTGCTTGCGCAGCTCTTCCTCTTCCGCCTTGGCGGCGTCGAGCTCGGCACGGATCGCCAGGGTGATGCTCTGCGTGGCGGCGAGGAAGCGGCCGCGCACGGCCGCCAGCTCGGCCTGCGCCTGGACGACCTTGGGATGCTGCGGGCCGTAGATGGTCTGGAACTCCGCGATGCGCCGGTTGAGATCGGCCTCCTGCTGGCGCAGCGTGCTGAGGCCGGCATTGTTGGCGACCTCGGAGATGTTGGCGACCTCGTTGGGATTGAGGCTCGCCTTGCTCAGCGCCACCAGGCGGCTTTCCTTCTCGATGCGCCGGGTCTTGGCGTTGATGTAGCGGCTGTTGAGGTCGGACAGGGTCTGGGCGGAGACCACGCCCTCCGGGCTGCCGGCGAGGCCCTTGTCGCGGCGGAAGTTGGCGACGGCATCCTCGGAGACCTGCAGGTTGCGCCGCAGCTCGGCCAGGCGTTCCTCGAGCCATTCGGTAGCCCGGCGATTGGCCTCGTTCTTGTTGTCGACCTGGTCGGCCAGGTAGACCTCGGCGATCGCGTTGGCGATGCGCGCCGACATCACCGGGTCGGTGCTCTCCACCGTGATCAGGATGACGAAGGTGCGGCCGAGCAGCGTGACGCTGAGATGGCCGGCGACCGTGCCGATCGCGGCACGCCGGCCGGGATCGCTGTCATCGGCCTTCGCCGCGCGCGGGGCGGGCGTCGTCTGCGGCGCGCGCGGCTGCGCCGGCGCGAGCAGCGAGGCGATACCCGAATGCCAAAGCTCGCGGATCGGCGCCAGCGAGCTGTCGAGGAAGCCCGGCGGCTTGGTGCCGTTGAACTCGGGGTTGGTCGCCAGGCCCAGCCGGTCGACCACGCGGCCGATCAGGAACTCCGACTGCATGACCTCGAGCTCGCTCTGGATCGCGCCGAGGTTCAGCGTATCGACGCCCGAGAGAGCCGCCTCCGTGCTGAGCACCTTGAACGTGCGCGTATCGAGCATGATGCGCGCGGACGCTTTGTACATCGGAGTCTGCTGGGCGATGATCAACGCCATCAGCGCGACGGCGAGCAGGCCCGAGCCGATGATCAGCGCCTTGCGCCGGTTCAGCAGCCGCAGCCATTCCCACAGCTCGTTCGGGGCCTCCATCGAGCGCATGGGAGGCGAGTTGACAGGATCGACCGCCGCGGAGAGGCGGTTCAGGCCTGTCTCCTCACCCATCGGATCGACTTTCGACAAAGATCCCATCGTCTCCATCCTGCGGCTCCCTCGGCCGCAAAAGTCCTGCTCCACACGCCCCGGGATTGTCCGGACCGGCGTCCCCACACGCCGCTCCGGCCATCGGCCTCGGTCCCGCGGCTAGAACCACCTCTCGGGAACACGGATCAGGTCACCCGGCTCCACCAGGGTGTCCTCGGTCACCAGCTCCTCTTCCGCGCTCGTGGCATAATAGCGCTTGATCGTGAGCCGCGTACGGCCGGCGCGGCGGGTGTAGCCGCCGGCGATCGCGATCGCCTGGATCACCCGCAGGCAGCTCACATAGGGGAACTGACCGACCCGGGTGACCTCGCCGATGATGTAGAACGGCCGCATCGCCATCAGCTCGACGCTGAGCCGGGGCGACACGAGGAAGCCCTGCGCCTTGTAGCGCTCGCGCAGCATCTCCTCGACCTCGCCGACGGTCAGGCCGACGACCTGGATCGGTCCCAGCATGCGGGCCGAGATGCTGCCGGCGGCGTTGACCTCGTAGTCGCCGGAGAACTCGGTGTCCTGCAGGACGACGACGCGGATCTTGTCGCCGGCGCCGAGGCGATAGCCCGGGCTGCCCTGCTTGCAGTCGTTGGTCTGCCCGAGCGTGGGACCGTTGACCGGCGGCGTCTGCGTGAACGAGACGACATCGCGGGCGGGCGGGGTCGGCAGTTGCCAGACACCGGTCGTGCGCGTGTCGCAGGCGGCCACGGCAAATACCGCGGCCAACGTAATTCCGGCCCCGGCCAGACGGACGGACAGGGGACGGGCGAGCTTTTCGATCAGGGTTCTCAGCACGGTCTCACCGCTTCGCGATCAGTCGAATGGAAAAGATATGGCGATCATAGGACGGTCCGAGGCTGTTGGTCGACCAGCCTTGGGAATACTCGTAGAACGGCCCGATCTGGATCTCCGGCCGGATGGTGTACAGCAGCCCGAGCTGGCCGCGGAAGAAGTAGTCTGTCCTTGGATCGGCGTTCGTGCCGTCGATCGGGCTGTACTGCGAGACCGAGAAGAGCACGCCGCCGGCCAGTGTCCAGCCGTCGTGAATCAGGTACGTGAAGTCGGTCGCGATGATCGTCGAGACATAGTCCTTGTACTGGCTGTACGCCGACTGGTTGATCGTCCGCGAGATGTAGGGGCGCAGCGTCAGGGGAGAGTAGCCCGTATAGGTGCCCGCCAGCCCGTACGACAGGGCCGTGTTGTTGCCCAGCCCGGACGAGAAGTTCGTGCCCTGGTAGCCGATCGTCCCCTCGAGGACGCTCACCGCGTTGACCTGCCACGTTGCGCCGACCGCGAGGTTGAACCCATCGGAATTGCGCGCCTGGCCCGCTGAATTGATCGTGTCGATGTAGCGGATCTGGTTGAACGACGGGCCGACGAAGATCGAAAGGTCCTCGAACAGCTGGTAGCCGATCCTCACCGTCTCGCCGAACTCGAAGCGGTCGCGGCTGGCCGCCGGCAGGCCGCCGGACGAGATTACGCTGTAGTCCTGGTACCAGTAGCGCGCCGCCCGCGCGGTGACCTGATAGAAGATGCGGTTGAACTGCTGGTAGAGGCCGATCTCGATCGGCAGCACGTTGACCACGGTCGGTGACTGGGCGGACACCACGTTGGGCGTGCCCAGCGGTTCGGTCATCCGCCGGTAGCCGGTGGCGTAGGTGAGATAGAAGTCGTTGCGGATGTCGATCTTGCCGTCGATCAGCAAACCGTAGTTCTGGAAGTTCTGCGTCGGCGCGGCGGCGTACCAGCCGAGCGTTCCGGTCGCCAGGATGTGCAGCGAGTGGTTGAGCCATTCCGAACGCAGGTCGAGTGCCGGCGACACGGTGGTGTAGGCCGACTGGACCGGGCCGAGCGAGGCATTCTGCGCGTAGACGTTGGTGTCGAAGCCGACGTTGATCTCGATCTGGGGGATGAGCGTGAAGGCCCCGAGCTTGATGCCGCCGCTCTCGGAAACCAGGCCATAGCCGCCGCTCGCCGAGGCGAGGCCGGCCAGGGTGGTGATCCCGCCGTAATAGGGCACGCTCGCGCCGAACGGCGCATTGACGATGGTCGTTCCCGCCGACGGCACGGTCGGCGCCGTGAGCGTCGGGTCGGGCATCGGCAGGCCCGCCCGCCGCACCGCATCGCGCTTGAAGGAATCGTCGGCGTTGGTCTGGGTGTCGATCGTCGGCGCGGCGCCGCCGGGAGGCACGGTCTGGGTGACCGCGTTGGGATCGGGCGCCGGCGCATTGGGATCGGCCGGCGCTACCGTGTTCGGCGCGTTGGGATCGACCGGCGCCACCGTGGTGGGATCGCCGGTCGCTTGCGTCGGCGACTGGGCATGAGCCGCCGACACTGCACACGAGAGCAAGGCCCAGCCGACCAGCGGCGACCAAATCAGTCGCGTACGATGCGCACTAATCGTCATTGAACTTTCATGCCATCCAGGCAGCGATCCGATGGTCGGTTGGAAGAAATTCCGCACGGCCCTTGGTCGTTCAGGTGCAGCCGCTGGCGTAAGCCTGGCAGGGCGGCGGCACCGGCGGCGGCACCGGCGGCGGCGGGACCGGCGGCGGCGGAATCGGCGGAATCGGCCCCGGCCCCGGCGGATCATACGGTGGCGGATTCGGCTGCGGCGGAGTCGGATCCGGACCCGGCGGATTCGGATCCGACGGCGGGTTGTACGGCGGCGGGTTCGGACCGGGCTGCGGCGTCGGCGGATCCAGATCGGGGATCACCGGCGGCGACTGCGGCGTCGGATCCGGCGGAGAGGTGATCGTCGGCCCTCCCAACCCATCGGGCGCGCCCGCGAGAGGCGGCGCGGAGCCCTGCAGCGGTCCCGAGTCGGGGATGGGGCCGGATACGTCGGTCCCTACGCCACCGGCCTGCGGTCCCGCTCCGAGCAAAGGCGTACCGTCACTGAGGCCTCCGCCCAGCGGTGCGGACCCATCGAGGGGATTGCCACCGGCCACGGGGCCGATGTCTCCCGAACCCTGATCCCCGCCGATCCCGGACTGCGCGGTGCCCGGCCCGTTCTCGTCTCCGGACCCTGTGCCTCCCGGCGAATTATTGCCCTGGGGATCGGTGCTGAGCATGGACGGACCCGTCGACGACCCGCCCGGCGGATTCGAGCTGGCTACCGTGCTGTCGGTCACCGGATCGTTGCTTGCCGGGGGGATCCCTGCGACAGGCGCTCCGTCTGTCGGCACGCCCCCGGTCTGGTTGCCACCCGAGGTCGCATTCGACGGATCGGTGCCGCTCGCCACAGTGCTGCCGCCCGGATTGCCGCCCGGATTGCCGCTCGTCGTCGGCCCACTGCCGGCCAACGGCGCCCCACCGTCCGGCGCACCGCCTGTCTGCGGAGTGCCTCCAGTGCCGCCCGACGGAGTGGCGCTTGCGAGCACGCCGTTGCCCTGCGGGTCGTTCCCCGCGGCATCGCCGCCCACGCCGCCGCTACCACCGGTCGTCGGACCGCTGCCCGCAACTCCGCCCGTCGGACCCGAACCGGTCAACGCGTTGTTGCCGGCCACGCCATTGCCGCCCGCGCCACCGGTGCCACCGGCCGCCGTGCCGCTGCCCGAAGCGCCGCCCGCCGGAGTCGAGCCGGCCAGCGCGCCGTTACCCTGCGGGTCGCTGCCCGTGGCATCGCCGCCCACGCCGCCGTTGCCGCCGGTCGTCGGACCGCTGCCCGCAACCCCGCCCGTCGGACCCGAACCGGTCAACGCGTTGTTGCCGGCCACGCCATTGCCACCGTTGCCTCCCGTGCCGCCGGTCGCCGGGCCACTGCCCGAAGCACCGCCCGCCGGGGTCGAACCCGCCATCGCGCCGTTGCCCTGCGGGTCGTTCCCCGCCGCATCGCCGCCCACACCGCCGTTGCCGCCGGTCGTCGGACCGCTGCCTGCAACACCGCCCGTCGGACCCGAACCGGTCAACGCGTTGTTGCCGGCCACGCCATTGCCGCCTGCACCGCCGGTGCCACCGGCAACCGGTCCACTGCCGGCCGCTCCGCCAGTCGAACCCGAACCGGCCGTTCCGTCGTTGCCGGCCACTCCACGGCCGCCCGAGCCGCCGGCCGGTCCGACACCACCGCCCGGAGTGCCGCCAGTTTGTGTGCCACCAGTCTGCGTGCCACCCGTGTTCCCGCCCGACGGCGTCGAGCCTGCGAGCGCGCCGTTGCCCTGCGGGTCGTTCCCCGCCGCATCGCCGCCCACGCCGCCGCTACCCGCAACGCCGCCCGTCGGGCCCGAACCGGTCAACGCGTTGTTGCCGGCGACGCCATTGCCGCCGTTGCCACCCGTGCCGCCGTTACCGCCGGCCGTCGGACCCGAACCGGCCACGCCATCGCCGCCACGGCCGCCCGAACCGCCTGTCGGTCCGGCACCACTGCCCGGCGTACCGCCCACCTGCGTGCCGCTGCCCGCGGCTCCGCCCGACGGCGTCGAGCCCGCAAGCCCGCCGTTACCCTGAGGATCGTTGCCCGCAACATCGCCACCCACACCGCCGTTGCCGCCGGTCGCCGGGTCGCTGTCCGTCACCCCGCCGGCCGTACCTGCACCGGCCGCGCCGCCAGGACCGGCCGATCCACGACCACCCGTCCCGCCTGCCTGATTACCGCCAGTCTGGGTACCGCCAGACGGAGTCGCGCCAGCGAGCGAACCATTGCCCTGAGGGTCATTGTCTCCGGTCCCACCGCTCCCGGGCATCGGCAGTCCGCCACCCTGCGAGCCAGCGGATCCGGTCCCCGGCGTGCCGCTCGAGCTCTGGCCCGACGGCGGCGGCGCCTGAAGCGTAATGGGGCCTTGCTGGCCATTCTGCGGGCCAATGCCCGGAGGCTGCGTGCCCGGAATGGGAGCGCCTCCTTCCAGTCTCGGAGGTTCCTGGTTCGGCTGCTGCCCGCCCACCTGCGCAAACGCAACACCGCCGCCCACAACCGCGACGGCAGCGATCAATCCCTGCGCCTTTAATGCAATTTTATGCATTTGAGCCATCCATCTCGCCGAAAGCTCAATAGAGCGCCTCCGGCGTGCAAGCCTGCATCTGATCCGGCCCCGACCCCCACGGTCTGGTCCCACCCGAATCTGCACTCAAAATATCGAAACTTCTTCAAGATTCCAAGCAACTATGACTCACAACTGTTCGCGACCAGCCTCACGACGCGGCCTTCCGATCGGCCAACGCCTCCAGCGCGGCGGCCAGGCCCCGCGCATCGCCACAGGAGATCCGCCAGTAGGGCAGGCCGGACCCGCGGGCGAGAAGATCGACGTCGGATTGCGCGCTTCCCACGAAAACCAGCGGCTTCTGCGATCCCAGGCAGGCATAGATCTTGGACGGCATGACGAAGCCCACGAACGCATCCTTGAGCACGACCAGATGGGCATCCGGGGCCTTCAGCAGGCCGGCCAGGCGTTCCAGCGGCACGGGCCGGGAGCGATGAAAGGGCAGGTTCAGCGCGGACAGGCGGGCGACGACCTCCTCGGCGCCCGCCCCTGTGGCACTCAGCCACAGCCGAACCCGGCCGCTGCCGGACTGGTGATGCAGGCGGTAGCCTTCGACGAACGTGTCGACCTCGTGGGCGATGCCGTAGTTGCCCGAGTAGAGCAGCACGCAGGCGTCGCCGAGCTCGGCCGGCAGGGGCTCGACCGGCTCGCCCTCCGTGAACGCCACCGGAGAGCCGTCGCGTACCAGCGTGATCCGGTCGGCGGGGATGCCGGCCTCGTCATGCAGCCGGCGCATCTGGTCCTCACCCAGCACCTCGAAGCGGCCGACCCGACGGCGCCAGAAGTTGGTCAGGGCCTGCAGCGCCCCGAGCATGCGTGACGGCCGGTCCTGGGCGGCGATCAGGCACTCCGGATGGAAGTCGGTAATGCGGTAGACCAGCCGCCCGCGCCACAGCAAGCGCAGCGGGACCAGCAGGTGGATGAGGAAGGGCGGCGAGCCGGTGAACAGGATGCCGTCGGCGGCACGCATCGGTCCCAGCGCCGCCCAGACCAGCCGCAGGTTGGTCTGGATCGTCCACAACAGCCGGGCGGCGAGCGAGCCGCGCGGCACCGGCGACGTGCGCAGCCGGATCTCCGTCAGGCTGCCCGTGCCGTGCTGCTCGCGCACCGTCGAGCCGGCCGTGGCGGAAAGCCCGACCAGCGTCACGTCGTGGCCGCGCTCGGCCAGGCTTTGCGCCCGCATCTGCATGTATTGCCCGACCGCGCCGAAATCGGGCGGCAGCCAGTCGGCGACGATGACGATGCGCCGATCCGTCGCCGGATCGAACGGGCTTTGCTCGAACAACGCGCTCATGCCCGCCGGTTCTCCTCGATCGCCGTCCGGTACACCGCGGCCATGCGGGTCGCAATGGCGTCCCAGCCGTAATCGGCCACCACGCTCTCATAACCGCGCTGGCCCATCGCGCGGCTCGCCGTCCGGTCGGCAAGCAGCGCGCCCAGCCCGCCGGCGATGCCCGCGGGCGACGGATCGACGACCGCGCCCGCGTTGGCCTGGCGCACGATCTCCGACATGCCGACATCGGGCACCGTCAGCACCGGCAGGCGCCGGCGCATGGCCTCGAACGCCGCCAGCCCGAAATTCTCCGACAGGGAAGTCATGGCAAACAGCGCCGCGGCTCCGAACAGCGCCTCCTTGTCGGCGCCGCCGACCTGGCGCGCGATGATCGTCACGCGCTCCTCGACCCGGAAAAGCCGCGCCTTCTCGGCCAGGGTCGCGGCATGGCCGCCGTCGTCGCCGGCGATCACCAGCCGCGCGTCCGGCACGCGCGGCAGCGCCTCGAGCAGGCGATCGAGGCCTTTCTCCCAGCTGATCCGCCCGAACGCGAGGATCGGCGGGGAGCCGGCGATCGCCGCGGAGATGTCGGGCGACAGCGTCGGCGCGGTGAGCAGCGGCGGATCGTCCACGCCGTGCGGCACGGTCACGATCCGGCGCAGCGGCCAGCCGAAGCTCGCCAGATGACGCGCCTCGACCGTCGATGTCGTGTGGATGGCCGCCGCATGATCCAGATTGGGGCGTTCGATCAGCCGGATCCAGGCCTCCTTCACCCAGCGGTTCTTGCGCCGGATCAGCTCCGGCACCAGCATGCCTCGCGGCGAGATCACGTAGGGCACGCCGCGTTTGCGGGCCGTGCGGGCCGCCATCCAGGTCGGCCAGAGGTAAATGGCATGGACATGGACCAGATCGTAGCTCGCGACCCGCTCCCGCAAGGCGCGCCCCATCGCCGGCGACCAGTAGAGCCGCCGCAACGCCGGGCTCGGAAAGTAGGTGACCTTGACGCCCTCGAGATCGACCGGCCGTTCCAGCGGCACGTCGCTGTTGCCGGGCCCGTCGACATTCGTGGTGAAGACTTCCGCCTGGTGGCCCTGCGCGGCAAGGGCGCGGCACAGGGCATGAACCGAACGGATCGGACCGCCGTATCGTAGCGCCGGGAGGTAGGTAGGGACGACGTGGAGAAGGCGCAAGGACGGCCCCCCGGGGCTTGCGGTCACGGCGTGTTCAATAGCATAGGTACCGGACGGATGGCGTTCCCTGCATGATCAACGACTATCGCGTTCTTCCTGCGGTTGCGACTGTATTTTTTATGCCCGCTTGCGCGAAACTCCAGAGGGTGCCTTGAGCGACAGGGTCTCGATCGTCGTCCCGACCCGGAACCGTCGGCACATGCTGCGCCAGGCGTTGCGCAGCGCCCGGGCGCAGACCTGGCCGGACATAGCGGTGACGGTAGTCGACGAGGCGTCGGGCGACGGCACGGCGGCCATGCTGGCCGCGGAGTTCCCCGAGGTGCAGGTCGTGCGCCACGACGTGCCCCGCGGTCCCGGCGGCGCGCGCAATGCGGGCCTGCGCGCGACCGAGAGCGATTGGGTGCTGTTCCTCGACGACGACGATCTCCTGCACGATCACCATGTCGAGGCGCTGGTCCGCGCCTCGCGCAACCTGACGGACAGGAACGAGGTCGTGTCGGGCCGCTGGCGCCGCTTCACGACGATCGGCGAGGAGGTGCGGCTGGGCCCCGTGGTCTGCGCGCCGAAGAACCGGCGCGGCATCGAAACCCTGGCCGAAGCTCTCGAGCCCAGTGGCGAGGGCACGATCTGCTGCCATTCCGTGCTGTGGCCGCGTTCGGTGTTCGCCGACGTGCTGTGGGACGAGAAGCTGTCGACCAACGGCGACGTCGACTTCTTCGGCCGCGCCATCCTGACGGGCCGCCGCATCGTCGGACGGCAGGCCGGCATGGCCTACTACCGCTCGCATGCCGGCGACCGCGTCGCCGGGGTCGCGAGCCTGCGCGGCTTGCTGTCGAGCGCGCGCTATCGCCTGAAATGGTCGCAGCTGCTGCTGTCGCATCCCGAGCACCAGGTCTGCGCGGCCGCGATGCGCAACGGCTTCATGGCCCTGATGATCGGCCTGTCGGGCGTGCCGGATGCCGACGAGCTGATGCCGTTCCTGGAAGACGCCTATCGCCTGTGGGGCGGCCAGGGCAATTACATGTCGAGCCCGCCCCGGCATCCGCTCAAGCGCTTCATCGCCGAGAGCACGCTGAAGCTCGGCGGGCTGGTGGCGCTGCACTGGCTCTTGAACCAGACGCGACGGCACGCACCGGCCGGCAATCGGCAAGCAGGCTACGATCCGCCTGCGAACGACCACGACGCCGCCGACGTCGCGGCGATCCGGTCCGTCGCATGAAGCTGCGCCTCTACTTCGAGCCCCGCACGCCCGTTTTCCTGCTGGGCGCCGCCGCCGCCGCGCTGTGGGGCGCGTTCGCGCTCCTCCCGCCGGGCTGGCGGCTGATCCCCCTGCCCCTGGCGCTGTTCTATTCGGCGCTGTTCGCGATCGGCCTCTGGTGCCTGTGGCGCATCGCGCGTCTCGAGCGGCCGATGCGCTGGGACCGGCCGCAGCGGCTGCTGGTCCTGTCGCCGCACGAGGACGACTGCACCATCATGGCCGGCGGCCTCGGGGCACGCAATGCGCGGTTGGGCGGCGCGACATGCATCGCCTATCTCGCCCCGGACGAGAAACCGGGCATGGCCGAGGTCCGCGCCCGCGAGGCGTCCGCCGCCTGGCGCATCGCCGGGGTCGCCGACGACGCCCTCGTGCGCCTCGACCTGCTGCCGGCGCTGCTGGCACGCGACCCGGCGAAGCTGCGCGCCGCGGTGGGCGCGCTGCGTTCGGTCGTCGATGCCTTCGGCCCGACAGTGGTGATCGTGCCGATGTTCGAAGGCGGCCATGTCCAGCACGACATGACCGCGGCGCTGCTCGACGAGGTCGTCCGTCCCGACGACCGCTTCGCGGTCTACGAGGCGCCCGAGTACGGCCCGTTCGTCTCCCTGGCATATACGCCGCATCGCATCGTCGCGCTGTGCGCGCGCTGGCTCGGCGTCTCCTATTACGGCGTGCCCGACGGCGTGGACGGCCGGCCGGTGAACCGGGTCGCGCTCGATGCCGCCGATCTCGCCGCCAAGCGTGGCATGCTCGCCGCCTTCGCCAGCCAGAACGGCGCGTCCCTGGCGCAGACCTGCTCCTATCCCGACCGGCTGGTGCCGTGGCGGCGCGACGCTGCCCGCGCCACGCCGTTCGACTTCGGTCGATCGTGGCTGCGCTTCGTGCTGTGGGCCCGCGGCGTCTTCCCGGCGAAGATCGTGGACCGGCTTTTCCCGGTGCAGCTGGGAACGGTGGGGCGCGCCGACGCGATCACCGACTGGCGCGAGGAATGGATCGGCACGGACCGGTAGCGCGATGGCTCTTTCCGCCGAGCTGATCACGACGACACGGGAGTTCGAGGCGCTCCGGCCCGAATGGAACGATCTCGCCTCGCGCCTGGAGCGGCCCGAGATCTTCCACTACTGGGAATGGAGCTGGTTCTCCTTCAGGCATTACAGGGCGGGCGACGAGCCGTTCATCGTGGCGATGCGCGATGCGACGGGAAAGCTCGTCGCGCTCGCGCCGCTCTGCCGCCGGCACGTCCGCCGCTGCGGCCTGCGTGTGCGGTTGCTCGACACGCTGACGACGGATCTTGCCGACTACCGCAACCTTCTCGTCGACGGCGCCCTGCAGCGCCAGGCCGCCGTCGAACCCCTGCTCGACCTGCTGCACGAGCGCGGCACGCTGTGGGACGTGCTCGACGTGTCGCAGCTCAGCACCGCCGACAGCACGTCGCTGCATCTGTTCAACGGCGCCCAGCATCGGCCGGACTGGAGCGTGCACGGCCATCCGCTGACCGCCGTCGCCATGCGCGGGCTCGGCGGACGGCGCGTGGCGGAGAACGACGCGCGACTGCACCGGCTGCGCAACCGCAAGCGGAGCCTGGAGGCTGCCGGATTCATCTTCTCCGTCGGCCGCGCCGACAGGACCGACCTGTGGCCGGCCTTCTGCGAATTGCACCGGAACGCCTGGCCGTCGAGCGCCCTGCGCGACCGCCGCGGAACGGCCTTCTTCGACGACCTGCGCCGGAGCGAGACCCTGGCCGGCCGGCTCGAATTCTCCTTCGTCGAGTTCGAGGGCCGGATCGTCGCGGCGCATTTCGGCTTCGTCGACGCGGGCAAGGTCTACTTCTACATGCCGGCGATGGACGCCGCCTTCCGCCGACAGCAGGTCGGCGGCGCGCTGCTCTGCGCCATGATCGAGCACTACACGCCGACGCACGCGCTGTTCGACTTCCTGCGCGCCACCGAGGACTACAGGCTCTGGTACACCGACACGCTCGCCCTGAACCTGCGGCTCGTCGTTCACCGCAGCGCCAGCGTCCGCGCCTTCGCCTACAACTTCGCCGAGAGCGCCCGTCAGGCGCTGACCCGCCTCGGCCACCTGCCCCGGGCCGTCCACCGTCTTCTGGCCCGCGGCACCGCCGAATGACTTCGATCGATGCCTTCGGGCTCTACAGTTCCTTGCGCCAGTGCACGAAGCCCACTCTTCCCAGCCGGCCGAGTCCCGAGAGCGTCGTGGCCGGGCCAGGGGCGTAGGGCCGGTAGCCCTCGGCGATCAGGTTACACATCGAGGCGGCCCCGTCGGCGTCGGTATAGGTGACGGCGGCGGCCAGGCCCTGCGCGCGCATCGCCGCCTCGCGCAGCCGCAGCATCCGGCGCTGCAAGCCGTGGCCGCGATGGTCGGGCAATACGCCGCCGCGATAGTGGAAGCCGACGGGAACGCCGTCGTGCTCGACCGTCTTCCAGGCGCAGTAGGCGATCGGCGCCCCGCCGTGCCACCCGACGATCCATTGCGCGCCGTCGATGACCGGCGGTGCGTCGAGCGGAAAGCAGATCCCGTCCAGCCGCAGGATCCGCTCGCCCTCCTCCGCCGCAAAGGCGGGACGGAAATCGACGACCATCAGCGTCCGCGGCTGTTGTCGTAGTCCCAGTCGAGCTCGAAGCGGTCGCCGTTGGCCTTGACGTAGGCGGCGTGCGGCGGCGCGAAATGCGCCGGCATGAGCAGCGCGCCCTGCTCGACGCAATCGCCGAGCAGGGTGTTGCGGCTGCGGCGGGCGAGATCGCGGTCCTCGCAGAAGCGGCTGTTCCACCGCCACAGCGGCACCTGCACCGGATTGTGCAGCGCGTCGCCCGCGAAGATCGCACGCTTGCCGCGCGATTCGAGGTCGACGCGCATCTGGCCCGGCGTGTGGCCGGGCGCGGGCTTCAGCGTGAAGCAGCCGCACATCGCATGCTCGCCCGACACGAACTCGGCCTTCCTCGCCTCGACGATCGGCAGGACCGAGTCGTTGTAGGTGTTGACCTGGTATTCCTCCGTGTCGGGCTTCTTCGCCAGCGCCTCCCAGTGATCATGGTCGGTGCGCGACATCACGTACTTCGCATTGGGGAAGGTCGGCACCCACGTACCGTTCTCGCGCCGCGTGTTCCAACCGACATGGTCGACATGCAGGTGCGTGCACATCACGAAGTCGATCTCCTCCGGCTCCACGCCCGCTTCGCGCAGCCGGTCGAGATATTTCGTGTCGAGCATGTCGAAGCGCGGCATGCCCGGTCGCGACTTGTGGTTGCCGCTGCAGGAATCGATCAGCACGGTGTGCTTGCCGGTGCGCACCAGCCAGGAATGGATCGACGCGATCACCCGCCCGCTCTCCGGCTGGTAGTAGCTCGGCGCCAGCCAATGCTGCTCGGCCGCGAAGGCCTCGGCATCGAACTCGGGAAAGAAATCCTTGGCCGGGAATCCCGGCCCCATCTGCTCCTCGATGCACGTGACGCGGATGTCTCCGATATGACGGTCTTGCATGTCTCGCTCCCCGATCCTCGCTTGGTCCATGCCGGATTTGCCGTCCACTTTACATCTGCCGGAACGCCGACGGAATTCCGCCGGGCAAAGATTGATTCCTCACGCATAACGTTATACGTTATACACGCATGCTCCTGGGCTTTCGCGACACCGAGACGGCCCGCGTCTGGCAGGGCGAGAGAAGCAGGCGCCTGCCTTCGGATATCCAGAATGCTGCATTGCGCAAGTTGCGTTTGCTCAATGGCGCACTCGATCTGAACGATCTGCGCATTCCCCCGGGCAACCGCCTGGAAGCGCTCAAGTCCGACAGGATCGGACAGCACAGCATCCGGATCAATGACCAGTGGCGGATTTGCTTCGTATGGACCGCAGGAGGACCGACAGATGTCGAGATCGTCGACTACCACCGTTAAGCGGCCGGGGCGGGCCGGCCTGCTGCACAATCCTCATCCTGGCAAGATTCTCGCCGAGGAGTTCATGAAGCCGATGGGCCTCACGCAGAACGCGCTCGCGCGCGCCATCGGCGTGCCGCCGCGCCGCATCAACGAGATCGTGCTCGGCAAACGGGCGGTCACTGCGGATACCGACCTGCGTCTGGCTCGCTATCTCGGCATGTCCGATGGCTTCTTCATTCGGCTTCAAGCCGATTTCGAGCTGATGGAGCGGAAGCGAAAGATCGCCGCCGAGCTGAAGACGATCCGGCCAAGAGCGGCGTAGCGCAGGCCGGGCGACTACAGCGGACCCGTCACTGCATTCCCAATATCCGAGGATCGGTCATGCATGACCACGCGACCCACTCTCGGACGATCATCTTCTTCTCTCGCAAGACGGCAGAGGGCTTCACTGCAATGGCGAGCATAATGCCTTTCGGGTCTTCCGACTACCTGTCGGTCCCTTCGTGCCGGACGCAAACAATCTCCACGCGGCGATTTTCGGAGTGGGATATCCCGCGACCCGTCTGCACGAGAAGGCGTTCAGCGCCATGCCCCTGCGTCTCGATGTGGCCCGGCGCCACTCCAAGCTGCACCAGACAGTCCTTCACCGCTTCAGCCCGTGCTCGAGATAGTGGCATGTCGGTCTCGGCGGTGTCCGTGTAGCCATGAACAACGAGCTTCGAGCCCATCTCACTTACACAGCGCGCGACAGCCCAATCTAGTGTCCCTTGCGCGTTAGCCCGAACTTCGGCGCGCCGGGGTCGAAGAAGATCATCAAACTCGGTATGACCGTGCCACGCGCCGGCACGGTGTTCAGCATGCCGGCGAGCGGCAGCGCCGTCATCAGGAGCCTTCGCGTGAACTCATCGGCCATTCGTCGGACCGCCGGGGGCAGCCTTCAACGCCTCGCTGGCGCGGGCGATGTTGGCTTCGTGGCTGTGCAGCATCTCCGCGAGGTCGCGATGCAGGGCGTCGTCGCGCACCTTGGGCATCGTCTCGCGCAGCTTGCGCACCACCCAGCCCTGGCCGCGATTGAGGAAGGCGATGCGCTCGGGCAGGCCCTCGATCGCCAACGCCTTCTCCTGGAACGCCCCGATGCGCGGCGACGCGGGCACGCCGAGCGCCTTGAGCTGCTTCAGCAGCATGGCGCACCAGCGTGCCTCGTCGCGATGCACGTCGCGCAGCAGGTCGGCGAACGGCGTGCCGGCGGCGGCATCGGCGCTCTTCAGCGCCACGCCGGTGCCGGCGCGCTCGGCCTCGAGCAGCTCGTTGAGGAACGCCGCGATCTCGTCCCGCGTGGCGTAGCCCATGTAGGCGTCGCTGGCCTCGTGCGCGAGGCAGGCGGGCGAGCTGGGCTCGGGCCGGTCGTCCGGCATGGTCACCTCCCCTTGAAGGCCGCCTTCCGCTTCTCGAGGAAGGCGTTCAATCCCTCGAAATGGTCCTCCGTCGCCGCGCAAGCGGCAAGTCCCTCGGCCTCGCGGTGCGAGTGCTCGTCCCACGAATTGTCGAAAGAGGTGCGGATCAGCCGTTTGGCCACGCCGAGCGCGAAGGTCGGCCCGTCGGCCAGCTTGCGCGCCATTTTCGCGGTTTCCTCGACGAGCTTGTCCTTGGGCACCACCCAGTTGAGGATGTTCTGGTCCTTGGCCTCCTGCGCGGTGAAGCGCTCGCCGAGCAGGGCGATCTCCAGCGCCTTGCGCTCGCCCACCACGCGCGGCAGGAAATAGGTCGCGCCGCCGTCGGCCGAGAGACCGATATGGCGGTAGGCCAGGGTGAAGAATGCATCGTCGCTGGCGATCGCCAGGTCGCAGTTCAGGATCAGCGACAGGCCGAATCCGGCGGCGGCGCCCTGCACCGAGGCGAGCACCGGCTTGTTCATGCGGCGGATCTGGTAGATCGCCTGGTGCGCCTTCACGA
>CAMFJT010000039.1 GCA_945957125.1 uncultured Rhodospirillales bacterium | reverse complement strand
AAGGTCGAGGCCGGCGACGTCTTCCGCATGTGCCAGGTCAAGGACGAGCCGATCCGCGACTGGGTCAAGCTCGGCGTGCGCCGCGCGCGCCTGACCGACACCCCGGCGGTGTTCTGGCTCGACGCCAAGCGCGCGCACGACGCGCAGCTCATCGCCAAGGTCGAGAAGTACCTCAAGGGCGAGGACACCAAGGGCCTCGACATCCGCATCATGGCGCCGGTCGAGGCGACGAAGTTCTCGCTCGAGCGCATTCGCAAGGGGCTCGACACGATCTCGGTCACCGGCAACGTGCTGCGCGACTACCTGACCGACCTGTTCCCGATCATGGAGCTCGGCACCTCGGCCAAGATGCTGTCGATCGTTCCGCTGCTGGCGGGCGGCGGGCTGTTCGAGACCGGCGCCGGCGGCTCGGCGCCCAAGCATGTCGAGCAGTTCCAGCACGAGGGATACCTGCGCTGGGATTCGCTGGGCGAGTTCCTGGCGCTCGGCGCGTCGCTCGAGCATCTGGCGCAGACCACCGGCAACGAGGACGTGAAGGTCCTGGCCGAGACGCTCGACGAGGCCAACGGCAAGATCCTCGAGGACAACCGCTCGCCCGCCCGCAAGGTCGGCGAGCTCGACAATCGCGGCAGCCACTTCTACCTGGCGAAGTACTGGGCCGAGGCGCTGGCGCGGCGCGACAACAGCACGCCGCTGTCGGTCCGCTTCAAGCCGCTGGCGGAGGCGCTGAAGGCCAACGAGGCCAAGATCAACGCCGAGCTGATCGCCGCGCAGGGCAAGCCGGTCGACACCGGCGGCTACTACCTGCCGAACCAGGCCAAGACCTCGGCCGGCATGCGTCCGAGCGCCACGCTGAACACCGCGCTCGCCGCGCTCTGACGCGCCTCGGAGAAAAAGCAGCTGTCATGCTGGCTGGGAGCGGCTCTCCAGAGCCGCTCTTCCTCGACCTGGGAAATCCCATGAGCGGCTCTGGAGAGCCGCGCTCATAGGCGCTAACTTTTAGTTCGCTTCCGATTTTTCCGTCGTCCCGAGTCGGCACATTCACATGTGCCTTGAGCGAAGCGTAGTCGAGGGACCTGCTCATCCCGGCAGGCGTTGCATGAAGAGGTCCCTCCACTACGCCTCGCTTCGCTCGGCTCCGGTCGGGACGACGGGCTTTTTCGATCGAAGTTGGCGCCTATGAGAGCCGCGCTCCCAGCGGTTCGAGTAGAGTAAAGCCTGCTCAGTCGGGGTTAGAGAGGTCGCAGCATGCCGAAGATCAAGGTCGCCAATCCCGTCGTCGAGATGGACGGCGACGAGATGACCCGCATCATCTGGGCATTCATCAAGGACAAGCTGATTCTTCCCTATCTCGACGTCGACCTGAAGTACTACGACCTCGGCATCGAGAATCGCGACAGAACCGGCGACCAGGTGACGGTCGAGTCGGCCAGGGCTGCGCTGCAGTACGGCGTCGCCGTGAAGTGCGCGACCATCACGCCGGACGAAGCGCGGGTCAAAGAGTTCAATCTCAAGGAGATGTGGCGGTCGCCCAACGGCACCATCCGCAACATCATGGGCGGCACCATCTTCCGCGAGCCGATCGTCTGCAAGAACGTGCCCCGCCTCGTCCCCGGCTGGACGCACCCGATCGTCATCGGCCGCCACGCGTTCGGCGACCAGTATCGCGCCACCGACTTCGTGGTGCCGGGCAAGGGCAAGCTCACCGTCCGCTTCGAGGGCGAGGACGGAAAGGTCATCGAGCATGAGGTGTTCGACTTCCCGGCCGGCGGCGTCGCAATGACGATGTACAATCTCGACGAGTCGATCATCGGATTCGCGCGAAGCTCGTTCAATTATGGCCTGATGCGCGGCTGGCCGGTCTACCTGTCGACCAAGAACACCATCCTCAAGCGCTATGACGGCCGCTTCAAGGACCTCTTCCAGGAAGTGTTCGACAAGGAGTTCGCCGACCGGTTCAAGGCGAAGAACATCGTCTACGAGCACCGGCTGATTGACGACATGGTCGCCTCGTCGCTCAAATGGCACGGCGAGTTCGTTTGGGCCTGCAAGAACTACGACGGCGACGTGCAGTCCGACAGCGTGGCGCAGGGCTTCGGCTCGCTCGGCCTGATGACCTCGGTGCTGCTGACGCCCGACGGCAAGACCGTCGAGGCCGAGGCCGCGCACGGCACGGTGACGCGTCATTACCGACAGCACCAGAAGGGCCAGCCGACCTCGACCAACCCGATCGCCTCGATCTTCGCCTGGACGCAGGGCCTCAAATATCGCGGCACGTTCGACGGCACGCCCGACGTGGTGAAGTTCGCCGACGCGCTCGAGAAGGTCTGCGTCGAGACCGTCGAGGGCGGCAAGATGACCAAGGATCTCGCGATCCTCATCGATCCGGCGCAACCTTACCTGAACACCCAGGACTTCCTCGCCGCGCTCGACGCCGGCCTCAAGGCCCGGATGGCCACGTGGTAGCCGCCGCTTGATCGTCGCGGGCGCCGACGGCTGCCGCACCGGCTGGGTGGTCTGCCGGCGTGATGCCGACGGCACGCTCGACATCGCTGTCGTGAAGACCCTCGCGGAAGCCTGCGAGGGTCTTTCGATTCTGGCCGTCGACATGCCGATCGGCTTCGTCGACGCCCCACGGCCCCCGCGCGCCTGCGAGGTCGAGGCGCGCCGGCTGCTGCCGGGCAAGGCGAGCTCGGTCTTCCCGACACCCTGCCGTCCCGCCCTCGCCTGCACCGCGCACGCCGAGGCCAACGCGCTCAGCAAGGCGCTCGGCGTCGGCATCAACCGGCAGACCTTCCATCTCTTCCCCAAGATGCGCGAGGTCGATGCACTGATGCGCGGCAATCGCGCGCTTCAGCGTATCGTCCACGAAGCCCACCCCGAGCTCGCCTTCGCGCGTATGAACGACGGCCGGCCCGTGCTCAGCAAGAAGCGGCAGCCCGAGGGCCGGGCCGAGCGTCGCCGGCTGCTGGCCGAGCACGGCTTCAGGCCGACGCTCGAGCGCCTGTCCGGCGCCGCCCCCGATGACATCCTCGATGCAATCGCGGTCTGCCGCACCGCGACCCTGATCGCGGCCGGAACGGCCACCCGCCTGGGGCCTGCCGATGAACGGGATCGCCACGGCCTGCCGATGAACATATGGTTCTGAGCATGCGGACGGCTCTCGCTCTCCTGGTCGGCACGATGGCGCTGCTCGCCGGCACGGCGCATGGACAGTCGATCGGTTCCGGCAGCGGCGAAGGCGCGGCGACGCTCCTCGGCGTGCCGATGAAGATCTTCACCTATCGGCCGCAAGGCTGCGCACCGCGCCTCGTGCTGGCCTCGTTCCACGGACAGAGCCGCGATGGCGCCGCCAATCGGGACTCCACGCGACCGCTTGCCGACAGGCTTTGCGCCGTCGTCGTCTCTCCCGAGTTCGACGACGTCCGCTTTCCCTCCCACAAGTATCAGCGCGGTGGCGTGATGCTGCGCGGCGCGGCCGTCCCGCCCGGCTCACGCACCGTCGACATGGTGGCACCGTTGATCGCATGGGCCCGCGAGTCGATCGGCCAGCCTCGCCTGCCCTATGCCCTGATCGGCCATTCGGCCGGCGGGCAGTTCCTCGGCCGGGTCGCGGCCTACACCGCGCCCGACGCCGTGCGCATCGTCATCGCCAATCCGTCGACCTGGGTGCTGCCGAGCGCTGGTGAGGCCCCGCCTTACGGGTTCGGCAACCTGCCCCAGCCGGAGCAGGCTCTACGCGCCTATCTCGCGCTGCCGATAACCGTCCTGCTCGGCATCGACGATACCGGCTCGCACGAGCTTTCGATGGAGCCCGAAGCGATCGCACAAGGTCCCAATCGCCTGATCCGCGGCCGCAGGACCTTCGCGATGGCGGAGGCCGCCGCCCGCGAGCACGGCTGGACCTTCGGCTGGCACAAGTCGGAAGTGCCCGGCGTCGGCCACGACACCGCGAAGATGTTCAGTTCGAAACAAGCCTTCGAGGCCTTCCATGATTGATCTCGTCGGCGCGGCTTCCCCAGGTCGCACAATGGTTTTCATGAGAAAGCCGACACCACGATGACGATCCCCAATACCCTCGCCGCGCTCGCCGCCGCACTGGCCCTGCTCGCCGGTGCCGCCCACGCGCAGCCGATCGGACCGGACAGCGGCGAGCAATCGGTGACGCTGCTCGGCACGCCCTTCCAGGTCTCGACCTATCGACCGCCGAACTGCGTGCCGCGGATGGTGCTCGCGGTATTCCACGGCAACGATCGCGACGCCGGCCCCCATCGCAAGGTCTCGCGCGGTATCGCCGACACCTACTGCGCGGTCGTGGTCGCGCCGCGCTTCGAGAAGCAGCAATTCTCCGACGCCGCCTTCAGCCTGGGCGGCGTGGTCGACAACGGCGCCCTCGTCCCGCCGGGCAAGCGCACGATCGACTACGTGGCGCCGCTGATCGCCTGGGCGCGCGGCGCCGTGGGCCAGCCGGCCCTGCCCTTCGCGCTGCTCGGCCATTCGGGCGGGGCGCAGCTCGTCAACCGGGTCGCCGCCTACGTCCCGCTCGACGCCCGGCGCTTCGTCATCGCCAACCCGTCGACCTGGGTCCTGCCCAATCTCGAGCCCGCGCCCTACGGCTTCGGCAACATCGTGGCGCCCGCCGACGCGGAGAAGGCGATCCGCGCCTATCTCGCGCGGCCGATCGTGGTGGTGCTCGGCGAGAAGGATACGGGCAACGGCGCGCTCGCCATGAATCGCGAGGCGGTGGCGCAAGGCGAGAACCGGCTGATGCGTGGCCGCAACACCTTCGCCCTGGCCGAGCGCGTCGCGCGCGAGCACAAGTGGCCGTTCGGATGGAAGAAGCTCGAAGTCCCCAACATCGGCCACGACTTCTCGAACATGCTCGAATCGCGCCAGACCCTCGAGGCCTTCCGGTAGCCGCTACTCGGGCTTCACGCCGGCCGCCTGCAGCACCGGCCCCCAGATCGGCGCCTGCACGGCGGTCCATTTGCCGAGTTCCTCGGGCGTGCCGCCCATCGCCACGAAGCCGCGCTTGCGCAGGTCCTCGCGCATTTCCGGCGTCGCCACCGAGGCGTTGAGGGCGGCGTTCAACCGGGCGATCAGCGGCGCCGGCGTGCCGGGCGGCGCGATCAGCGTGTACACGATCGTGCCGTCGACGTCGCCGAAGCCCAGCTCCTTGAAGGTCGGGATGTCGGGCGCCGACTGCGCGCGTTCGGGTGCGGCCATGCCGTAGGCCTTGAGCTTGCCGCTTTGCAGATGCTGCGCCACCGAGGTCAGGCTCGACATGCCGAGCTTGACGTGGCCGCCCAGCAGGTCGGTCACCAGCGGGCCGGTGCCGCGGAACGGCACGTGCGTCAGCCTGATCTTGTTGAGGATGGCATAGCGCTCGGTCGACAGGTGCATCGGCGTGCTGACCCCGGCCGTGCCGTACTGCACGTCGCCCGGCGCCTTGCGCGCGGCCTCGGTGATCGCGGCGAGATCCTTCCACGGCGCGTCGGCGCTGCCGACGAAGACCGACTCCTGCTTGGCGACGAAGCCCACCGGCACGAAGCTCGCCGGATCGAAGCTCAGCCGCGCGATCAGGTAGGGCAGCAGCATCTGGTTGTTGCTGCTGAACCCCACCGTGTAGCCGTCGGGCGCTGCCTTGGCGACGATCTCGTGGCCGATGCTGCCGCCGCCGCCGCCGCGATTGTCGATCACCACCGTCTGGCCGATCGCCTTCTGGAACGGCTCCTGGATCGCACGCGCGAGCGCATCGGTGCCGCCGCCCGGCGGGAACGGCACGACGACGTGGATCGGCTGCGAGGGATAGCTCTGCGCGACGGCCGGCGCGGCGACCATGCCTGCGGCGACCGCTCCGGCGATCGCCTGGCGACGCTGGATCATGTTTCCTCCTTGGTTGGGAGGGACCCTACCGTCCTGCAAAGCGCGGAGCGAGCGCCGTCAGACCATCCCGAGGGCGTGCTTGTAGACGTCGAGCAACTGCTCCTGCTCGTCGCGCTCGGCGGCGTCCATCTTTCGGATCGAGACGATCTTGCGCATCGTCTTGACGTCGTAGCCGACGCCCTTGGCCTCGGTATAGACGTCGCGGATATCACCGCTGATCGCCTTGCGCTCCTCCTCGAGCTTCTCGATGCGCTCCACGAAGCTCTTCAGCCGGTCGGCCGAGATCGGGCCCGCCTTGACCTTCTTCGAAACAGCGCTCCCGTCCGGCATGTCCAACACTCCCTGATCGCGTGGGACGGGACCATAGGAGCGAGCGACGTGTCCGCTCAATGACAAGACGCGAAGAATGACGGGGATAACGGGGAACCAGTCCTCAGTGCTTGTGCCCGGCCTGGTCGAACGCCTTCTTCTGCTCGCCCGAGGCTTCCTTCTGGTACTTGGCCTTCCACTGGTCGTACGGCATGCCGTAGACGACCTCGCGCGCCTTGGGGTCGGGGATCTCGATGCCCTGCTTGCCGGCCTCCTCGCGATACCAGCGCGACAGGCAGTTGCGGCAGAATCCGGCGAGATTCATCAGGTCGATGTTCTGCACGTCGGTGCGTTCCTGCAGATGCTCGACCAGGCGGCGGAAGGCGGCGGCCTCGAGCTCGGTGCGGGTCTTGTCGTCCATGGGAATTTCTCCTTGACCCGCATATAGGCTCAGGCCAGCGCCGTCGCAACGGCGGCCCGGATCGGCTCGGCGACCCGCCGGCCCCACACCCGGGCAGCGTCGGGCGTGCCCATCAGGTCCTGGCGGATCTCCAGCGAGCAGTGCGGCAGCGCGCGCGGCCGGGCGTGCGCAGTCAGGGTGTATTCGATCGGATCGCGCGCCGAGTAAGGCTCGTTGTCGCCGACCACCAGTGCCGCATCCTTGCGCAGCTCGGCGAGCAGCGGCCCGGGCAGGCGCGGGTCGTCGTTCCACAGCACGCCGACATGCCAGGGCCGCTTGAAGCCCTTCATCTCGGGCGTGAAGCTGTGCACCACCAGCAGGCAGATCTTGCGACCGCCCGCCGTCATGCGGTCGAGCTGGCGGTCGACCTCCTGGTGGTACGGCCAGAAGCAGGCGTGCGCCCGCGCGTCGACCTGCTCCTTCGTCAGCCCCCTGTTGGCTGGCACCACGACGGTGTCGCTGATCTCCGGGGTCGAGCCCTCGCCACCGGGCCAGCGGTTGCAGTCGATCACCAGCCGGGAATAGCCGGACGCGACCAGCGGCGCGTCGAGGAGGCTCGACAGCTCGATCGCCGCGTCGAGGCCGCCGATGTCCCAGCCGACATGGCGCGATAGTTCCTCGTCGGTGATGCCGAGATCGCCCAGCGCCTTCGGGACGGCCTTGCTGGCATGATCGCAGAGCAGCAGCAGCGGCGCCCGGCCCGCCGGGTTGTGCACGGTGAAGGGCGCTGGGTCGGCCGGGCCGAGGAGAGGTTGCATCGCGCCGCTATAGTGGGAAGATGGGGCAAATGAAAGATGCTGACGCCCGTGCGCTGCTGCGCGACCTGTTCGACGCTGCCCTGTCCGCCGCCCGCCCCGCCACCTGCCTCGCGCCTTACATCGACGCGCTCCAGCCGCCCAAAGGCCGGACCGTCGTGATCGGCGCCGGCAAGGCAAGTGCGGCCATGGCGCGGGCGCTGGAGGATCGCTGGTCCCATCCGCTCGAAGGGCTGGTCGTCACGCGTTACGGCTACGGCGAGGCGTGCAAGCGCATCGAGATCGTCGAGGCCGCCCATCCCGTGCCCGACGAGAAGGGCCGCGCCGCTGCCGGCCGCATGCTCGAGAAGGTGAAGGGCCTGTCGCCGGACGACCTGCTGCTGTGCCTGATCTCGGGCGGCGCCTCCGCTCTCCTCGCCCTGCCCGCACCGGGCCTGACGCTGGCCGACAAGCAGGAGGTCAATCGCGCCCTGCTCCGGTCGGGCGCGCATATCGGCGAGATGAATACCGTCCGCAAGCACCTCTCGGCGATCAAGGGCGGCCGGCTCGCCATCGCCGCGCAGCCGGCGCGCGTGCTGTCGTGGCTGATCTCCGACGTGCCCAACGACGATCCGGGCGTGATCGGCTCCGGCCCGACAGTCGCCGACGCGACGACCTTCGCCGACGCGCTCGCCGTGTTGGCCAAGTTCGCGATCGACCCGCCGCCCGCGGTGCGCGCACATCTCGAAGCCGGTGCCGCCGGCCGGATCGAGGAAACGCCGAAGCCCGGCGATCCCCGGCTGGCGCGGGTCGAGACCGTCATGGTCGCCACGCCGCAGCGCTCACTCGACGCGGCGGCGGCACTGGCCCGAGCCAGGGGGCTGGAGGTCATCCTGCTGGGCGACAATCTCGAAGGCGAGGCGCGCGTGCTGGGCGCCGAGCACGCGAAGATGGCGGTCGACATCGCACGGAAGGGCGGGCGGCCGACGGTCGTCCTGTCCGGCGGCGAGACGACGGTGACGGTGCGGGGCCAGGGACGCGGCGGCCGCAACGTCGAATTTCTGCTGGCCGAGGCGATCGCCGCCGGCGGTGCGCCCGGCATCTGGGGCCTCGCGGCCGACACCGACGGCGTCGACGGCGCGGAGGACATCGCCGGCGCGCTCTTCACCCCCGACACGCTGGCCCGCGCGAACGCGAAGGGCCGCGACCCGCAGGCCATGCTCGACGACAACGACGGCCACGGCTTCTTCGAACTGCTCGGCGACAGCCTCGTCACCGGCCCGACCCGCACCAACGTCAACGACTTCCGGGCGACGCTGATCGCGCCCTGAGGAGCGGGTATCGAGAATCCTTCCGGCCTCAAATGGATGGATTCCGGCTCACAACCGCGGATCGATCGACTCGCTTTCGAGGGCGAGCACACCGAACACACATTCGTGCACCCGGCGCAGCGGCTCTCGCGCCACGAAGCGCTTGAGCGCCTCGTGGCCGAGAGCGAATTCGCGCAGCGCCAGGGCACGCTTGCCTCCAAGGCCACGAGCGCGCAGACGGACCAGGTTCTCCGGTGCATCGTATTCCGGCCCATAGATGATGCGAAGATACTCCCGGCCGCGAACCTTGAGCGCCGGCTGCACGAGCCCTTTCGGGCCTCGCGCGATGAAGTCCCGAGGCTTGACGACCATGCCTTCGCCGCCGCGCGCGGTCAGCTCCTCCCACCACGAGACCGCCGCCTCGCATGCCGCGCCGTCCGACAGCGCCACCGTACGCCAGCGCGTCGACACCAGCGAAGCCTGCCCCGTCGCCGCCAACCTGTCGGACCAGCCCATGTGCCAGACATGGTCTTGGTCGAACCACACGCGCCCTTCGCTCGCCAGGACCTGGAACGGCGCGACCTCGAGGTCATCCAGGCTGGCGACCGGCCAGACATAGGGTGCCCAGGCCTTGCCATAAAGCGCCGCCCGACGGCGGCGGTCACCGAAGCGCGCCGCAAGCGTGGCGGCCGGGACGCCATGGGCCGCTGAACGCGCGAAGGCCTCTTCGGCGGCGGCGAGCCCGGCCGCGGCGGATGCCGCAACCGGCGCGTACTGGCTGTCGATCAGGCTGCCGGCCTTTGCCGACCATGGCATGATCTCGACATCCAGCAGGACCCAGTCGGTCGCGAGTTCCTCCCACAGACCGGTCCGTTCCGCCGCCGCCTGCAACCGCGCGAGCAAGCCTTCCGCTGTCGCGGCATCCCCGAAGAAGGGGCGGCCCCTACGTGTCCAGATCGCGCCGACCTCACCATGGCGGGCCTCGAAGCGTGAAGCCGCGGCGGCGGCCGAGCGGCAAAGCGCGATCACCGCACGCGAACCCATGTGCTTCTCCTCGCACATGACCTCGGCCACGCCGCGCTCGCGGAAATGGGCGAAAGCTTCCTCCGGTCGTTCCAGCCAGCCTTCCGCGTCGCTCGTCTCCGAGGGCGACATGGTGGGCGGCAGGTACGCCAGCCATTGCGGCGCAATGGCGAAACGGCTCATTGCCTCGAGTGCGGCCGCCGCGTTCTCCTCGGCGACGACGACCCGGCCGCGTAGCTCGGTGTCGATCCAGCGCCGGCCCGTCACGTCTTCCATGTCGAGCACGTCAAGAGCTTCGGCCGAGCGCTCTGCCGCCGGCGGTGCCACGGGCCGCATGGGCTCGCACCACACCTGCCTTGCCGGGACTTCGACGACCGTCCTCTCCGGCCAGCGCAAGGCCGTGAGCTTGCCGCCGAATACGCAGCCGGTGTCGACGCACAGGGTGTTGTTGACCCATTGCACCTGGGGTACGGGCGTGTGGCCGTAGACGATCGCCGTATCGCCGCGGTAGCTCGCGGCCCAGTCTGCACGGACCGGCAGTCCGAACGCGTCGATCTCACCGGTCGTCTCGCCATAAAGCGCGAAAGCACGAACCGCCCCCGAGCCGCGGCCGATCATCTCTTCCTTGAGGCCGGCGTGAGCGACGGCTAGCCGCCCGCCATCGAGCCAGTAGTGGCTGCGCAACGACCCGAGGAAATCGGGCAGGGCCTTGCGCAAGCCCTCGCCCTCGATCCCGAGCTGATCGATGCTGTTCTGAAGGCCGTGGGTCACCGCCACTTTGCGCCCGTCGAGCCAACGCCCGAGCTTACTCTCGTGATTGCCCTGCACGACGTAGGCCGTGCCCGCCTCCGCCATGCTCATGGCGATGCGCAGCGTGTCCGGCACCTTGGGCCCGCGGTCCACGAGGTCGCCGACGAAAACCACTTTGCGGCCATGCCCGGCGCGCACGTGCACCGCGCGCTCGGCGCCGTCACCCGTCCAAGCGACCTCGTAGCCCAACGCCGCCAGAAGTTGCTGCAACTCGTCGGCGCAACCGTGTACGTCTCCGATGATGTCGAAGGGACCGCTGTCGTGGCGCCGATCGGTCCAGAGCGGCTGCCGCGCGATCGTGGCAGCGTCGATCGCTGCCTCCCCCTCGAGTTGCCATACCCGGCGAAATCCTTCGCGCTGCAATCCGCGCAGCCCACGCCGGATCTCGGACGCCATGCGCTTGACCACGTCACCGCCAGGCGGCCGATCGGGTCGCAGCCGGTTGCGCTCGATGCAGACGCCGATCCCCGGATCGACCACTATAGCCACGGGCAAGGCGTGCCACCGGCGTGCCAGCTCGATCCACCCCCTACGATCGGCAGCACGGACATTGGTGGCGTCGACCACCGCGAGCCGGCGATGCTTCAGGCGCTTTTCGATCATGGTCCGCATCAGGTCGAAAGCATCGGCACTGACCGACTGGTCGGTCTCGTCGTCGCTCACCAGCCCCCGGCAGCGGTCGGACGACACCACTTCGGTCGGCTTGAAGTGCCTCGCGGCAAAGTTCGACTTGCCCGCGCCGGTCGCGCCGATCAGGACGACCAGCGAGAAATCGGGCAGTTCCAGCGCGCTCATGCCGCCTCCCGGCGAAACACCGCCATCTGCGTCGGCGCCCCGTGCACTGCGTGCCGGGCTCCGATCTCGCCGAAGTCGAGACCGTAGCCGTGGGCGCGGCCGATCTCCTCCGCCCAGTCGCGGAATTGCGCGCGTGTCCATTCGAACCGGTGGTCTGGATGACGCAGCTCGCCGGCAGGCAGGCTGGCGAACAGCACGTTGTAGTCGGCGTTGGGTGTGGTGACGACGACCGTCCTCGGGCGGGTGATTCCGAAGACGATCCTCGCAAGCGCGGGGAGCCGGTCGGCATCGAGATGCTCGATCACCTCGACCAGCACCGCCGCGTCGGCGTCCTCCCAGCGCTTGTCCCGATAGGTCAGGGCGCCATGCATCAGGCGAACACGGTCCGGCGACGGTCCGGTCGCAACATCGAGCTTCAACCGGCGTTTGGCGCGCAGCAGGCTGACAGCGCTGGCATCGACCCCGATCAGGCTCTCGATCCAGCGCTCGCGCACCAGGCGGTGCAGGAGCTTGCCTTCGCCGCAGCCGAGATCGGCGACCTTGCGGGCACCCGCCGCGCGCAGAGCCTCGACGACCGCTTCGAGCCGTTGGTCGTTCAGCCGCAGGGGCGACTCCATGCCATCCTCGCGGGTCGGCCGCGCGTCGTCGCCGTCGGCTTCCGCTTCGATCTCCGGAACCAGCCGCGCGAGCGCCTGCCGCGCCAGGCCGCGCCGGTGCTTGAGATATCGGTCGGCGATCATCTCGCGCGCGGGATGCGTTTCGAGCCATCCCCCGCCGCGTTTCAGCAGCTTGTCGATCTCGTCCTCGCCCACCCAATAGTGCTTGTCGTCGTCGAGCACCGGGACGAGGACATAGAGATGGCTGAGCAGAGCCTGCAATCTCATCGTGCCCGACAGCCGAACGGCGGCGTACCCTGCCGGCAGGCACTCGACCGATACAGTCCAGCCCAACGGCTCGAACAGCGTGCGAATCAACGCCTCGCTGCTGCGGACAGGCACAACCATCGCTTCGAGCGGAAGCGCCTTTGCAGCAAGCTCGGGCCGCTCCCGCGAATTTCCCGCCATTGCCGTACCGAGGACGCGTCCCAGCGCGACCGAAAGGAACGACGACGCGGCATAGGGCCGGTCGTTGACGTATTGATCCAGCAAGCCGTCCGCGCCGCCCTTTCCCCGCACCAACTCGATCGGATCGACGTCGAGCACGAGCGCCGCTTCGCAGCGTTCGACCGAAACCTCGGGATAGAACAGGAAGGCCTTGCCAAACCCCAGTTCCGTCTCATGCAGCCGCGCGGGATTCTTGTGCAGCAGGAAACCGAGATCCGTGGCTGGCTGATGGGTCGTTGCGAGGGAGAGATACATAGGGCTGTTCCGGAATTGCTACGCCGGAGAAGCCTTGAAGACGTTCTCCAGCCAGTAGAGCGCTGGAGAATGAAGCGGTCGACCGCTAACACCTTCCGCGCGCACGAACGGCCGCCAGCGACCCGGCGGGTCGGAACGGTCGTTCGAAGCGGCACGGAATTATGCACGTCATGCTTGAGCTGATATCATGACCTTCTTCGCGTCGACAACTCCCGAACGAGCGCAATTTCTTCGACGGGATTGGCGCTCGGCGCGGAACGCTGCAGCGGACATGATCGAGACGGTGAACCCATGAACACCTATTCCGGCTCCTGCCATTGCGGAGCCATCCGGATCACCTACCGGACGCCGAAAGAGCCGGCCGCGATGCGGCCGGGGCGGTGCTCGTGCAGCTTCTGCCGGCGGCATGGGGCGCGGACGATGGGCGATCCGGAGGGATCGGTCGAGTATCGCGCCGAGCCGGGCGCGCTGTCGAAATACCGCTTCGGCCTCGGCATCACCGACTATCTCGTGTGCAGCCGGTGCGGCGCCTATGTCGGCGCGGTCATGGAGGACGACGGGCGCCTGATCGCCACGCTCAACGTCAACGCGCTCGATATCCGCGACGGCTTCGACCCGGCACCGCCGGTCCATGTCTATGACGGCGAGGACGAGCCGCGCCGTCGCAGCCGGCGCCGAAAGTTCTGGATGCCCGCAACGTTGATCGCCTAACGTCGCACCATGGCCATCCTGGGAATCATCGCCGACGACTTCACCGGCGCCACCGACATCGCCGGCATGCTGGTGAAGAACGGCATGCGCACCATCCAGACCATCGGCGTGCCGCCCAAGGGCACGATCCCCGACGACGTCGATGCCGTGGTCGTCGCGCTCAAGACCCGCTCGATCGCCGCGCCGGATGCGATCGCACAGTCGCTCGACGCGCTGCGGGCACTGCAGGCGGCAGGCTGCGTGCGGTTCTTCTTCAAGTACTGCTCGACCTTCGACTCGACCGACCAGGGCAATATCGGTCCGGTCGGCGACGCGCTGCTCGATGCCCTTGCGGCGAAGCAGGCGATCTACTGCCCGGCCTTCCCCGAGAACGGCCGCACCATCTTCTTCGGCCATCTGTTCGTGGGCGAGCTGCTGCTGTCCGATACCCACATGCGCCACCATCCGCTCAACCCGATGACCGATTCGAGCCTGGTGCGGGTGCTCGCGCGCCAGACGGCGCACAAGGTCGGTCTCGTCGCGCTGAAGCAGGTGCAGGCCGGCGCCGCGACCCTGCGCGCCGCGCTCGACAAGCTCGCCGCCGACGGGGTGCGCCATGTGATCGTCGATGCCGTGGCCGACACCGATCTCGGCATCATCGGCGAGGCAGTCGGCGACGACGTGCTGGTCACCGGCGGCTCGGGCGTGGCGCTTGGCCTGCCCGCCGCCTATCGCCGGCGCGGCCTGCTGGAGCACAAGTCGGGTGCCGATGCGCTGCCCCGGGTCGGCGGCGCGGCGGCGGTGCTGGCGGGCTCCTGCTCCGCAGCGACGCTCGGCCAGATCGCCAGCTTCAAGGGCGCGCATCTGGCGCTCGATACCGACGCGATCTGCCGCGGCGAACCTGTCGGGGAGAAAGCATTGGCCTGGGCCAGGGAAAAGCTCGGAAACGGCCCGATCCTGCTTTCGGCCAGCGACAAGCCGGAGGCCGTGAAAGCGTTGCAGGCGAAGTACGGCATCGAGAAATCGAGCCACGCGATCGAGAGTACCATGGCGACCCTCGCCAAGGGCCTGGTCGCGGCCGGTGTCGGCCGCCTCGTCGTCGCCGGCGGCGAGACCTCCGGCGCGGTCGTCGGCGCACTCGACGTGACGGCGCTGCGCATCGGGCCGGAGATCGATCCCGGCGTGCCGTGGACCGCGTCGGTCGGCGGCAAGCCACTTCTGTTGGCGCTGAAGTCCGGCAATTTCGGCGCACCCGATTTCTTCACCAAGGCATTCGACCGGCCATGAGCACCGAAGCAAAATCACGCGAGGCGATGTGCGCGCTGGGCGCCAAGCTCGCCGCGCGCGGCCTCTGCCCCGGCACCTCGGGCAATATCAGCATGCGCGTCGCCGACGGCTGGCTGATGACGCCGACCAACTCCTCGCTGGGCGAGCTCGATCCGGCGCAACTGTCGAAGCTCGACGGCAACGGCAAGCATGTCGGCGGCGATCCGCCGACCAAGGAAGCGCTGCTGCACCGCTCCGTCTACGACGTGCGGCCGAAGGACGGCGCGATCGTGCACCTCCATTCGACGCATGCGGTGGCGATCTCCTGTCTCGATCCCTCGTGCCACCACAATGCCGAGACCACGCTGCCGCCGATCACGCCCTACTTCGTGATGCGCGTGGGCAAGCTGCCGCTGGTGCCCTATTTCAAGCCCGGCGATCCCAAGCTCGCGGACGCGATCCGCGAATACGCCAAAGGCCATCGCGCCGTGCTGCTGGCGAACCACGGGCCGGTCGTCGCCGGCACCTCGCTCTCCGCCGCATCCGCCTCGATCGAGGAGCTCGAGGAGACCGCCAAGCTCCACCTGCTGCTGCAGGGCCTCAAGACCCGCACCCTCTCCGACTTCCAGGTCCGCGAGATCGAGGAAGCGTTTCCCTCCTAGCTGGATTCACCAATGCCCAAGCTCGCCGCCAACCTCTCCTGGATCTACCAGGAGGTGCCGTTCCTGCAGCGCTTCGGCGCCGCGGCGGCCAACGGCTTCAAGGCCGTCGAGATCCTGTTCCCCTACGAGGCGCCGGCGGCGGAGATCGCCGCCGAGCTGAAGAGGTACAAGCTGACGCAGGCGCTGTTCAACCTGCCGCCGGGCGACGCGAGCAAGGGCGAGCGCGGGCTGGCCGCCCTGCCCGGCCGCGAGGCCGAGTTCGCCGCCGCGCTAGACAAGGCGCTCGACTACGCCAGGGTGCTCGAGTGCCGCACGCTGCACGTCATGTCGGGCATGATCGCGCCGGGCGCCGACACCAAGGCGATGCACCGCACCTTCGTGTCGAACCTCAAGATGGTCTGCGACCGCACCGCCAAGAGTGACCTCACGATCGTGCTCGAGCCGATCAACCATCGCGACATTCCCGGCTACTTCACCAACACGACCGACCAGGTGAAGGCGATCATCGACGAAGTCGGCGCGCCGCATCTGCGCCTGCAACTCGACCTCTATCACCTGCAGGTGACCGAGGGTGACCTGCAGAAGCGCACCGAGCGGCTGTTCCCGATCACCGCGCACGTGCAGATCGCCGGCAATCCCGACCGCAACGAGCCGGACATCGGCGAGGCCAATCACATGTACCTGCTCGATGTGCTCGACCGGCTCGGCTACGACGGCTATGTCGGGCTCGAATACAAGCCGAAGACGACGACCGTCGAAGGTCTCGGCTGGGCCAAGCGCTACGGGATCCATCCATGACCGACAAGAACACTCCCGCCGTCGCCTTCATCGGGCTGGGCTCGATGGGGCTGGGCATGGCCAGGAACCTGCTCAAGCACGGCCACAAGGTGGTCGGCGTCGATCCCAGCGAGGCGGCGCGCAAGGCCTTCGCCGAGGCGGGTGGCATGGTGGCGACGAGCCCGGCGGAAGCGGCGCGCACGGCCGATGTCGTGATCGTGGCGGTCGTCAACGATAAGCAGGTCGAGACGGTGCTGTTCGGCGGCGACGGCGCGGTAGCCGCGCTGCGCAAGGGCGGCGTGGTCATGCAATGCGCCACCGTGCCGGCCGCCTATGCCCGTGCGCTGGCCGAGCGGCTGGCCGCGACCGGCCACGCGCTGCTCGATGCGCCGATGTCCGGCGGCCGTGCGCGCGCCGAATCGGGCGAGCTCACCTTCATGGCCTCGGGCGCGCCGGCGAGCTTCGCGGCGGCCGAGAGCATCCTCGCCGCGACCTCGGCCAAGGTGTTTCGCCTCGGCGACGCGCCGGGGATCGGCTCGCTGGTCAAGACCGTGAACCAGCTCCTCGCCGGCGTGCATATCGCGACGGCGGCCGAAGCTGTCGCGCTGGCGGCCAAGGCCGGCGCCGACACGCGCGTGGTCTACGAGGTGATCTCGGCCAGCGCCGGCAACTCGTGGATGTTCGGCAACCGCGTGCCGCACATGCTGGACGACGACTATGCGCCGCTCTCCGCGGTCGAGATCTTCGTCAAGGATCTCGGGCTGGTGCTGAACACCGGCCACGAGTTGCGCCTGCCGCTGCCGCTCGCAGCCGCCGCCCACCAGCTCTTCCTCGCCGCCGCCGGCGCCGGCTGGGGCAAGCTCGACGATGCCGCCGTGGTCAAGGTCTACGAGCAGGCCGGAGACTTCAAGGTATCGTCGCCCCGGCGCTAGCGGGCTTCCGCCTGGAGCCGACGAGACATGTCGCCGTGCGCGCGCCACTCATCGGCGCCCGCTTCGACTTGGACCTGCGGTGGCCGGGGCGGAGGGAGCTCCTCATGCAACGTCCGCCGCGACGAGCAGGTCCCTCGACGACGCTTCGTTCCGCTGGTGACGACGGGAGTTGGCACCAGGCGACGACCCTGACCGTAATGACGGTGTAATGGGAAGAGCGGCAAAGGCAGCCCTTGTGGGCGCATCACTTTCTCCCGCGCTCGTCACCTTGCGGACGGTCGGGTAGAATACGACGGAGCGATTGGTCTCGGGAGTCGAGCTGATGCAACGGCCAACCCCGGTCGAACGCCGTCTTGCGGCGATCCTCGCCCTGGATGTCGTCGGCTACAGTCGAATGATGGGCATCGACGAGGTGGGAACCCTGTCCGCGCTCAAGGCCCATCGCGCCACGCTGGTCGACCCGGCGGCCGCGCGACACCATGGGCGGCTGGTCAAGACGACCGGAGACGGGGTGCTCCTGGAATTCGCCAGCGTCGTCGATGCGATTGCGTGCGCGGTCGCGATCCAGCGAGGAATGGTCTCCCACAACCGCAACGTCGCGGAAGAGAAACGGATCGTCTTCCGCATCGGCATCAACATCGGCGACATCATCATCGACGACGGCGACATCTTCGGTGACGGCGTCAACGTCGCGGCGCGACTGGAGGGGCTTTGCGAGCCCGGCGGAATCTGCATCTCGCGGGCCGCCAACGATCAGGTCCGCGACAAGCTTTCGCTGTCGTTCGCCGATCTCGGGGAGCACGCAGTCAAGAACATCGCCCGCACGATCGGGGTCTTCGGCCTGTCGGCGTCGGACATCGCAGCGCTGCCCGAGGAGAGCCTGGAGTCCGAAGAACCGGGCGCCGTCCCGGCTCCCGTCGCCGCCAGACCTCGCAAGAGGACCCTCTTCATCGGACTGGGCGTCGCCGGCCTCGCCGCCGCAGGGCTCGCGCTCTGGACGCTCGGACCGGCCATCCTCGCAACGATGTCGCCAGGCTCGTTGAACGAGCAGGTCCAGGCCGTCCTGGCCAAAAGCGCTCCGGCGATCTCCGCCGATTCGCGCAAGGAGGCCGTGCAGGCTTTCGTCTCCTTGAAGCCGAACCGCGCCGTGGCTCTTGCGCCGAATGCCGCGAGGCTCCGCTACACCGGCGACTGGCCGACCCGCGAGCTGGCCGCCGAGAAGGTGCTCGAGAAGTGCCAGCACCGTTTCGGCGAGCCCTGCGCGCTGGTGGCGGTCAACGAAACCGTCCTGCCGCCGGGATCCGGAGGGGCATTGCCCGTGACCGACGCGCCGCGCGTCCGTTATTCGGGGACCTTCAGGCTCGACCAGATTCCCGGGCTGCGTGCCGCCGAGCTGGAACGCAAGGATATCGCGCACTATTTCGCCGAGCCCAACCCCAAGGCGGTCGCCTACAACGTGTGGGGCTTCATGACCGTCGCCAAGGGAACGGCAACCCAGAGGCAGGCGGAGGAGCAGGCCCTGCTGGCGTGCCGGAACGAAGCCGCACGCCTCAAGGCCACCGACGCCTGCCATCTCTATGCGGTCGAGAACCGGGTCGTGCTGCCGCTGCGGTCGACGATGCCGATCACCCCGCCGCCAGCCAGCCCGCCAGCTAGCCAGCCCACCAGCCCACCCGCCGGCCCGCCCGTGTCCGCCGTGCCGACCGAGAAGCCCAGCGAGGCGACGGTTCGGGCAAGGCTGCTCGAGCGCATGGCGAAGTTGCTGCCGGGACAGGAGGCAGCCGCGCACGAATCGCAGGTCGCGAGCTATCAATCGTCTAAGCGGCACAAGGCGATGGCGGTCCTGCCACCATCGCGCAGCTGGCGCACGTCGGGTTGGGACAGCGCTGCGACGGGTGAAGAACGGGCGCTGGAAGGCTGCCAGGTGCGGCACGGCGCGGCCTGCGTGCTGGTCGCCGTGAACGACAACGTCCTGGACGGGGATGCCGCGACGCCGCGGCCGATGCCTCGGGTTTCGTACCAGGGCGCGTTCGATCCGGAACGGATACCGGCCATCGCCGATCCCTTGCGCCTGCGCGCCGACGTTGCAGGATACAAGGACTCGTCCGGCGCGAAGGCGGTGGCGCTTCATCCTTCGGGGCGCGTCGTCACGGCGACCGGCGCGGCGAGCCAGCGGGAAGCGGAGGCCCGCGCGCTCGACACGTGCAACACCGAAGCGCGCCGCGTGTCGCTGGTCGGCCCTTGCTTTCTGTACGCGGCGGGCAACGACGTCATCCTGACCAGGCGCGCGGTGGCGCCGGTCACCGCCGGCCCCTGAGGCAGGCGTCGCCGGAGCACTTTGCGCGATCGTCGCGAAATCGCCGCCGGTCTGCGCTAGACTGGCGGCATGCTTCGCCAGCGCTTCACCAAGATCGTGGCCACGCTCGGGCCGGCCAGCTCCAGCCCCGAGCGACTGAAGGCCTTGTTCGAGGCCGGTGCCGACGTCTTCCGCCTCAACTTCAGCCACGGCACGCCGGACGACCACAAGCGGCGTGTCGCGCAGTTGCGCGCCCTGGAGAAGGAATACAAGCATCCCATCGCCATCCTCATGGACCTGCAGGGGCCCAAGCTGCGGCTGGGCGCAATGGCCAAGGGCCCGGTCGAGCTGAAGAAGGGCCAGCGTCTCACGCTCGACCTGGACAAGGCGGCCGGCACGTCCAGGCGCGTGCCGCTGCCCCATCCCGAGATCTTCCAGGCCGCCCGGCCCGATGGATTGCTGCTGATCGACGACGGCAAGGTGCGCCTGCGCATCGTGTCGCACGGCGCCGACACGATCGACACGGTGGTCGAGGTCGCGGGCACGATCAGCGACCGCAAGGGCGTCAACCTGCCCAACCTCGTGCTGCCGCTCTCGCCGATGACGCCCAAGGATCGTCGCGACCTCGACTACGGCCTGTCGCTCGGCGTCGACTGGGTGGCGCTGTCCTTCGTGCAGCACGCCAACGACGTGGCCGAGCTGAAGAAGCTGGTCGCCGGCCGCGCCGCGGTGATGGCCAAGCTCGAGAAGCCCGCCGCGATCGAGCATCTCGACGAGATCATCGAGCAGAGCGACGGCATCATGGTGGCGCGCGGCGATCTCGGCGTGGAGATGCCGCCCGAGGCCGTGCCGCCGTTGCAGAAGTGCATCCTCGCCGCCTGCCGCACGCTCGGCCGGCCGGCCATCGTCGCCACGCAGATGCTGGAATCGATGGTCCATTCGCCGACGCCGACGCGCGCCGAGGCCTCGGACGTGGCGACGGCTGTCTACGACGGGACCGATGCGGTGATGCTGTCCGCGGAATCCGCGTCGGGCGACTACCCGATCGAGGCGGTGACCATCATGGACCGCATCCTCAAGAGCGTGGAGGCCGACCCGCTCTACCGCCGCCTGATGGATGCCAGCCGCCGCGAGCCGGAGGCCACCACCGCCGATGCGATCAGCGCCGCCGCGCGCCAGTGCGCTCACACGCTCAGCGCCGCGGCGATCGTCACCTACACCAATACCGGATCGACCACGCTTCGATCGGCGCGAGAGCGGCCCGACGTGCGCATCCTCTGCCTGACTCCCAGCCTCGACACGGCGCGGCGCATGACGCTGACCTGGGGCGTCCACCCGGTGCAGACCGAGGACGCGCACAACTTCGCCGACATGGTTGCGCGCGCCGTCCGTGTCGCGCGCCAGCAGCAGCTCGCCAAGACGGGCCAGCGGCTGGTCATCACGGCCGGTGTGCCGTTCGGCACACCAGGGGCCACGAATATCCTTAGAATCGCCCACGTTTGAGCCGAGAAAGACGGGGATGGGGCCAGAGGTTCCCCCGTAACCTTCTCAGAAGCAGCGTTTGTGAGGCGATCGTGACCACCCCCCAATCCAAGATTGCCGCTCCCTACCGCCCCCGCCGGGCCTCCCTGAACCGGGTCGACTATCTACTGATGGCCGCCACCGTCATGGTTTTCGTCGGGGTCCTGGCCGTCAACGGCATCCATGCCGCCCGTGCGCAGGGCGCGTCGGGCATCATCCCGGCCTCCGACCTGCCGTCGCAGGACGCCCAGATCGACGGTCGCGCAGGCATGATCAAGGCGAGGATCGGGCTGGCGCTCGCGGGCCGATAGGTCGACCCGAGGATGAGAGTCTTCGGCCTCGGCTGGATCGACCTGCTGGTGATCGCCGCCTGCGGTCTCACCTTCACCGCTGCCATCGTGTCGCACCACCGCGCCGAACCGCCGGGTCCGCCGACCGAACGGGCGATCCAGCAGCTTGCCGACGAACTCGGCGTCACTGCCGACCAGTTGCGCCGCGCCACCGAGATCGTCCCTCCGCCGCCACGCGGCGAGCGCCCCTCGCCGGAGCAGCGCGACAAGGCACGCACGATGTTCGCAGCCGCCCTGAACATCCCCGTCGCGCAGCTCGACACGGTGATGCGCCGCCATCACGTGCGGCCCCGGGATTGACCTTCGGGCCAATCGAAAAGCCTGTCTCTCTTCCGATGGGAGCGCGTCCATCGACGCAGGCTTTATCGCTCTTCCTCCTCCCCCGTCATACGCAGGGCTGTCCGGGGAAAAGGCTGGGGTGAGGCGTCAATCCGCAATCCCTCTCTCGCGGCCGTCGCAGGATTCAGAGGTCGGAACAGGGTCGCCGCGCTTCATGCTCCTCTCCCCCGATAGGGCAGGGCAATTGCACATTCGTCTTCCCTCCCCCGTCTTCGGGGGAGGTGGCCGCGTCTTACGCGGACGGAGGGGGTCATGCTCATGCAACACCGCGTTCCCGACCCCCTCCGTCGCGGATTACCGCGCCACCTCCCCGGAAGACGGGGGAGGGAGAGCTTTCATGCGATAGCCCTGCCCTATCGGGGGAGAGGAGCATGAATTCAATGGCTTCCTCCAATTTCCCCAGACAGCCTGCGTATGACGGGGGAGGAGCATGAAAGACGTCAAAGTTAGCGCCTGTGAACGGCGCGCCTCCGGCGGAGTTCATCTGATCGAAACCAGTCGTCACCCCTTCGCCCGCCGGTCGATCACACGGCGGGCCTTGCCCATCGAGCGTTCGATGCCGCCGGGCTCGACGATCTCGATCGCAGCCGACAGGCCGCACATGCCCTTGAGGCGTTCGCCGAGCGCGGCGGCGGATGAAGTCCGTGCCTCGTGCGCAGCCTCCGGCTGCGCCTCGACGCGGACCAGCAGGTCGTCGAGCGCGCCGGTCCGGCTCAGCTCAATCACGTAGTGGCCGCTGAGCGCGGGATCGCGCAGGATCTGCTCCTCGACCTGGCTGGGGAACAGGTTCACGCCGCGTACGATCAGCATGTCATCGCTGCGGCCGGTGATCCGGGCCATGCGTCGCATCGCGGTGCACGTTCCCGGCAGCAGGCGCGTCAGGTCGCGGGTGCGATAGCGGATGACCGGCATCGCCTCCTTGGTGAGCGAGGTGAACACCAGCTCGCCGGGCTCGCCCTCCGGCACGGGCGCGCCGGTCTCAGGATCGACGATCTCGGGATAGAAGTGGTCCTCCCACACCGTCGGCCCGTCCTTGCTCTCGACGAACTCGCAGGCCACGCCCGGCCCCATCACCTCGCTCAGTCCGTAGATGTCCACAGCGTCGATCCCCAGCCGGCGCTCGATCTCGGCCCGCATCCCTTCGGTCCACGGCTCGGCGCCGAAGATGCCGATACGCATCGCCGTGCCGCGCGGATCGACGCCGAGCCGCGCGAACTCGTCGGCCAGCGCCAGCATGTAGGACGGCGTCATCAGCACGACGCGCGCGCCGAACTCGCGGATGAGCTGGACCTGACGCTCGCCGAAGCCACCCGACATCGGCACGACCGTGCAGCCCAGCCGCTCGGCGCCGTAGTGCGCGCCCAGCCCGCCGGTGAACAAGCCGTAACCGTAGGCATTGTGGATGATGTCGCCCGGCCGCGCCCCGCCCGCGTAGAGCGAGCGCGCCATCAGCTCGGCCCATGTCGCGATGTCTTTCGCCGAATAGCCGACCACCGTCGGCCGGCCGGTCGTGCCGCTCGAGGCATGGAGGCGCACGCAACGCTCGCGCGGGATGGCGAGCATGCCGAAAGGATAAGCGTCGCGCAGGTCGCTCTTGGCGGTGAAGGGAAAGCGCTTCAGGTCGTCGAGCGCGCGGAGATCGTCGGGATGCACGCCCGCCGCCTCGCACTTGGCGCGGTACGGCGCCTGATGGGCGTAGGCGTGGCGCAGCGCGTCCTTCAGGCGCGTGAGCTGAAGGGCGCGCAGGGCGTCGAGCGACAGGTCGAATTCGGGAAACATCGCCTATTTCCGCTGGCTGGTCGTCAATCCGTAACGGCGATAGGCATAGCCCAGCCCGAGCAGCGCCGCACCGAGGCCGAGGAACGAGAACACCCGCAGCAGCCCCTTCAATCCCGCCATGTCGATCAGGAAGACCTTGGCGACCACGAGGCAGACCAGCGCCATGCCGGCATGGCGCAGCGCGGCCACGTCACGCCAGAAGCCGAGCGCCAGCAGCGCCACGCCGAACAGCAGCCAGACGATCGAATAGGCGTACAGCTCGATCCCCTCCGCGCCGAGCCCGCGCCGCTCGAAGCCGGGATCGAAGAAGTGCCGGACCTCGAGCGAGACAAAGACGAAGACCAATACCGCGCCGGTCGCCTCGGCGATGAAGTTGACGAACTGGCTGCGCTCGACGTCGGTCCAACGCCGCGCAGCGAAGGCCAGCCCGGCCGGCAGTGCGTAGGCCAGCAGCAGGCCGTTGACGATCGGCAACGAGCCGACGTCGGCGCGCTCGAAGATCGGGTTGGCGACCGCGACCTGCACGACCAGCACCGTCGCGACAGCAAGGCCACCGCTCAGCCGCCATGCCCAGAGCGCGACGGGGTCGTGCCGCAGCCGCGCAATCCACAGCGCGGCCAGCGCGAAGGCCCCCCACACCGCGACATGGACCGAGCGCTCGAGGAAGGCGGCGTCGGGGGCCGCCATGTCGTCGGGCCGGAACAGGATGCGCACCTCCAGCGTGAGCATCACGAAGGTCAGCAGCGCCGCCCCCGCCTGCACCGCGCGGCGCAGGCGATCGTCGGCGAGGAGGAAGCGGCTCGCCGCGACCAGCGCGGCGATCGAGATCGCGTAGCCCCAGAAGACGCGGCCGTAGTGCAGCACCTCCGGATTGAGCACGAAGCGGACGATCACCGCCGCGAGCAGCGGCCAGCAGAGCTGCCGCATCGCCACCAGCTCGAGCGCGTCGGCGATATAGGCCACGGCGGCCAGCTCGATCGCATAGGCCACCGTGATCCATTCGCGACTCAGCTCCATGGGAATCGCCGCCGCGATGAAGAACGTCACACCCGCCGCGAGGAAGCCCAGCGCCTCGGTGGCACCCGTCATGTGCGTTCGCCAGCGCGCCAGCCGCTCGGCGGCAACCAGGAAGGGCGCGGCCAGTCCGATGCTGATCAGGCCCCATGGCGTACCGGGGACGACGTTGCGCAGCACCCACCAGCAGAGCAGAAAATGCGCCAGTGCCGAAGCGACGGACAGCGCTGCCCAGAAGCCCGGGCGCGCGGCGTTCCACATCAGCGCGAAGGCGCCGGCGGCGTAGAGGCCGCCATGGAAGACCGCCAGCCAGGCGAAGCGGGCGTTGTCGAACGCCTCTCCGCGGTTGTCGGCCCACCACAGCGCGAGTGTCGCCAGCGACAGGGCCGGCGCCACGGCCGCGACGTACTGGAAGCGCGGCGTCCAGCGGCCGAGCGCGTAGAGGCCGATGCCGTGCACGGCCAGGGCCAACCAGCCCGCCGTCTGCTCGCCGCCATCGCGCAGGACGACGGCGCCGACGAGCACGCCCGTCGCCACCAGCGCCGTCCAGACCAGCGCCGCGACATCGATCGGCGGATTGTCGCTCTCCTCCAGGCGCCGCCACGTCGCCCAGACGAACAGGCCGGCGACCGCGACCAGGAAGAGGCATACCCAGGGCAGCCCCTCGACATCGGCGGCCATCCACACGGCGGCCCACAAGGCGCTCCCGGCCAGCACACCCCAGCCGAGCGGCCACCAGCCGCGATGGCGGATCACCGCCAGCGTGCCGAAGGCGATCGCCAGCAGGTAGCCGAACAGCACCGGCGTGTTGGGCGTCTCGCTGCCGATGAGGGCGGGACTCGCGAAGCCGCCGACGAAGGCCAGCGCGGCCACGAAGATGCCATGCCGCAGGGACACGCCGATCGCGAAGGCGGTCAGCGCCATCGCGCCGCCGCCGGCCGCGACCTTGGAGATCATGCCGTAGAGCGCGACCGCCGCGAACAGCGCGCCGTAGAGCGCAGCGACCCCGGCCGCCGCGAGCGCCTGCGCCACCCGCTCGTCGCGCGCCCTCATCCTTTCCGCGCCGCCGATCAGCGCGAAGCCGAAGAGCGCGGCCAGGATCACGCGCACCTCGGGCGAGAGATAGCCTTCCTCGATCGAGTAGCGGACAAGGAAGACCGCCGACAAGGCAAGCGTGACAGCGCCGATCCAGATGAAAGCCCTGGCGCCCAGCCGCTGCTCCCAGCCGGCGGCGAGCGGCTCCACCGCCGGAGAGGGCGGCATCTCGAACACCGGCACCGGGGGCGGCGGCGGCGCTGCGGGATCGAACGGCGGCGGCAGTTCCGCTCCAGCCGGTTCGGGCAGAACTACTTCGCGTGCGACAGGCTCAGCGGCGAGCGGCTCGGCCGCAATGGCCGTTACCGGCGACGGCGCTGGCGGCGCAGGCCCGCCGGCCTGCTCGATCTGCCGGCGAAGCGCGGCGATCTCGCCGGCGAGGCGCAGGTTCTCGGCCCGCACGTTGCCGCTACGGACCAGCGCCACCAGGGCGACGATCGGCGTCCCGAGTGCCCAGGCGATCCCCAGCAGGATCGGCAACACATATTCCATGACCGCCCCTGGCGCCCCGCGGCCCGAAGCTGTCCGGCGCTACTCCGCCGCGACCCGCTGCGCGGTGTTGGCGAAATCGGCGCGGCGGTCCTTCGCGACCTGGCCGCGCTTCACGACCAGCCGATGGTTCTCCTTGCGCGCCGCGCGCTTGATGTCGGCCAGCGGATCGCCGTCGCACAGCACGAAGTCGGCCGAGTTGCCCTCCTTGATGCGGCCCTGATCGGCCAGGCGCATCAGGTCGGCTGCGCTGGCCGTCGAGAAGAACAGCGAATCGCGCGACGAGATGCCGATCTCGCACATGAACTCCAGCTCGCGCGCATTCTCGCCGTGGCGGTTGTGCGGCGTGCCCGCGTCGGTGCCCATCGCGATGCGGCCGCCAGCCTTGTAGTACATCTTGATCGAGGCGATGTGGCGGTCGAACACGCGGCGCGCCTTCTCTATCACGTAGTCGGGGATCGAGCGGTCGCCGTCGTCATAGCCCTTGAGGATGTTCTTCACGGCAGCCAGCGTCGGCACCAGCCACACGCCGCGCTCCTTCATCTCCTTCACGCATTCGTCGGTCAAGAAGATGCCGTGCTCGATCGAATCGATGCCGCCGCGCACGGCGTTCAGGATGCCGAGCGCGCCCTGGGCGTGGCTGGCACAGCATTTGTGGAAGCGGTGCGCCTCGGTGATGCCGGCCTTCATCTCCTCCGCCGAATAGTGCGCATCCTCGGGATTGACGCCGGGCGTCATGACGCCGCCGGTGGCCATGATCTTGACGAGGTCGGAGCCGGCATGGACCTGCTCGCGCACCGCCTTGACGACCTCGTCGATGCCGTCGGCGACCCGTCCGGTGCGGTTGCCGTGGCCGCCGGTCATGCAGATCATGCGGCCGGCGCAGCGCATGGTCGGGCCGAGGAAGCGGCCCTGGTTGTAGGCGTCGCGGATCGCGAACTCGATATAGTCCTTGCCGCCGCAGTCGCGCACCGCGGTGATGCCGCCTTCGAGCGTGGCGCGCATGAGTTCCATGCCCCGCACCGCGAGCTGGGCCGCGCTGAGGCGGTCCTGCACCGCGCCCGGATTGCCCTCGGCGCCGGAGAGCGAATGGACGTGGCAGTCGATCATGCCGGGGATCAGCGTGCCGCCCGCCGTGTCGACCGTCTCCCCGGAGAAACCCGTGAATTCGCCGGCCGGCGCGATCTTGCGGACCTTGCCGTCCTCCTCGAGGACCGCCTGCCCGTCCAGCACCTTCTCGCCGTCGAACAGACGGCCACCGACATACAACGTCGCCATTGGATTCCCTCCGGATTGCGGCGGGCAATATCGGCCCACGCTGCGCGCCCCGCAACCCATCGCTGGGAGCGCGGCTCTCCAGAGCCGCTCTTTCTTTCGATTGCCTCGTCGCATGAGCGGCTCTGGAGAGCCGCGCTCCCAGCGCATGCGCAAGCGGAGAGACCTTCTGCTAACGTCCCGCCGTCCGTTGCCCGCAGCCGAGCGGGTCGTCGGAGACCTCGCCGCCGGCCTCGGCCTTCTGGCGCGCGATCTCGGCGTCGAGGCCGACGATGTGCGGATTCCACTTGCGCGCCAGCTCGAAGGCGGCGGCGGCGCGGGCGTGTTCACCCATCTGCGCGCGGATCATGCCGAGACCGGAATAGGCACCGAAGTGGCGCGGCTCGCGCTTCACCGTCTCGCAGATATCGGCGATCGAGGCGCGGAAGTCGCCGAGCAGCCAACGGACGGTCGCCCGCTTGTTCCAGGCCTCGGAAAGGTCCGGCGCGATCTCGATCAGCGACGTGAAGGTCGCCGCCGCGGCCTCCAGCTCCTGCTGCTGCATCTCGGCAATGCCGCGCATCATGAGTTGGCGCTGGGCCGGATCGGGCACCATCGTCCATTGCTCCCAGATGCCCTGCTCCAGGGCCTGGACGGCGAACGGGTCGGTGGCGACCCCGAGCTTCTCGAACAGCGTATCGAGCACGGTCTGGCTCCCTGCGCTTGTCGCCACAATCAGCCCGAGCAATGCGGCAAGGCAAGGGCGAAGAAGGGTCACGGCACGGCGGCGGGCTTCGGCCCGCCGGTCGCCCAGTCGAGCAGCTCGACCGTATGCACGACGGGAATGCCGGTCCCCGCGCCGATGTTGCCGACGCAGCCGAAATTGCCCGAGGCGATCAGGTCGGGCTTCACGCTCTCGATGTTGGCCACCTTGCGGTCGCGCAGGCGGCGCGACAGCTCGGGCTGAAGCACCTGGTAGGTCCCTGCCCAGCCGCAGCAGAGATGGCCCTCCGGCACTTCCTTCACGACGAAACCGGCGTCGCGCAGCAGCCGGCGGGGTGGCTCGTTCACCTTCTGGCCGTGCTGCATGGAGCAGGCCGAGTGATAGGCGACGGTGAGCGGATGCGGCGTGACGTTCGCCAGCCCGACCTCGGCCATCAGCTCGCTGACATCGCGGGCGAGAGCGGCGACCTTCGCGGCCTTGTCCTTCCAGTCCGCATCGTCGGCCAGCATGTGGCCGTAATCCTTCACCGTCGTGCCGCAGCCCGAGGCATTGATCACGATGGCGTCGATGTCCTGCGCCAGCCAGGCGTCGATGTTGCGCTTGGCCAGCTCGAGCGCCTGCCTGTTGTCGCCGATATGCTGGACCGATGAGCCACAGCAGCCCGAGCCCGCGACGTTCACCACCTCCACGCCATGCCGCGTCAGCAGCCGTACCGTCGCCTCGTTGACCTCCGGCGCCAGCACCTGCTGGCCGCAGCCCGGCATCAGCGCGACGCGGCGGATGCGCTGGCCGAGCGCCGGAAAGGTCTGCGGCCGATCGACCGGAGAAGCATCGGGAATGACGGCGGGCACTGCCTCGATCATCGCCTTGATCCGGCGCAGGAAGGTCGCGCCGCCCGGATCGCTGCTGCGCGCCGGCAGCGCTGCCGCGAGCGGCTTGGCCAGCCAGCCGAGCACGGTGGCCCAGCGGAACAGGCGTGGCCGCGGCATCAGCACGCCGAGCAGCCGGCGCAGCAGCCGGTCGCCTAGCGGGCGCGTGTAGGTGTCCTCGATATGATGCCGGCCGTGATCGACCAGGTGCATGTAGTTCACGCCCGACGGGCAGGTCGTCATGCAGGACAGGCACGACAGGCAGCGATCGACGTGCCGAACCTCATCCGCCGTCGGCGCGCGACTGCCCTCGAGCATCGCCTTGATGAGGTAGATGCGCCCGCGCGGCGAATCGCGCTCGTCGCCCAGCAACACGAAGGTCGGGCAGGTCGCGGTGCAGAAGCCGCAATGCACGCACTTGCGCAGGATCTTCTCCGACCGCGCGGTCTCGGGGTCGGCGAGCTGGACGAAGTTGAAGTTGGTTTGCATGGCTATGGCGTTTTCGTCATTGGGCGATGCAAAGGCCCGTCCTCGGACAGAGCATTCGCATCCAAGCACGCCCCCGTCGTCCCGACCGGAGCCGAGCGTAGCGAGGCGGAGCGGAGGGACCTGTCCATGCGGCAGCCGCCGGGAAGAGAAGGTCCCTCGACTACGCTTCGCTCCGCTCGGGACGACGAAAAGTCGATCACCCCATCCTCCCCGGGTTGAAGAGGCGCTTCGGATCGAAGCTCTCCTTCACGCGCGTGGCGAGGGCGGCGAGCGCGGGCGGTTGGGGGTGGAGGACGGGCACGGCGGCGCGGGTAGTTTCGGGGGCGCGGATCAAAGTGGCGTGGCCGCCGGTTGCACCCAAGGCGGCGCGGACGAGGCGATGGTCGGCGTCGGCGGTCGGCGGCAGGGCAAGCCAGACGAGGCCGCCGGACCAGTCGTAGGAGGCCTTCACCGACGGGCGTTGGGCGCGGATGCGGGCGACGATGGCGGCTCCTTCGGTCGGCGGGCAGGACAGGCGCCAGACGACAGAATCGGGTGCCGCATCGAGCGGTGTCCCGTCGCGGACCTCGCGCCAGAAGGTGCGGCTTTCGAGCGTGCCGAGCGCGTCCATCGCGGCTCCCGTCCCGGCCAGCAGCGCGCGCAAGCCCGCGACACGCGCCTCGACCGACGGCGCAACGCCCTCGATGCGCAGCGCAGTGCGACCATCGACATGGGCGGCGCCGGAGACCTCGTGCGGGCTGCCCATCGCGGCGCACATCGCGGCCACGGCGGCCGCATCGTCGAGGCCGTGCAGCAGCAGGGTGCGGGTCTGGTCGGGCGCAGGGAGCACCTTGACCGACACGGTGTCGAGCACGGCGAGCGTGCCCCACGAGCCGGCGATCAGCTTGGAGAGATCGTAGCCGGTGACGTTCTTCATCACCCGGCCGCCCGACTTGAACGCCTCGCCGCGGCCGTTGACGCCGGTGAAGCCCAGCAGGTGATCGCGCGCCGCACCCGCGGACACGCGGCGGGGGCCGGCGAGGTTGCCCATCACGGACCCGACCAGCGTCCCCTCGCCCGCCGCGCGGCCGAGCAGCGGGCCGAGATCGGGCGGCTCGAAGGCCAGCATCTGGTTGCGCTGGGCCAACAACGCCTCGACCTCGCGCATCGGCGTGCCTGCACGCAGCGTGACCACCAGCTCCTCCGGTGCGTAGTCGACGATGCCGGCGATGCCCGAGAGGTCGAGCACCTGGTCGCACGTCATCGGCTTGCCGAGGTCGAGCTTGCTGCCGGCGCCGCGCACGTCGAGCGTCACGCCGTCGTTCAGCGCCCATTCGACCGCCTGCTGCAGCTCGCGCGCGTCGCGCGGCCGGATCGTGCCCGTCGCCATCGCCGTCAGAACCGCGGGATGTCGGGAAACGGGATGCGGTTGTCGTGCACGACGATCCTGCCCAGCTCCGCGCAGCGCCGCAGCTTGGGGAACACCTTGCCGGGATTGAGCAGGTGGTCGGGATCGAAGGCGCACTTCACGCGCATTTGCTGATCGAGATCGATCTCGGTGAACTGCTCGCCCATCAGGTCGCGCTTTTCGATGCCGACGCCGTGCTCGCCGGTCAGCACGCCGCCGACCCGCACGCAGAGCCGCAGGATGTCGGCGCCGAACTCCTCGGCACGGTGCAGCTCGTCGGGATCGTTGGCGTCGAACAGGATCAGTGGATGGAGGTTGCCGTCGCCGGCATGGAACACGTTCACCACCCTCAGGCCGTAGCGCTTGCTCATCTGCCGCATCTCGCCCAGCACCTCGACCAGCCGGCCGCGCGGCACCGAGCCGTCGAGGCACATGTAGTCGGGCGAGATCTGGCCGACGGCGGGGAACGCCGCCTTCCGGCCGGCCCAGAACAGCACCCGCTCCTGCTCGTCGCGGCTGACGCGGCAGGTCGTGGCGCCGCGCCCGCGCGCGATCTCCTCGACCCGCGCGACGAGATAGTCGACCTCGACCGCCGGCCCGTCGAGCTCGACGATCAGCAGACCCTCGGCATCGAGCGGATAGCCTGCGCCGACATAGTTCTCGGCGCACTGGATGGCGTCCTTGTCCATCATCTCCATGCCGCCCGGGATGATGCCCGAGGCGATGACGGCGGCGACACAGTCGGCCGCCCCCGCCTCGGTCGGGAAGCCGAGCAGAACGGCGCGCGCGGTCGCGGGCTTGCGCAGCAGGCGCACGGTCACCTCGGTGACGACGCCGAGCAGCCCCTCGGAGCCGGTCATCAGCCCGAGCAGGTCGTAGCCGCCGGCATCGAGATGCTTGCCACCCAGCCGCACCACCTCGCCGTTCATCAGCACCATCTCG
>CAMFJT010000038.1 GCA_945957125.1 uncultured Rhodospirillales bacterium | reverse complement strand
CTGCAAAGGTGAGATCACCACGAACCCGCTCTTACACAAAGTTCCTGACACCCTCGCCGCGACGGGCCAGCACGTTGCCCTCCGCCTCGCCCTCGAAGTAGGTGCTGGTCACGTCGTACAGCAGCACCTCGTTGTTGATCGTGAACAGCTCCCCGCAGCGGCGCGACAGGTGCGCTTCCAGCTCCGCCTTGTACGGCAGCAGCAGGTCGAGCGCGCGATAGAGCCGGTCCTTGTTGACCAGAGCGTCGTCGAGCTGCAGCAGATCGCACAGCGCCGTGCGGCGCTACCAGTCCTCGGCGATGTGCAGCTCGCTCGACGGCTCGCACAGCCGCGCCGCCACCAGCACCGCCGCCATCTTCGACCACGACACCGCCTCCTTGCCCGAGGGCAGCAACCTCTCGCACAGGTCGGCCAGGCCCGTGCCGCGCCACAATGCCAGCGCCAGGTAGACATCGCCGAACTGCCGGGAGCGCTCCACCCGCACGCCCTTCAGGCGAACCGGCACCGTCACATCCCGATTGCCGTCGTCGAACAGGCCGGCCTGCTCGGGCGTGCCGATCAGCTGCCGCGCAAGCGCCTGCGCTTGCAGTCGACCCCGCGCGTCGAGTTCGCCAAGCTGCGCCACAGTCTGCTGGATGACCCTGCGACCAACTCTAACGCTGCGCACAAGGCGCCAGTAACGGTGGACTTTGCCGTCCTTCCTGCGGGTCGTGTAGCGCAAGTACATGCGCCCATCTCAACTCAATCCAAGCCCCGAGAAAATGGGGATGGTCGGCACTACATCCCGATTCCCCGCTCAATCGCCTTCCAACCCATTGATCCGCCTCACGCGCTTCGATCGAAAAAACTCAAACCGCCATCCAACTGCGCAAGTTGGGTTAGCGCCTATGGGCGCGCCGCTCCAGTGACGTGTCATGGAATGCTGCAATGCCGAGGAAGACGCGCCACTGGAGTGGCGCGCCCCCAGCAGAAGATTCCCCACATACCACCACGCTATCGTGATGGTGGCTGCGAAATCCTTCGGCTATGCTGCCCCCATCGACAAGCACAGAGGGGGGCGTAGATATGCGCGTTTCTTCCCGTGAGTCGCGTCGAGTATTCCTCAAGCGTACAGCGTTGGGTGCCGCCGGCACGTTGCTCGCACCTTCCATCGTAGCGGCGGCGCCGAAGAGCATGACGATGATGCACGAAAGCTCGTTCGTGCCGCCGTACGACGCCTTCTTCAAGAACAAGCTGGCCGCCGCCTACGAGAAGGCGACAGGCATCAAGATCAACTACGACGTGGTCAGCGTCGGCAGCCTGCAGACCCGCGTCACGACCGCGGCCGAGAACGGCACCGGTCCGGACATGACCCATATCGGCTTCAACTGGGCCTTCCTGTTCGACGAGAAGTTCGTCGACGTGAGCGACATCGCCGGCGAGATCGGCAAGGAATCCGGCGGCTGGTACGACTCCGCGGCGGAAGCCGTCGTCGTCAACGGCAAGTGGAAGGCCATCCCGTTCGGCAATATCGGCCAGCTCATGAACTGGCGCACCGACTGGTTCAAGCAGGCCGGCTACGACAAGTTCCCGGATACCTGGGACGAGCTGCTGGAAGCCGGCATCAAGCTCAAGAAGGCGGGCCATCCGTTCGGCTTCGAGCTCGGCCACGGCTTCGGCGACAATCACGGCTGGCTCTATCCGCTGCTGTGGTCCTACGGCGCCCGCGAGGTCGAGGCCGACGGCAAGACCATCGTGATCGACTCCGACGAGACCGCGCGCGCGATCGACTACTGCCGTCGGCTGTACAAGGAGACGATGGTCGAGGATTGCCTCGGCTGGACCGACGTCAACAACAACAAGGCGTTCCTGTCGGAGCAGATTTCCTGCACCAACAACGCCGAATCGATCCTGTGGTCGGCCAAGAAGGATTTCCCCGACATGGCCAAGGTGATCGACCAGTCGGAGAATCCGAAGGGTCCCAAGGGCCGCTTCCACATGCTCAATCCGCTGTGCCACGCGATCTTCACGCACACGCAGGACCAGAAGGCGGCAAAGGATTTCCTGCGCTGGCTGATGAAGCCCGAGCAGGCCGGCGCGTGGTACGACGTGGCGGTCACCTACTACCAGCCCTTTCTGCATGCCTACGACGATGCGCCGATGTGGAAGGTCGAGCCGCGCAACCTGCCGTACCGCGACGCGCTCAAGACCTCGCACCTGCCGGGCTGGCCCGCACCGCTCAGTCGCGCGCAGTCGGAGACCATCGCGAAATTCGTGGTCATCGACATGTTCGCCAAGGCCTGCGCGGGCAAGTCGACCAAGGAGGTCATCGCCGACGCCAAGGGTCAGCTCAAGCAGATCTATCGGCAGGCCTAGCGGATGACGGCGGCAGCAGCGCCGGCGCTGGAGCGCCGGCGGCCGGCGTTCTCGCTCGGCCGCTGGCTGGAGCGCGAGGGCGTATTCAGCTGGCTGATGGTGGCGCCGCCCGTGGCGTTCCTGGTGGCGCTGGTCGGCTATCCGTTCTTCTACGGCATCTGGATCAGCCTGCAGAACCGGCCGGTGGCGCAGGCGGGCGAGTTCATCGGTCTCGACAACTTCATCCACGCCTGGCACGACCCGATCTTCCGGCAGGTCGTGCTCAACACCTTCGTCTACACGATCGCCGCGACGCTGCTGAAGATGGTCGGCGGGCTGGGGCTGGCGCTGGTGATGAACCAGGAGTTCCGCTTCAGGAACCTCACGCGCGCCCTGCTGCTGCTGCCGTTCATCGTGCCGACCGTGCTCTCGACCATCGCCTGGCAATGGATTCTCGATCCCGCCTTCAGCGTGATCAACTGGCTGCTGGTGTTCACCGGCATCGCCAATCCCGGCCCGAGCTGGCTCGGCAATCCGCACCTCGCGATGCTCTCGCTGATCGTGGTCAACACCTGGCGCGGCCTGCCGTTCTACGCCATCACCCTGCTGGCCGGCCTGCAGACGATCCCACCCGAGCTCTACGAGGCGGCGACCATCGACGGCGCCAGCGGCTGGCAGCGCTTCCGCTACGTCACCCTGCCGCTGCTCAAGCCGGTGATCTTCATCGTCACCATGTTCTCGGTGATCTTCACCTTCGCCGATTTCCAGCTCATCTACGTGCTGACCCGCGGCGGGCCCGCCAACGCCACGCACGTCTTCGCCACCTATGCCTTCGACGTCGCCATGGGCGCGGGCCAGTTCGGCCAGGGTGCCGCCATCGCGCTGTCGATGGTGCCGCCGCTGGCGCTGATCATCCTCGCCATGGCGATCTACATGCGGCCGTCGAAGTCATGAGGGGCCTGAAAGCATTGTCGATCTTGCCTGAAAAGCCTCCGTCGTCCCGACCGGCGCCGAGCGGAGCGAGGCGCAGCGGAGGGACCTGCTCACTCAACGCCGACCGGGATGAGCAGGTCCCTCGGCGACGCTTCGCTCCGCTCGGGGCGACGGGGAGGGGAGATCGATCATGACCGTCGAACGCCGCGGCTGGACCATGCGCGCGCTGAAGCTGTGGCTGCCGCTCGGCGTGTCGCTGCTGTTCGCGCTGTTTCCGTTCTACTGGATGGCGGTCACTTCCCTGAAGTCGAACCAGGAGCTGTACAGCCGCAAGGTCATGCCGCTGGTCGTGCACAATCCGACGCTCAAGCACTATGTCGATCTCATCACCGAGACCAACTTCCTGGAATGGACCTGGAACACCTTCGTGGTGGCGGTGATCTCGACGGCGATCTCGCTGCTGTTCGGCGCGATGCTGGCCTATCCGCTGGCGCGCATGCGCTTTGCCGGCGCCACGCTGGTGTCGTTCGCCATCGCCGCGACGTATCTCGTGCCGCAGCCGCTGCTGTTCGTGCCGCTGGCCGACCTGATCAACCGGCTCGGGCTGGGCGACACGCTGACGTCGGTGATCCTGACCTATCCGACCCTGCTGATCCCGTTCTGCGCATGGTTGCTGCTGGGCTATTTCCGCACCGTGCCGGTCGAGCTCGAGGACGCCGCCCGGATCGACGGCGCGAGCCGGCTGCAAACCCTGATCAAGATCGTCCTGCCCCTGTGCGGCCCGGGCTTCATCTCCGCCGGCATCTTCGCCTTCACCCTGGCGCAGAACGAGTTCCTCTACGCCCTGATCTTCCTGACCACGACCGAGGTGCGCACCGTTCCGGTCGGCGCCATCGCCGAGCTGGTCAAGGGCGACGTGTTCTACTGGGGCCAGCTCATGGCCGCCGCGCTGCTGGGCTCGATCCCGGTGGCGATCATCTACTCCTTCTTCGTCGAGCACTATGTCGCGGGCCTGACCGCCGGCTCGGTCAAGGGCTGAACTCCAGGACACGTTCTCCCGGCGCCTCGCGCGGCTGGCGGCGCGACCGGCCGGAGGCCGAAGGTCGCCCGGTTGGGGGCGTTGCCATTGCCGGCGCCGGCTGTCAGGTTGGGCGGGACGCTTCCCGCTCGTACATTTCCAGGAAGACGCCGGCATATGCCCGATACCAAGGTGGTTAAGCCATCGACCCAGAATTTCCTGGCGCTGCCGGTCGGCACCGTCGTCGGCCGCTATCGGATCACCGGCGTGCTTGGCCAGGGCAGCTTCGGCATCACCTACCGGGCACATGACGACCAGCTCGGGCGCGACGTCGCGATCAAGGAATATCTTCCGACCAGCTTCGCGATGCGCCACGACGGGCTGACCGTATTGCCGAACTCGACCGAAGCGGCTGAGGATTTTGCCTGGGGGCGTCAGCGCTTCGTGGAGGAGGGCCGGACGCTGGCCGGATTCCAGCGTGCGCCAGGAATCGTGCGCGTCCACGACTTCCTGGAAGCGAACGGGACGGCCTACATCGTCATGGAGCTGGTGCAGGGCGAGACCCTCGGCCTCCGGCTGCAGCGGCAGGGACGCCTCGCCGCGGCAGAGGTCGAACGCATCCTGCGTGCCGTGCTCGACGGGCTGGAAAAGGTTCATTCGGCGAGCTTCATCCATCGCGACATCAAGCCGGACAACATCCTGCTCGATGAAGATGGCCAGCCGACATTGATCGACTTCGGGGCGGCGCGGGCAGCAGTGGCCGGCCGCACCTCGGCGCTGACCGGCATCTTCACGCCGGGTTATGCCGCGGTCGAGCAGTTCACCGACGCCCGGCAGGGCCCCTACACCGACATCTATGGCCTGTCGGCGACACTCTATCAGGCGATCGCGGGCGAGAAGCCGCCGAGTGCCGTCGATCGCGTGCTCGAGGACAAGTACGTGCCGCTTGCCAGACGCCGGCTTGCGGGTTTCCCACCGGCGCTGCTCGCCGGCATCGATCGCGGCATGGCGGTTCGCCCCGAGGCGCGGCCTCAGTCCATCGCCGCGTGGCGCGCGGCTCTCTTCCCGGGAGAGGTGCGCGAGAAGGCGGGCGCGGTACAGGCGCCGCCGAAGCCGTCGCGCTGGCGGGTAGGGGCGATCGCCGGCCTCGCCATCGTCCTGATCGCGACCGGGGTGGCCGGGGCGCTCTTCCTGCTCGAGCCGCGCAAGGCGCCCGTCGCGGAGGCGGATCGGCCGCCGGCCGAGCGCCGTGCAACCGAGGCGGCTGGCGCTGCGGCAGAAAAGCGGCGTTCCGAAGAGGAAACCCAGCGGCAGGCCTCAGAGGCGGCTGTGGCGGCCGAAAGGCAACGAGCCGAAGAGGAGGCGAGACGCCAGGCGGCAGCGACGGCGGCGGCCGCCGAGAAGGAGAGGCAGGAGGCGGAGGCCCGGCGGCTGGAGGCCGCGGCGGCTGCGGAGAAGCAGCGCGCCGATGCGGCCGCCGAGGAAGCGCGGCGCAAGGCCGACGAGGACGCCCGGGCAGCCGCTGAGGCCGCGCGCCGTGAGGCAGCCGAGGCCGAGAGGAACCAGGCCGCACGGCAGGCGGCCGATCGGGAGGCCGCGGAGAAGGCCGCCGCGGAAGACCGCGCGCGCAACGCCGAAGCGGAGGCCGCGAAGGCCACGGCCGAGGCGCAGACGGCCTCCGATCGCAAGGTGGCGGAAGCGGCCGAAGCCGCACTGCATCTCGGGCTGGTCGATCGTCAACGCATCCAGGTGGCGCTCACCGCCCAGGGGCTCGATACGCACGGCGCGGACGGCATGTTCGGGCCGCGCTCGCGCGAGATGATCGCGGCATGGCAGTCTGCCCGCGGCTTCCCGGCGACCGGCTACATCGATTCTGCACAGCGGCAACGCCTGGTCGGCGAAGCGACGGCGGCGCTCGCGAAGTTCGATACGGATCAGAAGAAGGCGGCAGAGGAGGAGGCCAAGCGCCGGGAGCAGGCGCGGCCCGACGCCGCTACTGCGGCGGCCAACCCGGCGCGGCGCAGCCCCGATGCCGGCGCGTTCGCGGGACGCTGGAGCATCGTGCGCTCGAAGTGCATCCCGAGCACGCCGCAGCGCTTCTACGGTGTGACGATCGAGGGCAACCGCCTCGCTTACGGCTTTACCTTCGCGAACCGGACCGCAAGTTGCAGCGTCACCATTCGGCCCGACGGTTCGTTCGCGAACAGCGCCTGCGAGGCGCCGATGTCGGGCCAGGTCAGCGGCAACCGGATGACGGTGTCGCAGAAGCACCCGGAGGCCTTCTGCGACTTCGAGTTCCAGAAGCAGTGATCCCTACTGGTTGCGCCGCTCGCCGCGCAAGGTCGGCAGGCCGACGCCCGTCGCGTCGAAGCCGCCATCGACTGCCAGCACCTGGCCGGTGATGTAGCTTGCCTGCTCGCCGCACAGGAAGCAGATCGCGTTCGCGAGTTCCGCCTCTAGGCCGTAGCGGTTGAGCGGGATATGGTCGTGATAGTCGGCCCGGATCGCCGGCGTATGCACTTCCTTTGCCATGGCGGTGTCGACCGGGCCCGGCGCCACGGCGTTGACGCGGATGCCGTACTGCGCGAGCTCGGCGGCCTGCTGCTTGGTGAGATGGGCGAGACCGGCCTTGCTGGTGCCGTAGGCGACGCGCAGCGTGGAGGCGCGCAGGCCCGAGATCGAGGTGATGTTGACGATGGCGCCGCCGCCCTGGTCGCGCATGATCGGTGCCACGGCCTGGGTCATCAGGAAGGGGCCCGTGAGGTTGACCGCCAGGACCCGCTGCCACTCTTCCAGCGTCACGTCGAGCATCGGCTTGAACACCGCGATGCCCGCGTTGTTGACCAGCGCATCGATGCGGCCGAACTGCCGATGGGCCCGATCCACCGCGGCCTGGACGGCTTTCGGATCGGAGACATCGGCCTCGAGCGCCAGGGTGTCCTCAGTATGGCACAGCGCCTCGACCGAGGCGCGCAGCGTATCGCCCAGCACGTCGAGCATCGCGACCCGCCAACCGTCCTCGAGGAAGCGGGTCGCCGCTGCGAGACCGATGCCACGCGCGGCACCGGTGACGAGGGCGATTTTCTTGCGCATTGCGGCGAGCTCCTGCCCCGAGGCCACTTCCTCGGGACTGGTGCCATGATAGGATGAACTGCTTGACGAAGGGATTGCTTTTCTCGCGAACGCCGGCCGAGCGGTCATTTCGAAGCAAGAACGTCGAGCATGGTGGAATGGAACTCCTCTCGAGGGCGTCATGAGTCGCGGGTTGATCTGCGTAATCGCTTGTTTCCTGACTTCGGCGTGCGCCAGCACCCAATTGAACTACAACACGGCAGACCTGGCCTCTTCGCTCAGTTCGCTGACCAAGACGCAGATCCTCTACAATCTGTCCCAGGCCGTTGCAGACCCGGAATTCGTTCCCTCCCAGGTGACGATCTCGATCGGCTCCGCGCAGACGGCCAACTCGATCGCTCCCTCGGTGTCCATCCCGCTGGGACCGAGCCTGGCCGTGGCCAACAGGGTGGCGACGGGAGCAAGGTCCACGGCGCAGAGCACCTCCACCTCGGCGATCGCCGCGCCCGGCATCGGGGTTCAGTTCACGGATGCCTGGAACCAGAGCTGGACCATGGTGCCCGCGAACTCCGCGAACCAGCTGCGGCGCCTGCGAACCCTCTATCAATTCGCGACCGGCACCATGCCGCGCCAGGATCCGAGCAGGGACCTCACCGAGAAGGAAGCGGAAAGGCAGTTCCTGTGCGACTACGCCATCCAGTCGCTGGCGGTTCAGCCGGAATCGGCGGGAGGCAACATCCGATACCAAGTGGATGGCTGCCTGGACCATTCCGGAGCGGCCGCCTCGCGGCTGTTCCATGCCGATCCCAGCTTCACGCAGGGCCCGAGTTGCGTCGTGTGCATCGAGGATCTCCACGGCAAGGCTCCCCGCCCGCATCTCAATCCGGGCTTGAAGTATCACTTCATCCGCACGCGCTCGGAAAGGACCGAGGACATGGCGAGGCTCGGTTCGAACAGCGGGATCGATTTCTATGTCTGCGCATCGCGTGCCGGCACCTGCCGGCTCGTCGACGGCCAGGCACCTTTCGATGGCCGCAAGGCATTCAGCGATTTCGTGATGTTCGTTTACGAAGCCATGAGCACGCCGGCCAGCGGCTCGGGCGGAAATCCGCGGCAGAGCGGAGGCGCTGCCTTCGTGTATTCGGTGCGGTGAGCCGGTCCCGCCTCAGGCGGGTTCCTTCTCCCGTTCGGACCACATCGTGCGGAAGGCAGGACGTGACTGGCAGGCGTCGAGCCACGCCTTGACGTGCGGCGCGGTCTCGAAAAGCTCGGTCGCCGCCTGGGCGTAGCGCACGACTTCGGCGACGTTCAGATCGGCGACGGTGAAACGGTTGCCGACGAGCCAGCCGTCTTTGGCAAGGGCCGCGTCGAGGACCGAAAAGGGGCCGCGCAGGGCCGCCACGGCCGCGTCGGCGATCTTAGGATCCATCGGGCGGCCCGCGTTGCCGACCCGGTGGTAGATGATGTCGAGCGCGCGGTCCTCGACCTCGGTCGCCGCCCACAGCGACCACATCGTCATCTGACCCTCTTCGGCGATGCTGGCCGGCGCCAGCGCGGTGCCGTGCTTGCGTGCGAGGTAGAGGTTGATGGCGAGCGATTCGTGCAGCACCATCCCGTCATCGTCGATCGACGGGATGTGGCCGTTGGGATTGACCTTGAGGAACTCGGGTGACCGCGTGTGCACGACGCCGGCGGGCGGCGGATCGGGCAGGCGATAGATCTGCATCACCGGGACGTGCTCGAAGGGAATGCCGAGCTCGTGGGCGAGCCAGATGTTGCGCGAGGCGCGGGAGCGGTAGACACCGTAGATGGTCAGCATGGCGTCCTGTCTATCAGCGGGCCGCGGCCTTGTCCTTGTTGGGGAAGGCGGTGGGGACTAGGCTTTTGCCATGACAGCCACGACACGCCTCCAGCCCGTCAAGGATGCCAGCCACCTCTACGAGGTCGAACGCCGGGACCGGCACGCCGAACGCCCGGGTTTCCGCATCAGCGAGCTGCAGCTCTCGCCGACGCAGACCGTGCCCTGGCATTTCCACACCCACATCGCCGACACCTTCTACGTGCTCGAAGGCGAGATGCGATTGTTCCTTCAGAATCCGAAGGAAGAGGTCCGCCTTCAGCCCGGAGGTACCTTCACCGCCGTGGCTGGCCGGCCGCATCTCGTGACCAACGCCGGCAAGACCTCGCTGACCTTCCTGATCATGCAAGGCATCGGCGAGTACGATTACGTGCCTCTCGTCTAGCGCCGCAAGACGCCGCCTGCCTTGCGCTGGTGGGGAAAGCCTCAGTCGAGTGGGCGTCCCCTTGCAGATCACGATCTGAAAACAGGGACATCGGTCGGGTCGCGCGCTCCCTCCAGGCTTGTCCCGCATGACGGGGGAGGAGGAATAGCGAGCACGGGAATATCCCGTTCTTTTGCCGGGAGTGCGGCTCTCCAGAGCCGCTCATGGGATTGGCCGAGCAAATGAAAGAGCGGCTCTGGAGAGCCGCGCTCCCAGCTGGGCTGCTCGGTGCGAAAACGGGACAGTATGGGTTCGCGCCCTCTTGGACGAGCACACCGGCATCTTCGGGTGAGATCTGAGGTCAGCGCCGATGGGCGCGCCACTGGAGTGGCGCGAGCCCCGGGGGGAAGCCTCTCCGGCTATGTGATCGCCGGCTTGTCCGCGCCGACGAACTGCGTGCGCAGCTCGCGCTTGAGCACCTTTCCGGTGGCGTTGCGCGGTAGGACATCCACGAACGTCACCGACTGGGGCACCTTGAACTTGGCCAGCCGCCCGAGGCAGTGGCGGATCACGTCGCCCTCGTCGAGCGGCTGGTCGGGCTTGCGCACGACGATCGCCATGCCGACCTCGCCCCAACGCTCGTTGGGCACGCCGATGATTGCGGCGTCGGCGACCTGCGGCAGCTGGAACAGCACGTTCTCGACCTCGGCCGGATAGACGTTCTCGCCGCCCGAGATGTACATGTCCTTCCAGCGGTCGACGATGTAGACAAAGCCCTCCTCGTCGAGCCGCGCGGCGTCGCCGGTATGCAGCCAGCCGTCGGTGAAGGCCGCCGCCGTCGCCTGCGGCTTGTTCCAGTAGCCCGGCGTGATGTTGGGGCCCTTGATCAGCAGCTCGCCGATCGCGCCCTGCGGCACGTCCGTGCCCTGGTCGTCGACGACGCGGATGGCGGTATGCATCACCGCCTTGCCGGCAGAACCGGTCTTGCGGATCGCGTCGGCGGCGTCGAGCATCGTGCCGGCCGGGCTGGTCTCGGTCATGCCCCAGCCCTGGATCAGCGCCACGCCGCGCGCCTGCCAGCCTTCCAGGATGGCGAGCGCGCAGGGCGCGCCGCCGACGCCCGAGATCTGCAGGCGCGAGAGGTCGGCGCTCTGGAACTTCGGATGCTGCATCATGAACTGATAGGGGGCGGGCACGCCGAAGAAATGCGTGATGCCGAGCGCCGGGTCGGAGATGTAGTCGAGCGCCAGGCCGGGCTCGAAAGCGCGCATGATCAGGATCGCGCCGCCGGCATGCAGCACGGGATTGGCATAGCAGTTGAGCCCGCCGGTGTGGAACAGCGGCAGGACGACGAGCTGCACCGTCTGCGGCGAGATCATCGCCGGGATGCCGAGGTTGACGGCGTTCCAGAACACCATGCCGTGCGTGATGATCGCGCCCTTCGGGTGCCCGGTGGTGCCGGAGGTGTACATCACCATGCCGATGTCGTCGTGGGTCAGCGGCACGGGCTCGGGGGCGCGCGCGCCCGAAGCCAGCGCCTGCTCGTAGGCGCTGGCCGGGTCGGCGGGATCGACCTCCAGCAGGTCCTTCGACAGCGCCTGCGCCTGCGGCGCGAACGACTTGTCGTGGATCAGCAGCTTGGGCATCGAATCGCCCAGGATGTAGGCCAGCTCCGGCACGGTCAGCCGCCAGTTGAGCGGCAGCATGATCGCCCCCAGCCGGCCGCAGGCGAACTGGAGCTCGAAATACTCCGCGCAGTTGGGCGCGAGCAGCGCCACGCGGTCACCCTTGCCGATGCCGCGCGCGGCGAGCCATGCGGCCAGCCGATCCGTCCGCCGGTGCAGGTCGTCATAGGTGAAGCGCCGTCCGGTCTGCAGGTCGTCGATGGCGAGCTGAGCCGGCCGGCGATGGGCGTGGTGGGCGATCCAGTCGTAGTAGGGAGGCACGGGCATTGGTTCAGTTCACCGCCTTGGTAAAGCCCTTCCAATAGGGCTCGCGCAGCTCGCGCTTGAGGACCTTTCCCGCGCCGGAGAGGGGCAGGGGCGCATCGCGGAAGTCGACGCTGCGCGGACACTTGTAGCCGGCGATCTGCTCGCGGCAATGGCCGATCACGGTTTCTGCCGTGAGCGCCGCGCCCGGCTTCGGCACGACGATGGCGTGCACGCTTTCGCCCCAGCGCTCGTCGGGGATGCCGATGACGGCGACCTCGGCGACGCCCGGCAGCAGCGAGATGACGTTCTCGACCTCGGCGGAATAGACGTTCTCGCCGCCCGAGATGATCATGTCCTTGAGCCGGTCGACGATGAAGACGAAACCCTCCGCATCCATCGTCGCGCCGTCGCCCGAATAGTACCAGCCGCTTTCGAGCACGGCCGCCGTCTCGGCCGGCTTGTTCCAGTAGCCCTTCATGATGTTGGGGCCACGGATCGCCAGCTCTCCTGCCGTGCCGCGCGGCACCTCCTGGCGGGCTGCGTCGACCACCTTGACCTCGCAGGTCAGCGCGACCTGGCCGCACGACTTGAGCCGGCCGGCGTAGGGGCCTTTCAGCGTGGTGTAGCGTGGGTCGAGCAGGGTGACGATCGGCGCCGCCTCGGTCATGCCATAGCCGTGCATCAGCCGGACGTGCGGCATTGCCGCCATCGCCGCGCGCAGGACGCCCTCGGGCATCGGCGAGGCGCCGTAGAGGATGAAGGACAGCGTCGCGAGGTCGAATTCCGCGAAGCGCGGATGGCTGACCAGCATGTTGATCATGGTCGGCACGAACTGCGCGTGCGTGACCTTCTCGCGTGCGATGGTCTGCAGCACCTCGACCGGCTCGAAGCGCGCCACGAACGCGTGACGGCCGCCGGCCAGCGTGACTCCGAAGGTCGAGGCGCCGTCGGCGAGATGGAACATCGCGCCGGAATGGATGTAGGCGGTGTCGGCCGTGAAGCCCATGCCGGCGACGGCGTTCATCGCGTTCGACACGAGGTTGGTGTGCGTGAGCATCACGCCCTTGGAACGCCCGGTGGTACCGCCGGTGTAGAACAGGCCGGCGAGGTCGTCGTCCGCGGCGCCGACATCGTTGGTCGGCTCGTAGGCCGTCAGATCCTCGTAGTGGAGGATGCCTTCGGGCGAGGCGATGTCGTCCAGCCAGATCACCTCGCGGACCTTCGGCATCCTGCCGTCGAGCGCCTTGAGATGATGCGCCATCGCCGCATCGACGAAGAGCGCCACCGCCCCCGAGTCGTCCAGGATGTATTCGATCTCCGGCGTCGCGAGCCGTGTGTTGAGCGGCACCATGACGGCGCCGATCCAGGGCAGGGCATACATCAGCTCGAGATAGCGGTCGCTGTTGAGTGCCAGGATGGCCACCCGGTCGCCGCGCCCGACGTTCAGCGCCGCGAGCGCCCCGGCGACCCGGGCGACCCGCTCCACCGTCTGCTCCCAGTTCCGCCGCCGGGAGGCGAAAGCGGTGGAGGGTCCTTTGGGCCGGATCTGGACGGCGCGGCGTAGTCCCTGGGTCAGTGCGAACATCACGGCGATGACTGTGTCCCGTTTGCAAAGGTCGATTGCAGACTACGAACTTCGAATTCACGACACTAGGCTTCTCTTGCCGGAGCGCGGGCGGGACGCCCGCGCTCCGGCAAGAGGGTCGGTTCGCACGGCCAAGGCGATCGTGGTAAGGAAAGCCATGAATGAAATGACGCCGCCGTCAGCCGCCGCCGACTCGCTGGTCTTCGACCCGTTGTCGCCGTCCTTCATCGCCGATCCCTACCGCTTCTATCGCCGGCTGCGCGAGGAGGCGCCGGTGTTCAGGACGGCTCAGGGTTTCTGGCTGCTGAGCCGTTACGACGACGTCGTCTTCTCTCTGCGAGACCGCCGCTTCGGCAAGGACTTCGCCGGCAACATCGCCCGCCGTTATGGTGAGGACCGGCTGGACGAGCCGGTGTTCGCCAACCTCTCACGCACCATGCTGGTGCTCGATCCACCCGATCACACCCGCCTGCGAAGCCTCGTGACCAAGGCTTTCACCGCCCGCCGTGTCGCCGACATGCGCCCGCGCATCCGCAAGCTGGTCGACGAGCAGCTCGACCGTGTCGCCGACCAGGGCGCGATGGACGTGATCCGCGATCTCGCGCATCGCCTGCCGGTGATCGTGATCTGCGACATGCTCGGCATTCCCGAGGACCACCGCGCCGCCTTCCTGGCCGGCAGCAACGTCTCGGGCCGGGTGCTCGATCCCGCGCCGATGTCGCGCGAGGAGCTCGACCGCGCCAACGCCTCGATCACGATGGCCAACGCCTATTTCGATCAGCTCTGCGACCTGCGACGGCGCGAGCCGCAGGACGACCTCACCACCGAGCTGGTCCGCGCCGAGGAGGCGGGCGACCGCCTGACGTCCGAAGAGCTGCGCGCCAATATTGGCCTGCTGTTCGGCGCCGGCCACGAGACCACGACCAACCTGATCGGCAACGGCCTGTTGGCGCTCCACCGCTCGCCCGACCAGTGGCAGCGGTTGAAGGACGATCCGTCGCTGATCCCCGGCGCGGTAGAGGAGCTGCTGCGCTACGATTCGTCGGTCCAGATGACCGGCCGCGTCACCACGACGGAGGTCGAGGTCGGCGGCGTCACCCTTCCGGCCAACGAGAGCGTGATCATGCTGCTGGGCGCAGCGAACCGCGATCCCGCGCAGTATGCCGATCCCGAAACGCTCGATGTCGGCCGCCAGAACGTGCGGCCGATGTCGTTCGGCGGCGGCATCCATCACTGCCTCGGCGCGCAGCTTGCGCGGCTGGAGGCCGAGCTGGTCTTCACCGCCCTGGTCGAGCGGTTGCCGACCCTCGAGCTGCCGGAGAAGGACACGCCCGCCTGGCGCGGCACCTTCACCCTGCGCGGCCTGCACAGGCTGCCTGCCGTCTGGCACTAGGCATGGCCGACCGATGGCGAGGGGAGGGCGCGCAGCATCAGGGCGCCCGCCACTACCAGGAAGATAGCTGGACGCTGAAACCGCTGACCGACGGCGCGCTTCTCGCCGTGCTGGCCGACGGCATGGGCGGCCATGCCGGCGGCGCGGTCGCCTCGAAGGTCGCGGTCGATACCGCGGTAGCCGCGGTCGAGACCGGGGTCAGCCTGGGGGCGGCGCTGCAGGAGGCGAATCGCGCGGTCGGGCAGAGAGCCGCGGGCGACCGTACCCTCACGAACATGGGCGCGACCTTCGTCGCCGTGACGGTCAAGGGCGACGGGATGCGCTGGGTCAGCGTCGGCGACTCGCCGCTCTATCTCGTGACCGAAGGCAGGATCGAGCGGCTGAATGCCGACCATTCGATGGCGCCGCAGATCGACGCCATGGTGGCGCGCGGGCTGCTCAGCGCCCGGCAGGCCGCAAGCCATCCCTCCCGCCATACGCTGCGCGAGGCGGTGATGGGGCAGCACCTCACCCTGATCGACGAAGGCAGCCGGCGGCTGAAACCGGGCGCGCGGCTGCTGCTGTGCAGCGACGGGGTGCAGAGCCTCGACGAGACCGCCATCGCGGCACACGCGGCGGGAACGGCGCTGGCACTGATCGAAGCAGTGCTCGCGGTCGGTGCGCCGCACCAGGACAATGTGACGGTCATCAAGCTGGAACGGGAAGAATGAGCAATTCTGCGGTCGTTATCGAGGTCACGCGCGGACCGCTGGTCGAGAGCCGGCACGAGGGGGCCGCAGCGGTCGTCAAGCCGGACGGCAGCGTCGTGGCGTCATGGGGAGATGTCGACGGGGCGATCCTGCCGCGCTCGGCCAACAAGCCGATCCAGGCGATGGCCTTCGTCGAGAGCGGCGCGGTCGAACGCTTCGGCCTCGGCGACGCGCACATCGCGCTCGCCTGTGCCTCGCACAACGGCGAGCCGCGCCACGTCGAGACCGTGCGCGCCTGGCTGAAGACGATCGGCCTCGGCGAGGGCGACCTGGAATGCGGCACCCATCCGCCGCGCCTGCCCGCCACGCTCGAAGCGCTGGTGCGCGAGAACGCCCAGCCGACCGCGGCCTTCAACAACTGCTCCGGCAAGCACAGCGGTTTCCTCAGCACCGCCGTTGCCTATGGCGAGCCGACAGCAGGCTATATCCGCTACGATCATCCGGTGCAGAAGCGCCTGCGCGCGGTGATGACCGACCTGTGCGGCAGCGATGCCGACGGCTTCGCCTACGGTATCGACGGCTGCGGCATTCCCACCCTGGCGACGCCGCTCGTCAGCCTCGCGCGCGCCATGGCGAGCATGGCCGAGCCCTCTCGACTGTCGAGCCGGCACGCCGAGGCCGCCACCCGCATCCGCGCGGCGATCGGCGCGGAGCCCTTCATGATGGCCGGCACGGGCCGCTTCTGCACGCGCATCAACGCGATGCTGCCGGGCATTGCGCAGATCAAGACCGGTGCGGAAGGCGTGTTCTGCGCCATGCTGCCGACCCTGGGCCTCGGCGTCGCGCTCAAGATGTGGGACGGCGCGGGGCGTGCCGCGGAGATCGCGATGGCGACCTTGCTCGCCCATCTCGGCGTGCTGCCGGCGGACAAGAGGGACGAGCTGCTCCATCCGCCGGTCAAGAACGTGGTCGGCCTGCTGGTCGGCGAGATGCGGCCGGCCAAGAGCTGGCTGGGCTAGCGCCGCGCGTGGCGGCGACGCTCGATATCCTGGAGGTCGGCGCGCGCGGCGACGGCATCGCCGAGCGCGATGGCGAGCGCTGGTTCGTGCCCTTCACGCTGCCCGGCGAGACGGTCGAGGCCGAGCCGATCGACCGGCGCGGCGAGGGCATCGCCGCCGAGCTGGTCGAGGTGCTGGCACCGTCGCGCCATCGCGAGACGCCGCCTTGTCCGCACTTCACCGTGTGCGGCGGTTGCACCCTGCAACACTGGCGGCGCGACGTGTACACCGCCTGGAAGGTGAGCCTGATCGAACGGGCGCTGAAGCAGCGCGGCGTCGCGGTCCCGGCCTTCGACCCGCCGCTCGCCGGCGAGCTGGGCGAGCGCCGTCGCGTCGATTTCGTGCTGCGTCGCCAGGGGCAGCGCATGCTGGCCGGGTTCCACGCGCGCGCCAGCGCGCGGGTCGTCGATATCGGCGCCTGCACGATCGCGCGGCCGGCGCTCGTCACGCTGCTCGCACCGTTGCGCGCCGCCCTCGTCAGGGTACTGCCCGACGGGGGCGCCGCCGATGCCGTCGCGAACGAGACCGACGGCGGGCTCGACGTGCTGATCCGGCCGCACCGGCGGCTCGACCTGTCGCTCGAGCGGCGGCAGGCGCTGGTCGAGCTGGCCGAGCACGCGGGCCTCGCGCGCCTGAGCTGGGGCGATCGCGCCGCGCCCGAGCCGATCGTCACCCGCCGCTCGCCTCTGCTCATCCTGGGCGACGTCACGGTCGAGCCGCCCCCGGGAGCCTTCTTGCAGGCGACGCGGCGCGGCGAGGCGACGATGCGTGCCGCCGTCAATGCCTGGATCGGCGAGGCGCCGAAGCTGGCGGATCTGTTCGCCGGGATCGGCGCGCTGACGCTCGGCCGGCCGGGCTGGCTGTCGCTGTTCGAGAGCGACAAGCAGTCGGTCGCCGCGGTGAGCGCGGCCGCGCGCAAGATGGGCGCCAACCGCGTCGTCGCCGAACGGCGCGACCTGTTCCGCAACCCGCTGGTTGCCGCGGAGCTCGATGCCTTCGATGCCGTCGTGCTCGATCCGCCGCGCGCCGGCGCGGCGGCCCAGATCGCGGAGCTGGCGCGCTCGACGGTGCCGCGCATCGTCCATGCCTCGTGCGACCCCGGCAGCTTCGCGCGCGACGCCCGCACGCTGCAGGACGGCGGCTACCGGCTGGAAAAATTGAAACCCATCGACCAGTTCCTCTGGACGGGGCATGTTGAGCTGATCGCGCTATTCGTCAAATGAAGTGAGGAAACGGCTCATGATGTTCGATCTTTCCGGCAAGGTGGCGGTGGTGACCGGCGGCAGCCGCGGCATCGGCCGCTCGATCTGCGAACAGATGGCCGCGCACGGCGCCAAGGTGATCGTCTCCAGCCGCAAGCTGCCGGCCTGCGAGGAGGTCGTGAAGGGCATCAAGGAAAAGGGTGGCGAGGCGACGGCGGTCGCCGCCAGCATCTCCGACCGCGCGCAGCTCGAGGCGCTCGTCGCCTTTGCGCGCAAGACCTACGGCCGGATCGACATCATGGTCTGCAACGCCGCCTCCAATCCCTATTTCGGCCCGCTCAGCGGGCTGAAGGACGAGGTCTTCCTCAAGATCATGCAGAACAACGTGATGTCCAACATCGCGCTGATGAACATGGTCGGGCCGGAGATGGCGGAGCGCAGGGACGGCGTGTTCATCATCGTCTCCTCGATCGGCGGCCTGGTCGGCTCCGCGCATATCGCGGCCTACAACATGAGCAAGGCCGCCGACATCAACCTCGTGAAGTCGCTCGCCATGGAATGGGGCAAGCACAACATCCGTGTGAACTGCATCGCCCCTGGCCTGATCCAGACCGACTTCGCCAAGGCGCTGTGGGACAACCCGGAGATCCGCAAGGCCAACGAGAGCAAGGCGGCGCTCAAGCGCATCGGCCAGCCCGACGACATCGGCGGCGTCGCGGTCTTCCTCGCCTCGAAGGCCGGCAACTTCGTCTGCGGCCAGACCATCATCGCCGACGGCGGCGTGATCGGCACCGGCGCGGAGTAGCGCTCTTGCCCGTATGACGGATGAAGGCATGAGCGGGCGGGACGCCCGTGGTCCGGCGAGAAATGCGAGCGAGCCGAAGGGTTGGCATTCGCGCGGGTACCTGCCTCACTTCGACTCTCCGTAAACCGTCCAGTTCGTCACGTTCCGGCTCGCGGACAGCCTGCCGGCGGCGGCGTGCGAGGCGATCCGCCACCGCGACGCCGAAGTCCACCGGACCGAGCGGGTGCTCGACGCGGGGCTCGGCGCCTGCTGGCTCGGCCGGTCCGAGATGGCGGCGCTGGTCGAAGCGGCGCTGCTCCACTTCGACGGCGGGCGCTATTGCATGCTGGCCTGGTGCATCATGCCCAACCACGTGCACGTCGTGGCCGAGTTGCGACAGGGCCTTTCGCTGGGCGCGATCGTGCGGAGCTGAAAGTCCTTCACGGCGCACCGGGCAAACACGCTGCTCGGCCGTGCCGGGCCATTCTGGCATGCCGACTATTTCGACCGCTTCATGCGCAACGAAGAGCATCTGGCGCAGACCATCGGCTACGTCGAGCGCAATCCGGTCGCGGCCGGGCTGGCCCGCGCTCCGGCAAGAATCACCCCACGTCGAGCTCGCACCACACCGGAACGTGGTCGGACGGCTCGGGGCGGCCGCGTTGTTCCTTGTCGATGCCGACGGCGGTAAGGCGGTCGGCGGCCTGCGGCGAGAGCAGCAGGTGGTCGATGCGCAGGCCATTGTCCTTCTGCCAGGCACCTGCCTGATAGTCCCAGTAGGTGTATTGCGGCCCGTCGGCGTGGAATGCGCGCACCGCGTCGGTCAGGCCGAGATTGAGCAGCGTGCGCAGCGCCTTCCGGGACTCCGGCTGGGTCAGCGCGTCGCCGGCGAAGGCGGCGGGGCTGTAGACGTCGGCGTCGGTCGGGATGACGTTATAGTCGCCGCACAGCACGAACATTTCCTCGCGCTCGAGCAGGGCGCGGGTGTGGCGGACGAGGCGCTCCATCCAGGCAATCTTGTAGGCGAACTTCTCGGTGCCGATCGGGTTGCCGTTGGGCAGGTAGAGGCCGCCGACGGTAAGGGGGCCGCCCGGCGTCTGCAGCCGGCCCTCGATGTAGCGCGCCGGCTCGTCGGCGACGGGGTCCGGGAGGGAGCGCGCGGTGATCTCGACCGGATGCGGCGAGAGCAGGGCGACGCCGTTGAAGCCCTTCTGGCCGACGATTTCGACCCGGTAGCCGGCCGCCTCGATCTCGGCCCGCGGGAACTGCGCCTCCTGCGCCTTGATCTCCTGCAGCACTGCCACGTCGGGGCGGGCGGCCTTCAGCCAGGTGACGAGGTTGGCCGTCCGCTTGCGGACGGAATTGACGTTCCAGGTCGCGACTTTCATTTGGCCAAACTACTGTATAGTGCGCGCGCTTGTCCTCGGGGGAGAGTCATGAAGGTCAGTTCTGCCGTTCTCAAGGGTGCGACCATCGCCGCCGCGCTGCTCGTCCTGTCGCCCGCGGCGTGGGCCGACGATTTCACCGATGCCTGCATGCTGGGCAGCGATCCGGCGACCGACATGCCGAAGACCTGCGCCTGCATGTCGACCAAGATCGCGCCCAACGTGCGCGCCGACGCCATCGAGGCGCTGCGGCGTTCCTATAAAGCGATGTCGGATACCGGTACGCTGCTCGATCCCAACCAGCTTCCGCCGAACCTGATGCGCGGCCTTCAGGCGGTGGTCATCGCCCAGGCCGACTGCATGTAGTCGGAGAAGGCCCGGCCTCGTTCAGATGCTGAACGAGTTGCCGCAGCCGCAGGAGGAGGTGGCGTTCGGGTTCTTTACCTGGAACGACGACCCGACCATCTCCTCGACATAGTCGAGCTCGCTGCCTTTGAGCAGCTCGAGCGAGGTCGAATCGACCAGCACGGCCGCTCCGTCGCGCTCGATCACCAGGTCGTCGTCCCGGCGCGCTTCCTCGAACGAGAAGTTGTACTGGAAGCCGGAACAGCCGCCGCCCAGAACCGCCACCCGCATCATCACGGGCCGCGCTTCCCTGGAAGCCAGAAAGGCGATTCGCTTGGCGGCGTTCGGGGTGACGTTGAACTGGGTGTCGCTCATTCCCACAAGATGTGGATGCCGCCCGGCTTCGTCAATCCCGCAACCGCACGGCGAATATCCTCAAAAATATTAGGGAATCAGGCCGCTTTCCCCACCGCACGCCCACGCGCGCGGATGCGCTCGCGATACAGGATGTAGAGGCCGGAGCCGATGACCAGCGGCAGGCCCAGCCAGACCGTCCAGGACGGTTCCTCGTGGAACCAGAGATAGCCGTAGGCGACAGCCAGCACGATGCCGGCATAGTCGAACGGCGCCAGCACCGCCGCGGGCGCGAGCCGCCAGGCCCGCGTCACGAGGATCTGCGCCACGCCGCCGAGCAGCCCGAGCATGATCAGCCAGAGCCAGTCGATGGCGGGCGGCCAGACCCATTCCGGGACGGCGGCGCCGAGCGACACGGTGCTCGACACGACGGCGAACCAGAACAGCGTGGTCGCGTCCGAATCGTGGCGGCTGACGACGCGTACCAGCACGGTGGACAGCGAATAGCAGAAGGTGGCGCCCAGCACGACGAGGGACATGGCGTGGAACGAGATCCCGAGCGGATCGAGCATCGCGATCACGCCGACGAACCCGACGGCTACGGCCGTCCAGCGCCGCCAGCCCACCTGCTCGCCGAGCATCGGCACCGACAGGGCGACCATGAACAGCGGTGCGGCGAAGGAGATCGCGTAGGCATCGACCAGCGGCATGCGCGGGAAGACGTAGAAGAAGCCGGCCGTGCTGCCGATCCCGACGAGGATGCGCGCCGCCTGCAGCCATGGCCGGTTGCTGCGCACCACGCGTAGCCCACCGGCGCGCCACACGATGATCGCGATCGGCACCATCGCGACGGCGTTGCGGAACAGCATGAGCTGGAACGGCCCGTAGACGCCACCGAGCATCTTCACCATGGCGTCCATGGTGCAGAACAGCACGAGCGAGCCGAGCTTGCAGTAGATGCCGAGCAGGGAAGCGTGGATCGGTCCGGACATGAGCATGAATTTTCGTCGTCTTCTTGCCGGCGCTCCGGCAAGAAAGAGGGCGCGGTATTTGGCTTGGGCACCGGCCTTCCGTAAAGTGGCGTTTGCACGGAGAGTTCCGCAGGAGACGCATGGACTGGTTGTTCGGCCCGGACAGGAAGCGGCGCATATCGGTTGCCGTGGCCTTCCTGGTCCTCCTCGGGGCACTCGGTGCGCGGGTCGCCGACCTGTCGGTGCTCGCTCGCCTGCGCACCTTCGCCTTCGATAACTACCAGCGGATCAAGCCGCGCGTGCCGGCCGACGACATGCCGGTGCGGATCGTCGACATCGACGAGGCTTCGCTTGCCGAGTACGGCCAGTGGCCTTGGCCGCGCACGGTGCTGGCGCGGCTGGTGCAGAAGCTGACGGAGCAGGGCGCCGCGGTCATCGCTTTCGACGTGATCTTCGCCGAGCCCGACCGCTCCTCGATCGAGCGCGTCCTGCGCACGCTGCCGGACGACGAGCAGCGGCGCGAGATGGAGCGCCTGGCGGCGAAGTTTCCCGACAACGACGAGGTTTTCGCTGCGGCGATCGCCGCCGCACCGGTGGTCACCGGTTTCAGCTTCGACAGAAAGGGCCGCTCGCAGCCACCGCGCCGCTTCTTCGGCGTCGCGCATTCCAGCGGCGAGACGGACGCGCGCAACGTTTCCGAGCTGATCGCACAATTCATCCCGCGCCAGGCCGGAGCGGTGAAGACCATCGACGTGCTGGAGGCCGCGGCCAAGGGTAACGGCAGCGTGACGCCGGACCGCTCGTCCGTCGTCCGCCGTGTCCCGATGCTCTTCCGGCTCGCCGGCCAACGCGAGGAGGATCTCTATCCCTCGCTCTCGCTGGAGACGCTGCGCGTGGTGCAGGGCGCCTCGACTTACCTGGTCCGCTGGTCGGGTGCGCAGGCGTTCCGCTCGTTCGGCGCGCGCACCGGCGTGGCCGAGATTCGCGTCGGCAACGTCGCGGTCGAGACCGACTCGCGCGGCCGCGCCGTGCTCTACGACAGCGGCCACCGCCCGTCGCGCTACGTCTCGGCACGCGACGTGCTGAACGGCACGGTCGCGGCGGACAAGATCGAGGCGAACATCGTCTTCGTCGGGACTTCCGCCGTCGGCCTGCAGGATGTGCGCGCGACGCCGACCGAGGAGGCCATGCCCGGGGTCGAGGTCCACGCCCAGATCGTCGAGCAGGTGTTGAGCGGCACGACGCTTCACCGCCCCGAATGGGCCGACGGCGCGGAATTCCTGTATCTCGCGGGCATCGGCCTGCTCTTCGTCCTGTTGCTGCCGCGGCTGCCGGCGGGCCGTATGGCGCTGGTGGCGGCCGGGCTGGTCGGCATTGCCGTGCTCGTGCCATGGCTCGCCTTCGACCGTGCCCAGCTCCTGATCGACCCGATCTATCCGCCGGCCACGCTGGCGGCGATCTATGTCAGCGGCTCGGCGCTCAGCTTCATGCAGACCGAGCGCGAGCGTCGCCACATCCGCGGCGCCTTCGCGCTCTACCTCTCGCCCGACCAGGTCGATGTCGTGGCGCGCAATCCGGCGGCCCTGCAGCTCGGTGGCCAGCAGGTCGAGATCACCGTCATGTTCACCGACGTGCGCGGCTTCACGACCATCTCCGAGCAGTTCGATCCGGCGGGGCTGACGCGGTTCATGAACCGCTTCCTCACGCCCATGACCGACCTGGTCCAGTCGCGTCGCGGCACGATCGACAAGTACATGGGCGACGCCATCATGGCGTTCTGGAATGCGCCGCTGGCGGTCGAGCGCCACGCCGCTCGAGCCTGCGAGGCCGCGCTTGCCATGCAGGCCTCGCTGGTCACGCTGAACGCGCAGTGGAAGGCGGAAGCGGAGGCGGAGGGTCGCCGCCACATTCCGGTGGCGATCGGCATCGGCGTGAATACCGGCCTCGCCACCGTCGGCAATTTCGGCTCCGAGCAGCGCCTGACCTACACCTGCCTCGGCGACGAGGTGAACCTCGCTTCGCGCCTCGAGGGCCAATGCAAGATCTACGCGGTGGGCATCGTGATCGGCGAGAACACCCGCAGCGCGGTCGCCGATTTCGCGACGCTGGAGATCGACCTGATCGTGGTGAAGGGCAAGACCGAGCCGGTGCGGATGTACGCCCTGCTGGGCGATGCCGCCATGGCCGGGCGGGGCGCGTATCGCGAGCTGGTCGAGCGCCAGGCGGCGTTCCTCGCGCTCTATCGCGGCGCGGCCTTCGCCGAGGCCTTGCCGGCGCTCGACGCCTGCGTCGCCGCGGCAGAGGCGCTCGGCTGGGAGCAAGGCTACTACGACATGATGCGGGCGAGGGTCGATGCGCTGATCGACGAATCGCCGCGGGACTGGAACGGGATCTATGTCGCCAAGGAAAAATAGCGCCCTGGCCGCCATCGAGGCGCAGGTCTGTCGCGACGTCGGCCGCGGCACGCAGGCCCTCATCGACGCCACGCGGGGCGAGCTCGCGGCGGCTGCGCGGTCGCTCGCCGGCGCCACGAGCGTCGGGCTCATCACCGGCTTCTTCGTGCCGCGCGGCGAAGTGGCGGCGCCCGAGACCGACGGGCCGGTCGGTACCGCGCTGCTCGCCGCCGCGCTCGCCGCCTGCGGCGTCGCTGTCCGCATCGCCGTCGATTCGCCGTGCGCCGACGCCGTGCGCGCGGCGGTGCACGCGACGGGCATGGACGTGACCGTCGACGAGGTCGGCGTCGTCGACCGGCCGGGCATCGAGCGTGTCGCGGCGGCCTGGCGCGCGGCCGGCCTCAGCCACGCCGTGGCGATCGAGCGCTGCGGCCTCAGCCCCGACGGTCGGCCGCGCAACATGCGGGGCGTGGACGTCTCGCCGTGGACGGCGCCGCTCGACGACCTTTTCACGGCCGCGCCCTGGGTGAGGATCGGCGTCGGTGACGGCGGCAACGAGATCGGCATGGGCAAGCTGCCGGCCGGGCTGATCGCCGCTACCGTGCCGAACGGCGAGCGGATCGCCTGCATCACCGGCTGTGACCATCTCGTCGTGGCAGGCGTGTCGAACTGGGGTGCCTACGGGCTGATGGCGGCGCTTGCGGTGGTGCACGAGTCCTGGTCGCCGGCGCTGGCCAGGTTCCTGACGGCGGAGCGCGACCTCGCCGTGACACGTGCCATCGTCGAGAAGTCGGGTGCCGTCGACGGCGTCACGGCGCGCAACGAGCCCACGGTCGACGGCTTCCCCCCCGAGATTCACGCCGCGCTGATCGCCGAGCTGCGTCGCATTGCGTGGGGTGTGGCGGCGGACTAGGTTCGCCGCCATGGAAAATCCCTATGCGCCGACCCATCCCGAGATCCGCGACGCCGTCCGGGCGCTCTGCCTGAAGTTCGACGGCAGCTATTGGCGCAAGCTCGACCGCGAGCGCGGCTATCCGACAGAGTTCGTCAAGGCGTTGACCGAGGCAGGTTGGCTGTCGATCCTGATCCCCGAGGAATATGGCGGCGCGGGCCTCGGCATCTCGGCGGCGAGCGCGGTGCTGGAGGAGATTCACAAGGCGGGCTGCAACGCCGCCGCCTGCCATGCGCAGATGTACATCATGGGCTCCGTGCTGCGGCACGGAAGCAAGGAGCAGAAGGAGCGCTACCTGCCCAGAATCGCCACCGGCGAGCTGCGGTTGCAGGCGTTCGGCGTTACCGAGCCGACCAGCGGCACCGATACGCTCAGCCTGCGCACCACGGCGGTGAAGAAGGACAACGGCACCTACGTCGTCAACGGCCAGAAGGTATGGACCAGCCGCGCCGAGCATTCCGACCTGATGCTGCTGCTCGCCCGCACGACGCCTCGCGAACAGGCGAAGAAGCGCACCGACGGGCTGTCGGTGTTCCTCGTCGACATGCGCGCGGCGCTCGGCAAGGGCCTCACCATCAAGCCGATCCGCACCATGATGAACCACAACAGCACCGAGGTCTTCTTCGACGACATGGAGGTGCCGGCGGAGAACCTGATCGGCGAGGAAGGGCAGGGGTTTCGTTACATCCTGAGCGGCATGAACGCCGAGCGCGTGCTGATCGCCTCGGAGTGCATCGGCGACGGTCGCTGGTTCCTCGACCGGGCGGTGAACTACGCCAGGGAGCGCAAGCTGTTTGGCCGGCCGATCGGCCAGAACCAGGGCGTGCAGTATCCCATCGCGCGCGCTTACACGCAGATCGAGGCGGCCGACCTGATGGTGCGCAAGGCCGCGGCGATGTTCGAGGCCGGCATCAATGCCGGCGCGGAAGCCAACATGGCCAAGATGCTGGCCTCGGAAGCAGCCTGGGCCGCCGCCGAGATGTGCGTGCAGACCCACGGCGGCTTCGGCTTTGCGGAGGAATACGACGTGGAGCGCAAGTTCCGCGAAGCCCGCCTCTACACGGTGGCGCCGATCTCGACCAACATGATCCTCAACTTCGTCGCCGAGCACGTGCTCGGCCTGCCGCGCTCGTACTGAGAGCTTGATGTCATGCCGCTGGGAGCGCGGCTCTCCAGAGCCGCGCTCCCAGCGATGAATAAATTCACAAGCTCTGAACGCGTGTGGATCGCTACATAGCCAGGTAGCGGCGGCGGATCTCGGCGTTGGCGGCGAGGCCTTTGGCGTCCTGGCGGTGGACGATCTGGCCCTTGTCGATCACCGCCGTGTCGTCGGAGATGCGCAGGCAGAAATGCATGTTCTGCTCGGCCAACAGGATTGTCGCGCCGCTGGCGCCCAGCTCGCGCACGACCTTGCCGATCGACGCCACCACGATCGGCGCCAAGCCCTCGCTCGGCTCGTCGAGCAGCAGGACCAGCGGATTGCCCATCAGCGCGCGCGCGATCACCAGGAGCTGCTGCTCGCCGCCCGACAGGCGGCCGGCCTGGCGCGCGCGTAGCCGGGTGAGCAGGGGGAAGGTCTCCCACACCCGGGGCACGGTCCAGTCGACCCGTCCGCCCGGGCCGGGCTTCGCCGCGATCAGCAGGTTGTCCTCGACGGTGTGCTCGGGGAAGACCTGCCGGTCCTCGGGCACGTAGGCCAGCCCGAGCTGGGCGCGGACATGTGCTGGCGCCGTCGTGATGTCGCGGCCGGCGAAGAAGATGCGCCCGCCGCGCGCCGGCAGGACGCCGGCCAGCGTCTTCATGGTCGTGCTCTTGCCCGCGCCGTTTCGTCCGAGCAGGGCGAGCGTGCGCTTCTCGGCCAGGGCGAGATCGATGTCGAACAGGATGCGGCTCGCGCCGTAGTAGGCGCTGAGCTTCTCGGCGCGCAGCAAATCGCTCATGGCGTGGCCTCCGACGGCGCACCCTCGGCCGGCGTATCGTGCCCCTCGGTGCCGAGATAGGCGTCGATCACCGCCTGGTTGCTGCGGATCTCGTCGGGCGTGCCTTCGGCCAGCACGCGGCCGTAGCACAGCACGCGGATCGAGCTCGCCACCTGGAAGACGATGTCCATGTCGTGCTCGATGAACACCAGCGTCAGCTTCTGCCGCTCCCACAGGCCGCGCACGCGCTCGATCATGCGCCAGCGCTCGTCCGGCCCCATGCCCGCGGTCGGCTCGTCGAGCAGCAGCACGCGCGGCTCAAGCGCCAGCGCCAGCGCGATGTCGAGCAGCTTCTGGTCGCCGTGCGAGAGGATGGCGGCTTCGACGCCGGCGACCTTCGTCAGCCCGGCGAGCTCCATGACCTCGTGTGCGCGCTCGCGCACGCCGGCCGGCGGCAGGCGGCGGCCGGGATTGCCCCACTGGCCGACATGGGCGGTGACGGCGGCCACTAGGTTCTCCTCCACCGTCATGGTGGGGAAGCAGCTCGCCACCTGGAACGCGCGGCCGATGCCGCGGCGCAGCCGCGCGATCTTGCCCAGCGACGTGACATCCTCGCCGTCGAGCAGCACCTGGCCGGAGTCGGCGGGGAAGGCGCCGCTGATCAGGTTGAAGAAGGTGGTCTTGCCCGCGCCGTTGGGGCCGATCACCGCCGACAGCGAGCCCGAGGCGAAATCGAGCGACACGTCCTCGATGGCGTGCACGCCACCGAACGCCTTGGTGAGGCGGCGGATCTCGAGCCTCATCGGGATTCTCCCGACGGGGCGCGCCGCGAGCGGATCAGCCTCAGATAGTCGAGCACGCCGCGGCGCAGGCCGAGCGCGCTGATCAGAATCACCAGGCCCAGCACCAGGCCGTGATACTCGGTGACCCGCGTGACCGCATCGTTCAGCGCCAGCAGGATCATCGCGCCCAGCGTCGGCCCGAGGAAGCTGCCGATGCCGCCCAGCATGACGGCGAAGATCGCCTGGCCCGAGTTGGGCCAGTCGGCCAGCTCGGGATAGGCGCCGGACACGAACAGCGCCGCCAGCACGCCGCCCAGCCCGGCGAAGCCGCCGGCCAAGGTGAAGGCGCCGAGCCGGGCGCGCCACAGCACCACGCCTAGGAAGGCGGCGCGATGCTCGTTATCGCGGATCATGCGCAGGGTGCGGCCGAACCGGCTTTCCGTGACGTGGCGCAGGGCGAGCAGGCCGAGCACGGCGACCACGGCACAAAACTGGTAGAGATGGAGCTGCGAGGCGAGCTCGAAGCCGAAGATCTCGCGCCGCGGGATGCCGCCGCGCAGCCCCTGGTCGCCGCCGGTCAGGCTCTGCCAGGAGATGATGATGCTGTAGAACAGCATCTGAAAGGCGAGCGTCACGAAGGCGAAGTAGTCGGAGCCCAGCCGCACGCAGATCGCGCCGACGATGAGGGCCGCGATCGTGGTCATTGCCACGGCCAGGACCGCCGCCACCGGCAGGCTGAGATCGGTCATCTGCATCAGTAGGCCGAAAGCGTAGGCACCGAAGCCGTAGAACATGCCATGGCCGAACGAGACCATGCCCGTGGTTCCGACCAGCAGGTTGAGCGAGGTCGCGAACAGCGCCATCGCACTGACGCGGATGACGAAGTCCTCGAAGGCGGGGCTGCGGTGAAAGAAGGGGATCGCCAGGATCACGACCAGGGCGGCGAGCGCGATCAACGCGTCGCGCAGGGCGGGACGGCCACTCATCGCTCGATCCTCATTGGCGCCGCCCGAACAGTCCCTGCGGGCGGGTCAGCAGGATCGCGATCATGACGATGTAGATCAGCCCGTCGGTGAACTTGGGAAAGCCGATCGTGCCGAAGCCGCGCACCATGCCGATCAGCAGGGCAGAGACCAGGGCGCCGGCGATCGAGCCCATGCCGCCGATCACCGTCACGATGAAGCTTTCGATCAGGATCGAGAAGCCCATGCCGGGCGACAGCGAGCGTACCGGCGCGGCGAGCGCGCCGGCCAGCCCCGCGAGGCCGCCGCCGATGGCGAACACGATGGCGAAGAGCAGCGTGGTGTTGACGCCGAGCGCCGAGACCATCTGCGGATTGATCGCGGCGGCACGCACCGTCTTGCCGAGCCGCGTGCGCGAGAGGCCGAGGCCGAGAACGATGGCGATCAGCGCGGCGATGGCGATCAGCACGGCATAGAAGGGCGGCACCACGCCGCCGGCGATGAACAGCGGCGGCACCTGGAAGGCGGGCGGCATGCCCATGGCGTGGAACTCGGGGCCCCACACGATCTTCACGAGGTCGTCGAAGATCAGCACCACGGCGTAGCAGATCAGCAGCTGCATCAGCACGTTGGAGCCGTAGACGCGCGAGATCAGCGCCCGCTCGAACACCACGCCGAATGCCGCCATGGCGAGCGCGCCGGCCAGCACAGCGACCGTGTAGCTGCCGGTGACGTTAAGCGTCGAATAGGCGACGTAGCCGCCCAGCATGTAGAAGGTGCCGTGGGCGAAGTTCACGACCTTCAGCACGCCGAAGATCAGGGTCACGCCGGCGGCGACCAGGAAGAGCAGCATGCCGACGATCAACCCGCTGGTGGTCTGGGTGACCACGCAGGCGGCCGTCGTCAGGCAGGCGGCGAGAGCCTCGAAATCCATCGACCTATTCTTTCTCCTCTCGCCCGCTTGGGGGAGAGGTTGGGAAAGGGGGTTGCGCACATCGCCTGCAACCCCCTCTCCTAGCCTCTCCCCCTCGCGGGGGAGAGGAACATGAGGGAAGTGAGGAGAGGGTCTACCTCGTCAGATGTACTTCTGCTGCTTCTTCCACTCCGTTTCCATCTCGACGATCTTGCCCCAGTCGGCGGGCTTGATGTCGATGATGAACGGCTCCTTCGGCGTGGTCTGGCCCCAGCCTAGCGCGTAGCCGACCGTGGTGTGGTCCTCGCGCATGGTGATCGTGCCGTCGGCGCCGAACGGCGTCTTGATCTTCATGCCGGTCAGCGCCGCGGCCAGCGCCTTGCCGTCGAGCGAGTTGGCCTTCTTGATGGCCTCCTCGTAGAACTGCATCGCCACCGTGTTCTGCCACGACCAGTTGGTCGGCCGCTCGTTCCAGCGCTTGAGATAGGCCTGTCCCCACGCCTTGTTCTCGGGCACGTCGGGGAAGGTCTCGACATAGCGCGTCGCCGACTGGATGCCGGCGGGGAGCTGCTTGATCGCGGCCATGACCGGATAGTCGACGTTGGGCGTGGCCATCGTCATCTGCGAGAACAGCGCGTAGACGCTGGCCTGGTTGACGAACGCCGAGAGATCGCCGGCATAGAGCAGCGAGAACAGCGCCTGCGGCTTGGCCTGGATCAGCTTGGTGATGACCTCCGTGAAGTCGGGCTGGCCGAGCTTCGGCCAGGCTTCGGTGATGACCTCGACATCCGGCTTGAACTGCTTGAGGAACTGCAGGTATTGCGCCGTCGTATCGCGACCGTAGGCGTAATCGGGCGAGCAGGTCGCCCACTTGTTGAGCTTCTTCGCGGTGGCGAAATCGGCAAGGTAGAGGCTGCCGGCGACGGCATCGTGCACGCCCTGGCGGGCGACCCGGAACGCGGTGGGCGCGCGGATCTTGGGATCGGCGGTCAGCGAGGAGGTCTCGCTGTTTGTATGCAGGCAGGCGACGCCCAGGTCGCGCACGACCTCCTGCACGGCGAACGAGGCGGAGGAGGCCTCGGCATCGACCAGCAGCTCGCAGCCGGTGCTGTTCACCAGCTCGCGCGCCACGCGGGCGGCTTCCTGCGGCTGGCCCTTGGAATCGCGGAAGACGAACTCGATCGGCCGGCCGAGGAAGCCGCCGGCGGCGTTGATTCGGTCCTGCTCCATCATCAGCGCATTGCGCGAGGAGGTGCCGAGCAGGGCGATCGGCCCGGAGATGATGCTCTGCATGCCGATGCGCAGGGTCTTGGCCTGCGCCCCCGCAACCCACGGTGCGGCTACCAGGCCGGCAGCGCCCGTCGCCAGGACGCCGCGGCGTCCGATCTTCCGAGAGACCATGTTTCCTCCTTACACAACGCACTTGATATTGATTCGTCTCGGCATCCTAGCCGCAAAAAAGCCGAGCGGGTATGTGGGACTTCGAGCGTCTTTCGCTGGGCTGGGAGCGCGGCTCTCCAGAGCCGCTAAGAGGATATGGCAAACCGAAGAAAGAGCGGCTCTGGAGAGCCGCGCTCCCAGCCTATCTCACGTCGTTGCGGATACGTTCGCGCGCCGCAATGCCGCCAGCCGGGCGGCGTAGGGCGGGTCGTCCTCCGGCACCAGTGGCGGTGGCACGATCGTCTCGGCGAAGTGGCAGGCGACGCTGGCGCCGTCGTCGGCGCCAGAGCCGCTAAGGGAGCGCAGCGGCGGCGCTTCGACCTTGCAGCGGTCCTTGGCGTAGGCGCAGCGGGTGTGGAAGTGGCAGCCCGGCGGGGGATTGAGCGGGCTGGGGACGTCGCCGGCCAGCCGGATGCGGGCGCGTTTGGCGGTCGGGTCGGGCACCGGCACGGCCGACAGCAGCGCCTGGGTGTAAGGGTGGCGCGGCCCGGCGAACAGCTTGCGCTTGGGCGCGATCTCGACGATCCGGCCGAGATACATCACCGCGACCCGGTCGGCGATGTGGCGGACCACGGCGAGGTCGTGGGCGATGAAGATGTAGCTCAACCCGCGCCGATGCTTGAGGTCCTGCAGCAGGTTGATGACCTGGGCCTGGATCGACACGTCGAGCGCGGAGACCGGCTCGTCGCACACGATCAGCTTCGGCTCGGAGGCGAGCGCGCGGGCGATACCGATGCGCTGGCGCTGGCCGCCGGAGAACTCATGCGGATAGCGTAGCGCGTGCCACGGCGACAGCCCGACCTCGCCGAGCAGCGCATCGATGCGCTGGCGCAGCTTCGCGCCCGAGGCGAGGCCGTGCAGGCGCAATGGTTCGGCCAGCGCCTGGCCGACGGTGAGGCGCGGGTTCAGCGAGGCATAGGGATCCTGGAAGATAATCTGGATGTCGCGCCGCAGGTCGCGCAGCGCGCGGCGGTCGAGCGCGCGCACGTCCTTGCCGGCGAAGCGGATCGTCCCCGCGCTGGCCTCGATCAGGCGCAGGATCATGCGGCCGGTCGTCGACTTGCCGCAGCCCGATTCGCCGACCAGCGCGAGCGTCTCGCCGGGCGCCACGTCGAAGCTGAGGCCGTCGACGGCGCGCACCGTGCCGACGGCGCTCTGGAACACCACGCCACGCTTCACCGGGAAGTGCTTGGCGAGGCCGGCGACGGAGAGCAGGGGCTCGCTCATTCGGCGGCCAGCGCCAGTGTCCGGTCGAGCGGCGCCTTCCAGCAGGCGACGCGATGGCCGGGCGCGATCTCGTTCAGCCCCGGGGGTTGCTCGCGGCAGCGCACGTCGGCGAGCGGGCAGCGCGGGCTGAAGCGGCAGCCGGCGGGCAGGGCGAAAGGATTGGGCACCATGCCCTCGATGGCGGTCAGCCGCTCGTCGCCGTCGCTGCCGAGCCGCGGGATCGAGCCCAGCAGGCCCAGCGTATAGGGATGCTGCGGGTCGGCGAACAGC
>CAMFJT010000037.1 GCA_945957125.1 uncultured Rhodospirillales bacterium | reverse complement strand
GCTCGATGAAGGTGCGGCCGACATAGTGGTTGCGGATGATGCCGAGCTCGAACGGGGTGCCGGATTCCTGCGAGAAGCCGATCGCCGCCGGCACGCCGGAGTCGGGCACCGGGACGATCACGTCGGCCGGCACGGGACTTTCGCGGGCGAGCTCCACGCCGATGCGCTTGCGCGCCTCGTAGACGCCGACGCCCTCGATCTTGCTGTCGGGACGCGCGAAATAAATGTGCTCGAAGACGCAGAACCGGCGCTGCTGCTTCGTGAACGGCTTGATCGAGCGCAGGCCTTTGCCGTCGACGATCACGACCTCGCCGGGCTCGACGTCGCGCACGAAGCGCGCGCCCAGGATGTCGAGGCCGCAACTTTCCGACGCCAGGATCCAGGCATCGTCCAGCTTTCCGATGCACAGCGGACGGATGCCCATCGGATCACGGACGCCGAGCAGCGCTTCGTTGGTCAGCAGCAGCAGCGAGTAGGCACCTTTCACCCGGCCGAGCGCATCGATCATGCGGTCGACCAGGGTCGAGAAGTTCGACCGCGCGATCAGGTGGTTGATGACCTCGGTGTCGGTGGTCGACTGGAACAGGCAGCCCATCCGCACCAGCTCCTTGCGCAGGATGTAGGCGTTGGTCAGGTTGCCGTTGTGGGCGAGGGCCAGCCCGCCGAAGTCGAAATCGGCGAAGATCGGCTGGATGTTGCGATCCGAGGACCCGCCGGTCGTGGCGTAGCGATTGTGGCCGATCGCGCAATAGCCCTTCAGCCGGGCGATGACCGCCTGCTCGCCGAAGATGTCGCCGACCAGGCCGGCGGCGCGATGGTCATGGAACTGGCGACCGTCGTAGGTGACGATGCCGGAGGCCTCCTGGCCGCGATGTTGCAGCGCATGGAGGCCCAGCGCGGTGTGTGCGGCGGCATCGGCAGTCCCGTAGATGCCGAACAGCGCACATTCCTCGTGGAACTTGTCGTCGTCGGGGGCGCTCTTCTGGGTAAGCACGGCGGGGTTATATCTGGGGACCGCCGCGAGCGCCATCAAGGATATGTCACTGCGGCGGTTTGGGAGCCTCGACCGCCGGCGGCGCGCTGCCGGCAGCAGGATCGGCTTTTTGCGTCATGCGGGCCTTGAAGCCCGGCGGCAGGTAGGGCTCGACATAGTTGGCCATGTCCCGGATCAGCGGAAACGTGGCGCCGGATTCGATGACGGCGGGGATGGGCTTGGGGCCCAGATAGGTGAAGAACAGATAGGCCACGCCCATGGCCACCCAGGCGCAGATAACGCCGAAGCCCCCACCCAGGATGTGGTCGGGCTTGTTGAGCGGGCTCATGCGGATCGCGCGCGACAGGGCGTTGGTGGCGATCACCAGCACGATCAGGGCGAAGACGAACACCACCAGCATGGCGCCGAACTTCGCCAGCTCCGCGCTCTGCACCAGCTTGAGGATCTCGGGCTCGATCAGGTGGGAGTAGTTCAGCGCGATCCAGCCGGCGCCGACCCACGAGACGATGAACAGCACGGCGTGTGCGAGCCCTGCGGACATGCCGATGATCGCGCCGAACACGGCGACGACGATGACCGCCACGTCGAATACGTTGATGCCGAGCTTTTCCATGATCCTCTGCGCTGCGTTGGGGCGTTTGCTCGCGGCGTTACTCGCGCCTTCCTTCGGAACCGCCCTCGCGGCGGCGTTGCGCGAGGGGCCGATCGGCAGGCTGAAAACGGGCGACAAGGTCGGCCAGATGCTCGATTTCGTCAACAACGATGCCCTCGGGCGGTCGCGGCGCAGGGCCGCTGCCGCTGCGCGCGCGCGGCACTAGCGCGCTGCGGAAGCCGAGCTTTGCTGCCTCGCGCAGGCGCGCCTCGCGCTGGCCGACCGGCCGGACCTCGCCGCCCAGCCCGACCTCGCCGAACACGACCATGTCGGATGGCACCGGCTCGTCGGCGAGCGAGGAGACGACCGCGGCGGCCACCGCGAGGTCGGCTGCCGGCTCGCCGATCCGTAGGCCGCCGGCGACGTTGAGATAGACGTCGTTGATCCCGGTGGTGACGCCGCAGCGCGCCTCGAGAACCGCCAGGACCATGGCCAGCCGGTTGGAATCCCAGCCGACCACCGCGCGCCGCGGCGTGCCGAGGGAGGAGGGGCTGACCAGGGCCTGGATCTCGACCAGCACGGGGCGCGTGCCCTCGATGCCGGCGAAGACGCAGGCGCCCGAGACATGGCCGCGACGCTCGCCGAGGAACAGCGCCGAGGGGTTGGCGACGTCGGCCAGGCCGCGGTCGGACATCTCGAAGACGCCGATCTCGTCGGTCGGGCCGAAGCGGTTCTTGACCGTGCGCAGGATGCGGAACTGGTGGCCGCGCTCGCCCTCGAAATAGAGCACGGTGTCGACCATGTGCTCGAGCACGCGGGGGCCGGCGATGGCGCCGTCCTTGGTGACGTGGCCGACCAGCAGGATGGCGATGCCGCGCCGCTTGGCGAGCTCGACCAGAGCCTGCGCCGAGGCCCGCACCTGGGTTACCGTGCCGGGCGTGCTGTCGATCGTGTCCAGCCACATGGTCTGGATCGAATCGATGACGGCGACGCGTGGCGCGCCGGGCTGCTCGAGGGTGGCGACGATGTCGCGCACCGCGGTCGCGGTCGCGAGCTGCACGGGGGCGCCGCCCAGTCCCAGCCGCTCGGCGCGCAGCCGCACCTGGTCGAGCGCCTCCTCGCCCGAGATGTAGGCGCAGGCGGTATGCTGGCGGGCAAGGGCTGCCGCGACCTGCAGCAGCAGCGTCGACTTGCCGATGCCCGGATCGCCGCCGATCAGCAGGGCCGAGCCGACCACCAGACCGCCGCCGCATACCCGGTCGAACTCGACGATGCCGCTGCTGTAGCGCGGCGGCTGCGGCGTCGCCCCGACCAGGCCGTCGAAATCGAGGATCCGGCCGCGACCGCGGCGGACCAAGCCGCTGCCGGCGGCGCCGGGCGCGGGCGCCGCTTCCTCGACGATGGTGTTCCATTCGCCGCAACTCTCGCAGCGGCCGCTCCACTTGCTGGTGACCGCGCCGCACGACTGGCAGATGAAGCGCTTGAGCGGGCGGGCCATCTCACGCGCCTGCCGGGAGCGCGGCTCTCCAGAGCCGCTCTTTGTTCGGCTTGGACCATTCCATGAGCGGCTCTGGAAAGCCGCGCTCCCAGCGGAGCGTCTCCCTGGCGGCGGCCACGATCAGAGCTTCCTGACCTGCATCTGGATCGGACCCTCGGCCCGGCCGTTGATGAACTGCTCGACATGGGCGTTGCCGCAATGGTCGATCTCCGCCACCGGGCCCTGCCAGATCAGCCGGCCGTCGTAGAGCATGGCGATGCGGTGGCCGATCTTGCGCGCGCTCGCCATGTCGTGGGTGATCGACACCGCGGTGGCGCCGAGCTCGTGCACGCATTTCACGATCAGCTCGTTGATCACGTCGGCCATGATCGGGTCGAGGCCGGTGGTCGGCTCGTCGAAGAAGATGATCTCCGGCTCGCGCGCGATGGCACGGGCCAGCGCGACACGCTTCTGCATGCCGCCCGACAGCTCCGACGGGAAGAGCTCGCCGATCTCCGGCCCGAGCCCGACATTGGCGAGCTTGGCCATCGCCAGATCCTTGGCCTTGGCCGGTGCCATGCCGTCGCTCTGGATCGGCCCGAAGGCGACGTTCTGCCAGACCCGCAGCGAGTCGAACAGCGCGCCGCCCTGGAACAGCATGCCGAACTTGCGCATCACCTGGGTACGCTCGCCGTCACCCAGACCGACCGTCTCCTCGCCGTCGATCCGGATCGAGCCGCCGTCGGGGCGGATCAGGCCGAGGATGCATTTCAGCATCACCGACTTGCCGGTGCCCGAGCCGCCGATCACGACGACCGATTCGCCGGCCGCGACGTCGAGGTCGATGCCGCGCAGCACCGGCTTGGCGCCGAAGGCCTTGGTGACGCCGCGCAGCGAGATCTTGGGAGCGCTCATCAGCGGGCGAAGAAGGCTTCGGTGATGAAGTAGTTGAAGGTCAGGATCAGGATCGACGCGGAGACCACGGCGTTGGTCGTGGCCGCGCCGACGCCTTGTGCACCGCCCTTCGACGTGTAGCCGTGGTAGCAGCCCATCAGCGTGATCAGGAAGCCGAAGACGGCGGCTTTCACGAGCCCGGAGAACACGTCCTGGAACTGCAGGAAATCGAGCGTGTTGCGCAGGTAGGTCGAGTCGTTGAAGTCCAGCTTGTAGACGCCGACCAGGTAGCCGCCGAGCACGCCGATGATGTCGGCGATCAGCACCAGCACGGGGAGGGTGAGGATGCCCGCAATCAGCCGCGGCGCGACGAGATACTTGAACGGGTCGGTCGAGAGCGTGGTGAGCGCATCGATCTGCTCGGTCACCCGCATCGTGCCGATCTCCGCCGCCATCGCCGCGCCGACCCGGCCGGCGACCATCAGGCCGGCCAGCACGGGCCCCAGCTCGCGGGTCAACGAGACGACCACGACGTTGGGGATGGCCTGCTCGGCGGAGAAGCGCGCGAAGCCGGTGTAGCTTTGCAGCGCCAGCACCATGCCGGTGAAGATCGCCGTGAGGCCGACGACGGGCAGCGAGTAGTAGCCGATCTCCAGCACCTGCCGCAGGATCTGCTGGCGGTAGTAGGGCGGCTGCAGGCCGTGGCGGATCGCCCGCGCGGCGAACGAGGTGACGGCGCCGATCATCGCCAGCAGCGCCAGCGTCATGCGGCCGAGCTGGGTCACGACGGGAATGCTCACGCCGGCGTCTCCGCTTCGGCCGCATCCTCGTGGGCGCCAGCCTCGGCGGGCGGGGCGTCGAGATAGACGCGCGCGTAGCGCCGGCCGAGCGCGGTCATCACCTCGTAGGCGTTGGTGCGGGCATGGTCCGCGAGGTCGTCGGTCGTCAGGTGCGGCCCCAGGATCTCCACCAGCGCGCCCGGCTGGCTCTCGGCTTCCGGCACGTCGGTCACGTCGATCGTCACGAGGTCCATCGAGATGCGGCCCACCACGGGCACCTTGTGCCCGGCAAGATGCACGTATGTGCGGCTCATGAGGTTGCGGAAGTAGCCGTCGGCGTAGCCCAGCGCAATGGTCGCCACGCGACTGGGGCGGGCCGAACGCCACGCGGCACCGTATCCCACGGTCTGGAGGGCTTCGATCCGACGGACCTGCAGGATGCGTGCGTGCAGAGTGACCGTCGGCAGCATCGGATTGGGCTGGCCGGGCAGGGGATTGATGCCGTAGAGCGCCGCACCCGGCCGCAGCAGGTCGAAATGATAGTCGGGGCCGAGGAAGATGCCCGACGAGTTGGCCAGCGAAGCGGGTGCGCCGGGCATCGTGCGCACGAACTCGCGGAAACGCGCGAGCTGCTCGGCGCTGATCGGGTTGGCTTGCTCCTCCGCCGCCACGAGATGGCTCATCAGCAACGCCAGGCGCAGACCGCGCAGGCGGCCGCGCTCGTTGGACAGCACCAGCGCCTCCTCCGGGCTGAAGCCCAGCCGGTGCATGCCGGTGTCGACGTGGATGACCGCATCGAGCGGCCGGTTGAAGCGCTGGGCGGCAGCGCGCCAGGCATTGAGCTGGGCGAGGTGGTTCAGCGCCGGCGTGAGGCCGAACTGCACGAAATCGGCCTCCGTGCCCGGCAGCAGACCGTTCAGCACGTAGATGGGATGCTCCGGCACGACGGCGCGCAGGGCAATGCCTTCCTCGAGATGGGCAACGAAGAAATGGCGGCAGCCTTCGGCAGCCAGACGCGGTGCGACGATCGCGGCGCCGGTGCCGTAGGCATCGGCCTTGAGGACGGCGGCACAGTCGATCGGCTTGCCGTCGGCGCGGCCGGCATCGCGCAACCCGCGCCAGTTGGCGGCGATGTTGGCGAGGTCGACCGTGAGGACGGCGCCGGCGCGGCGGGCCGCGTCGTTGTCGGCGGACAGGGACATCGAATTGATCCTACTCGAAGACGGGCCCCGGCCCATCGGCATCGGCGGCCAGGTTGCCGAACTTGGTGTACTGGCCCTCGAACGACAGCCGCACGATTCCGGTCGGACCGTGGCGCTGCTTGGCCACGATCACCTCGGCCTTGCCGTAGCTGCGCTCGCAGCGCTGCTTCCAGTCGTCGTGCCGCTCGTTGAACTTCTGGTCGCTCTCCTCGGGCCGGCGGGCCGGCTCGGTGCGCGTCAGGTAGTATTCCTCGCGATAGACGAACATCACCACGTCGGCATCCTGTTCGATCGAGCCCGATTCGCGCAGGTCGGCGAGCTGCGGCCGCTTGTCCTCGCGCTGCTCGACGGCGCGGCTGAGCTGCGACAGGGCCAGCACCGGCACGTCGAGCTCCTTGGCCAGCGTCTTGAGGCCGCGGGTGATCTCGGAGACTTCCTGCACGCGGTTCTCCTGGCGCGACTTGCCCGAGGGGGCGAGAAGCTGGAGATAGTCGACGATCAGCAGGCCCAGCCCATGCGTGCGCTTCAGCCGGCGGGCGCGGGTGCGCAGCGCGGCGATGCTGAGCGCCGGCGTGTCGTCGATGTAGAAGTTGAGGTGCTCGAGCTCGCGGCTGATCTCCAGCACCTTGTCGAAATGGCTGCTGATCAGCTCGCCCTTTCGGATCTTCTCGGAGGGGATCTCGGCCTGCTCCGACAGCATGCGGGTGGCGAGCTGCTCCGACGACATTTCGAGCGAGAAGAAGCCGACCACAGCGCCGTCGACCGCCTTCGGCACGCCGTCGACGATCGCCTCGCGATAGGCCTTGGCGGCGTTGAAGGCGATGTTGGTGGCGAGCGCCGTCTTGCCCATCGAAGGACGGCCGGCGAGGATCAGGAGATCCGATCGATGCAGGCCGCCGAGCAGCATGTCGAGCTGGGCGAGACCGGTCGCCACGCCGGTGAGCTGGCCCGCCCGGTTGTAGGCGGCCTCGGCCGCGACCATCGCCTCGGTCAGGGCGGTGCGGAACGGCTTGAAGCCGCCTTCCGTCTGACCGGTGCTGGCAAGGTCGTAGAGCTTCTTCTCGGCGATCTCGATCTGCTCGATGGCGGTTTCGTCGAGCGTCGGCTTGTAGGCGGTGTTGACCACGTTCTGGCCGAGATCGATGAGCTGGCGCAGCAGGTAGAGGTCATGGACGATGCGGCCGAAGTCGCCGGCATCGATGACGTGCACCGAGGCGGCCGCCAGCTGGGCGACGTAGGACGGGCCGCCCGCCGCCCTGATGTCCTCGTCGTGCTCGATATAGGTCTTGAGCGTGACCGCGCTGACGACCTGTCCGCGCTCGATCAGGCGGGCGAGGGCGTCGAACAGCTTGCCGTGCACGGGATCGGCGAAATGCTCGCCCTTCAGGAACTCCGCGACGCGCTGGTAGGCGGCATTGTTGACCAGGATGGAGCCGAGCAGCGCCTGTTCCGCCTCGAAGTTGTGCGGCGGCTCGCGAAGAGCGGTCGGCTCCACGCCAGGCATTTTGATAATTTTGTCGCTATCTTTTTTCGCTTCCATCGTGGAGTCGTTTGCGCGCCTCCCGGCCGTTGGTCATGGCTTGAACTTCGCGCCGTTCCGCCGCCGTTCCAACCATCTCGCAGTAATCCCGCGCAAGGGGAGGATACCTTCCAGCGTTCCAGCGTTGTTCTTGCACCGCGTCGCCAGAAAAGGAAGGTTTTTCTCGTGCTAACCTCCTTACTTACTCCGCCGCCATCGAGTGGCCGACCGTGGTGTCGCGCTCGGCATCGACGATATAGTCGCGGGTCAGCGGCACTGCGTCCTGGCGGCGGGCGAGCTGGATCTGGAAGACCATCTGGTTCATGTACCGGAACGATATCTCGCAGCCGGCGAGATAGAAGTCCCACATGCGGCAGAAGCGCTCATCGTAGCCTGACTGCTGCTTGATGCGCTCGCGGTTGGCGAGGAAGCGCTGGCGCCAGTGGCGCAGCGTCTCGGCATAGTGCAGCCGCAGGATCTCCACATCGGTGACCCACAGCCCGACCTTCTCGATCGCCGCCATGACCTCCGACAGGGCAGGGGTGTAACCGCCGGGGAAGATGTACTTCTTCAGCCAGGTGTTGGTCGCGCCGGGCGGCTCCATGCGGCCGATCGCGTGCAGCACCATCACCCCGTCGTCCTTCAGCAGCTCCTTCGTCTTGCGGAAGAACTCGACATAGTGCGCGACGCCGACATGCTCGAACATGCCGACCGAGACGATGCGGTCGTAGCGGTCGGGTTCCTGACGGTAGTCGAGCAGCTTGAAGCGCACCCGGTCGGCCAGGCTTCCCTCCAGCGCGCGCCGGCTCGAGACGGTGTGCTGCTCCGTCGACAGGGTGACGCCGGTCACGTCGACGCCGTATTGCTCGCCGAGGAACAGCGCCATGCCGCCCCAGCCGGAGCCGATGTCGAGGACCTTCTGGCCGGGCGTCAGCAGCATCTTGGCGGCGATGTGCCGCTTCTTGTCGAGCTGTGCCTGCTCCAGCGGCTCGTCGCCGGTCCTGAAATAGGCGCAGGAGTACTGCCGGTCGCGGTCGAGGAAGAAATCGTAGAGCTGGCCGTTCAGGTCGTAGTGGTGCGCCACGTTGCGTTGCGCCTTGCCGACCGGATTGTACTGCTCGATCCAGCGCACCATCCGCTGCCAGGAATAGGACCAGCGGACGAACGGGGTGTCGTCGATCGCCGCGATGTTGCGGCCTATCAGATCGAGCAGGTCGTAGATATCGCCGTTCTCGACGGTAAGCTTGCCGTCCATGTAGGCCTCGCCGAAGGCGACGCGGGGACGAAGGATCAGGCGCATGCCGGTCCACCAGCTGTGGATCCGCATGGTGACGGCGGGGCCCGGCCTGGCGCCCTGGATGCGATGCGACCGGCCTGCCGCATCGACAATGGTCAGCTGTCCTTCCCCCAAGATCCGGGAAAGAACCCTGGCTAACAACATCGTTCACCCCCGTGGCTGATCGGGAATACCAACCAAGTTCAGAAATCTTCCACAATTTTGCCTCAAATGTGAACCCCCCTCCCGGGCGGCAGGCCCGGAGCGCACCGAGAAATTTGCGCATGCCGCCATGAGCGACAGGGCTGCTTCCGGGGGCTATCGCAGGAAGCTCTTGAAGCGGCGGAGCGAGAGGACGAAGAAAACGGTGGCGATGGCGAGCAGGGCGGCGAACTGCGGCCATACGACGGCGAGGCCGGCGCCGCGGAACAGGATCGACTGCGCCAGCATGACGAAGTGGGTGTTCGGTGCCGCCAGCATGATGTCCTGGATGATGGCCGGCATGCTCTCGCGCGGGGTCGTCGCGCCGGAGAGGATCTGCAGCGGCAGCAGGACCAGCATCAGCAGCATGCCGAATTGCGGCATCGAGCCGGCGACCGTCGCCAGGAAGATTCCCAGGCAGGTCGTCGCCACCAGGTGCAGCGCCGCGCCCGCCATGAAGAGCGGCACCGAGCCCTCGATCGGCACCGCGAGCAGCCCCTGCACGATGACGACGATGGAGAAGCCGGAGGCGACCAGGACGATCAGGCCCATCGACCAGATCTTGCTCAGCATGATCTCGGTGGGCGTCACGGGCATGACCAGCAGGTGCTCGATCGTGCCGTGCTCGCGCTCGCGGATCAGCGCGGCGCCGGTCAGGATGATGGCCAGCATGGTGATCGACGAGATGACGTTGTTGATCGAGGCGAACCAGCTCTTGTTGAGCTCCTGGTTGAAGCGGGCGCGCAGCACCAGGTCGACCGGCACCGCTGCCGCGCCGCGATAGCGGCGCAGGAACTCGTTGACCTCGCCCGAGACGATCGACTGGATGTAGCCGCTGCCGGTGAAGGCCTGCCCGACGCGGGTCGCATCGATGTTGAGCTGGATCTCGGGGGACCGGCCGGCCAGCAGGTCACGCTGGAAGTTGGGCGGGATGTTGAGTGCGAAAGTGTCGAGCCCGGCATCCATGCGACTGTCCATCTCGGCCTGGGAGATGAGCTGCGGCGTGAGGAAGTAGGGCGGGTAGAAGGCGCCCGCGATGCGCGAGGACACCGGCGAGCGGTCCTCGTCGACGATCGAGATCACCGCGCGGTTCAGCGTCTCCGGCTGGGCGCGCGAGGCGGTGTAGATCGAGACCGTGAACGAATACAGGATCAGGACGATCAGCATGGGGTCGCGGCCGACGCCGCGCAGCTCCTTGATGCCGAGCTGGAGGATGTTGCCGAACCCCATGCTCACGTCTCCTGCTTGCGCAGCAGCAGGTTGCCCAGCGCGAGCAGGACGGGGATGGCGATCAGCAGGGGCATGAAGGACCCTTGAAGGTCGTGGAAATCTAGCGCCTTGGAGAAGGTGCCGCGCGCGATGGTCATGAAATGGGTGGCCGGATAGATGCGGCCGATGACGGCGCCCGCGCCCTGCAGCGACGACACCGGGTCGATCATGCCCGAATACTGCACCGCCGGGATGAGCGTGAGCAGCGCGGTGCCGAAGATGGCGGCGATCTGGCTGGTCATGAAGCTCGAGACCACGAGTCCCATGGAGGTCGTGACGACGACGTAGAGCAGGCCGGCGGCGGCGAAGGTCGGCAGGCTGCCGGTGAAGGGAACCTGGAACACGAAGACCGCGAACGCCGTCAGCAGCACGAAATTCAGCATCGCCAGCACGACGTAGGGAACCTGCTTGCCGAGCAGGAACTCGGTGCGCGTCACGGGCGTGACGTAGAAGTTGATGATCGAGCCGAGTTCCTTCTCGCGCACGATGCTGAGCGCCGTCAGCATCGCGGGGATCATCATCAGCAGCAGCGGGATCACCGCCGGGACCATGGCCACGAGGCTCGCGACGGTGGGGTTGTAGCGGAAGCGCGCGATGAGCTGGAAATCGTCGGCTGCGGCCCGGCCGTGGAGCGTGCGCGCCTTCTCGGCGAGCCATTGCGCGTGCATGCCCTGGACGTAGCCGCGGACGGTTTCCGCCCGGCTCGGCAGCGCACCGTCGATCCAGGCTCCGATCTCGACCCCGCGCCCGCGTGCCACGTCGCGGCCGAAGCCCGGCGGGATCTCGATCGCCAGGCTGAGCTCGCCGTTGCGCAGGCGGCGGTCGAGCTCGTCGTAGCTCGCGATCGGCGGCTTCTCGATGAAGTAGCGCGATCCGGCGATACGCAGCGCGTAGTCGCGGCTGACCGAGGTGTCGTCGCGGTCGAGCACGGCGAACGACAGGTTCTCGACGTCGAGATTGGTACCGTACCCGATGACGAACATCAGGATCACGCTGCCGACCAGTGCCAGCGTCAGGCGGATCGGATCGCGCCGCAGCTCGAGCGATTCCAGCCGGGCGTAGGCCAGCATGCGCCGCAGCTCGAAGAAGCTTCCGCCCGCCGCCCGGGGCGGCGCCGTTTCGACCGGCGTCGCGGGGATCGCCTCCGCGACGGAGGCGGGCACGGCGGCCTCGTCCACCGCGTCCTGGAGGCAGGCGACGAAGGCGTCGTCGAGGCTCGCGGCGGCCCGCTTCTCGACGATCGCGGCGGGCGTGTCGCTGATCAGCACCCGTCCGGCATGCATCAGCGAGATGCGATCGCAGCGCTCCGCCTCGTTCATGAAATGGGTCGACACGAAGATCGTCACGCCGTCGCGCCGCGACAGGTCGGCGAGGATCCGCCAGAAGCCGTCGCGCGCCACCGGATCGACCCCGGACGTCGGCTCGTCGAGGATCAGGATCTCCGGCGCATGGATCATCGCCACGGCCAGCGACAGGCGCTGGCGCATGCCGAGCGGCAGCGCATCGGGCATCGCATCCATCGCCTCGCGCAGGCCGAACCGTTCGGCCATCGCGGCGATGCGATCGGGGATGGTTGCGGGCGCCAGGCCGAACAGGCGGGCATGCAGGTCGAGATTTTGCTCCACCGTCAGCTCGCCGTAGAGCGAGAAGGCCTGCGACATGTAGCCGACGCGCCGCCGGACCTCCATGTCGCCGGCGTCGACGGTCTTGCCGAACAGGCGGGCGGTGCCCTCGCTCGCCGGCAGCAGGCCGGTCAGCATCTTCATCGTCGTCGTCTTGCCGCAGCCGTTCGAGCCCAGGAAGCCGAAGATCTCGCCCCGGGCGATGCGGAAGCTGACATCGTCGACCGCCGTGAAATCGCCGAAGCGCATGGTGAGATGATCGGCCTCGATGGCGATCTCTCCGTCGTCGTCGGCCGGGCGCGGCGGGATGACGACGGCGCGATGGCCGTTGCGCTTCGCCTCCGGCAGGAGGCGGATGAAGGCATCGTCCAGCGTCGCGCTGCCGGTCTGGCGGAGCAGCTCGGCGGGCGTGCCGGTCGCCAGCACGCGGCCGGCATCCATCGCCACCAGCCAGTCGAAGCGGGCGGCTTCCTCCATATAGGCGGTGGCGACCAGCACGCTCATGCCGGCGCGCTCGGCGCGCAGCCGGTCGATCAGTTCCCAGAACTGGCGGCGCGACAGCGGATCGACGCCGGTGGTCGGCTCGTCGAGGATCAGCAGGTCGGGATCGTGGATCAGCGCGCAGCACAGGCTGAGCTTCTGCTTCATGCCGCCGGACAGCTTGCCGGCCGGACGGTCGGCGAAGCGGGCGAGGTCCGTGCTGGCCAGCAGACCGGCGATCCTCCGGCTGCGCTGGCGCCGGTTGAGGCCGAACAGCCGGCCGAAGAAGTCGATGTTCTCGAAGACCGAGAGGGTCGGATAGAGATTCTTGCCGAGGCCCTGGGGCATGTAGGCGATGCGCGGGCAGACCCGCCGGCGGTGCCCGCCGTCCGCCATGTTGCCGCCGAGGACCTCGACCCGGCCCTGCTGGATGACGCGGGCGCCGGCGATCAGCGACAGTAGGCTGGACTTGCCGACGCCGTCGGGGCCGATCAGCCCGGCCATGCCGCCGGCGGCGATGTCCAGCGAGATGCCGTCGAGCGCCCGCGTCCGGCCGTAGGTCAGGGCGACACGGTCGATCCGCGCCAGCAGCGGCGCGGTCATTCGACCAGCTTCGCCAGCCGCGCCGGCCATTCGGCCTGGGGATCGAGGCGCACGTAGGCTACGCCGGGCAGGCCGGTCTTCACCTGCTCGATGTACTTGCGCAGCAATGTCTCCGGAATCTGCGCCCGCACGCGGAACATCAGCTTCTGGCGTTCGTCGGCCGTCTCCACCGCCTTGGGCGTGAACTGTGCGACATTGGCGACGAAGCTTACCCTGGCGGGCAGGACGTAGGCCGGCCAGGCGTCGAGGACGATGCGCACCTCGCTGCCGATGGCGACGCGGCCGGCCTGTGCGGTCGGCAGGAAGAACGTCATGTAGACGTCGCCGAGATCGACGAAGTTGAGCACGCGGCCGCCGGCGGAGAGGACCTCGCCCGGCTGGGCGATGCGGAACTGCACGCGTCCGTCGCGCGGCGAGGTCAGCGTGCTGTCGTTGATGTCCGCCGTGATGGTGTCGATCGCGGCGTGGGCGGCATCGACCGCCGCCTCCGAATCGACGATCTGGGCTTTTGCCGTGTTGAGTGCGGCTTCCGAGGCGGCGAGCTGGGCCTCGGCGGCGTTGATCGCGGCCGCGCTTCCCTGCGCGGCCGCGCGGTCGTCATCGAGCACCTGCTGCGCGACGGTGTTCGTCTTGACGAGCTGCTCGGAGCGCTCCAGCCGGCGCTTGGCGGCATCGAACTCCGCCCTGCGCTGGGCGATCACCGCCGTAGCGGCCTTGCGTTCGGCGTCGCGCTGGGCCACCAGGCTCCGGGCAGTGTCGACGCCGATCTTGGCGCGCTGGAGTTCCGCCTGCGCCTGTCGTCGCCTGGCCTCGAGCTGGTCGGTATTCATCCGCACGAGAACCTGGCCGGCGGTGACGAAATCCCCTTCGCGAACGAGAATCTCGCCGATTCGGCCCGGAATCTTCGCGGCGATATCGATCTCGGTCGCCTCGATGCGCCCGTTGCCGCTGGCGAATCCCTCCGGCAGGCCCGGATTGGCGAAATGCTGCCAGGCGTAGTAGCCGCCGACGGCGAGGATTGCGAGGCCGGCGGCGACGATCCAGGCCCTTGAATGCTTCATCATGGCCGTATCCGTTCAACGATGGACGCCGCGCCCCGATACACCAGGTCAGATCGAGAATCCTGGTCGATGTGCGGGCGCGAATGCTGCATATAGTCGCCTGCGTCGGCCCCCCTGCGGGACGGACGCAAGGTTCGTGCAAGAGGCTGCGCGAGCCGTTCCACGAGTGCTGCAAGGAGGGCGCACATGTTCTTTTCATCCGGGTCGGCCTTCATGACCTTCCTCGCGAATGCGCTCAGCATCTTCGCGTTCATCCTGTGGTTCTGGCTGTTCATCACGGCGGCCGGCGATCTGTTCCGCCGCCACGACATTTCCGGCTTCGGCAAGGTGCTGTGGGTGATCCTGCTCATCGTGCTGCCCTATATCGGCGTCTTCGCCTACATCCTCACTCAGAGCGGCGGGATGGCGGCGCGCAACCGCGCGCAATCGCAGCAGGCGAGGGAAGAGCTGCGCCAGGTCGTCGGCTTCAGTGTCGCCGACGAGCTCGTCAAGCTCGACCGCCTGCTGGCGGAGAAGTCCATCACGAAGGACGAGCACGCCCGCGCCCGGGCGAAGCTGCTCGCCTAGGATCGATTGCAAGCGATTTTCAGTCGCGATGGAGTGTGCTAAGTGCATTCCGACTGAATTGCTTGATCCCGGGAGACTACTGTGAATCGACGCGCTTTGATGAAGTTGGGTCTGACGATCGGCGCCGGCCTGACGATTGCACGTCGATCCGATGCGCAGGGCCGCACGCTCAACCTCTACTCGGCCCGCCACTACAACACCGACGAGGCGCTTTACGCCAACTTCTCCGATCTGTCGGGCGTCAAGGTCAATCGCGTCGATGCCGAGCCCGACCCGCTGGTCGAGCGCCTGCGGGCCGAGGGAGACAAGAGCCCGTGCGACGTGTTCATCACGACCGACGCCGGGCGGATCGAGCGGGCCCGTCAGATGGGCCTGCTGCAGACCGTTTCCTCGGAGATTCTGCAGGCGGCCGTTCCGGCCCATCTGCGGGATCCCGACGGCACCTGGTTCGGCTTCTCGAAGCGCGCACGCGTCATCGTCTACAACAAGGCGAAGGTGCAGCCCGCCGAGGTGGCGACCTACGAGAGCCTGGCCGACGCAAGGTGGAAGGGGCGGCTGCTGGTTCGCACCTCGGGCCATATCTACAACCAGTCGCTGACCGGCTCGCTGCTGGCCGCGCTCGGCCCGGAGAAGACCGAGGCCTGGGCCAGGGGCATCGCCGCCAACCTCGCGCGTGCGCCGCGCGGCGGCGACACCGACCAGATCAAGGCGATTGCCGCAGGCGAAGCGGATATCTGCCTCGCCAACACCTACTACCTCGCCAACCTGATGCGCTCGAAGAAGGCGGAGGACCGCGAGCTCGCGGCCAAGGTCGGCGTCGTGTTCCCCAACCAGGCCGATCGCGGCACGCACGTGAACATCAGCGGCGGCGCCGTGGCGCGGCATGCTCCCAACCGCGACGTGGCGGTGAAGTTCCTCGAATACCTGGTTTCGGTGCAGGCGCAACGCTACTTCGCCGAGGGCAACTCCGAGTATCCGGTGGCGTCCGGCGTGGAGCTCTCGCCCGAGCTCAAGGCCCTGGGCAGCTTCAAGGAAGACCAGCTCAATGCGCGGGTCTACGCGCAGAACAACGCGGAAGCGCTGAAGATCATGGAGCGGGCCGGCTGGAAGTAGCCGACGCCGCGATCGACCGGCCGAGCAGGATCACCGGCACCAGCGAGGCGACGACGATCAGCAGGGCGCCGGCTGCGGCCTCGGCAAGGCGCTCGTCGGAGGCGAAGCGGTAGACGCCGACGGCGAGCGTGTCGAAGTTGAACGGCCGGATCAGCAGGGTCGCCGGCAGCTCCTTCAGGACCTCGACGAAGGCGACGATGGCGGCGGCAAGCACCGGCGCGCGCAGCATGGGCAGGTGGATGCGCCGCAGGATCGTCGCGGCACGCGCGCCGAGGCCTTGCGCACTGGCATCCATGGCGGGATCGATGGCCGCCAGGCCGGGCGCGATGTTGGCGACGCCGACGGCGAGGAAGCGCACGACATAGGCCAGCACAAGCGCGATGGGCGTGCCGCTCAGCACCAGGCCGACGGACACCCCGAACAGGTCGTTCGCCGTGCGGCCGATCAGGCGGTCGGCGGCGGTCAGCGGCAGCAGGATGCCGACGGCGATGACGGCACCGGGAACGGCGTACCCGAGCGTGGCGAGGTCGATCATCCGATTGAAGCGCCGGCGGCGGACCAGCCGGCCGGAATAGGCGAGGAACAGGCCGATGGCGGCGATCGCCACGGCCGCGACGGTCGCGAGCAGCATGCTGTTGCCCGCATCGCGCAGCATGGCCGATGCCGTCAGGGAAAGGTCGGAGCGCGCGGCGAGCTGGAACAGGTGGAGCGCCGGAACGGCGAAGCCCAGCAGCACCGGCAGCGCGCAGGCCACGCCGGCGGCGGCGGCGCGCCACCCCATGAGGCGGTCGGGACCGACCGTCTCGCGCAGGTTCGATGCGACGTAATGGCGGGCCCGGCCGCGCGAGCGCCGTTCGACCACGATCAGGAGGGCGGCGATGGCGAGCAGGACGACGGCGACCTGTGCCGCGCCGTCGCGATCGCCCATGCCGTACCAGATGCGATAGATCGCCGTCGTGAACGTCGCCACGCCGTAATATTGCACCGTCGCGAAGTCGGCCAGCGCCTCGAACAATGCCAGGGCCACGCCCGCGGCGATCGCCGGGCGCGCCATCGGCAGGCCGACGGCAAGGAAGGAGCGCCACGGCCCGCAGCCCAGGATGCGGCTGGCCTCCAGCAGCGGCCGCGACTGGCCGAGGAAGGCGGTACGGGCCGCGAGATACACGTAGGGGTACAGAACGAGCGTGAAGAGCACGGCCACTCCGCCCGCGGAGGCGGGATCGGGGAACCAGTAATCGGCGCGCTGCCATCCGGTGAGGGCGCGCAGGCCGCCCTGCAGCGGGCCGGCGAAGGCGAGCAGGTCGGCATAGGCGTAGCCGATGATGTAGGTCGGCAGCACCAGCGGCAGGATCAGCGCCCATTCCAGCATCCGGCTGAACGGGAAGCGGTGCATCGTCACGAGCCACGCCGTGGCGGTGCCGATCGCCGCCGTGCCCGCGCCGACCCCGATCAGCAGGATGGCCGTGTTGGAAACGATGTCCGCGAGCTGCGTCGCGGCCAGATGCCGCCACATCTCGGCGCGTCCGGAGAACAGGCTGGCGGCAAGGCCGAGCACGGGCAGAACGACCAGTGCCGCGACCAGCGTCGCTCCGAGCTTCCAGATCACGCGATCCTCAAACGAAAACGCATGCCACCGCGGGGGCGATGGCATGCGTTCGAAGCGCTCGGAGGGCCCAAGGAGGGCCGCGCTATTTGTCGGTGGCCGGCTCTTCCTCGGCGGCCGGAGCGGCGGCCTCGGCGGTCTCGCCTTCGGCGGTCGCCTTCGCCTCGAACAGGGCAGCCGCCTGGTCCGCGGCGCGCTGTGCGGCCTCGGCCGCTTCCATGGCGGCACGCTCGGTCTCGGCGACCAGCTTGCCGCCCTTGGCCAGGAACTCCGCCTCGTCGGCCGAGCGCGCGACCAGCGCCGTGATCTCGACCGCGACCTCCGGATGGAGATGGATCTGGATCTTGTGCGCGCCGAGCATCTTGATCGGCTTGTCGAGCTCGACCTGGCTGCGCTGGATCTTGACGCCGTCGGCATTGGCGGCGTCGGAGATGTCGCGCGAGGTGACCGAACCGTAGAGCTGCAGGGCCTCGGACGCCTGGCGGATGAGAGTGACCTTGACGTCCTTCATCTTGGCGGCGACGGCTTCGGCCTCGCTGCGGCGCTCGAGGTTCTGGGCCTCCAGCACCTTACGCTGCGATTCGAAGTAGGTGATGTTGTCCTTGGTGGCGCGCAGCGCCTTCTTCTGCGGCAGCAGGAAGTTGCGGGCGAAGCCGGGCTTCACCTTCACCACATCGCCCATCTGACCGAGCTTGGGCACGCGCTCCAGCAGGATGACGTTCATCGGCATGGTGCGGCGCTCCTTACGAGATCACGTAGGGCAGCAGCGCCAGGAAGCGGGCGCGCTTGATCGCCTGGGCGAGCTCGCGCTGCTTCTTGGACGACACCGCGGAGATGCGGCTCGGCACGATCTTGCCGCGCTCGGAGATGAAGCGCTGCAGCAGGCGCACGTCCTTGTAGTCGATCTTGGGCGCGTTGGCGCCGGAGAACGGGCAGCTCTTGCGGCGGCGGGTGAAGGGACGACGTTGGGCGCTCATTCTTCTTCTCCCGTCATGCCGGTGGACTCTTCGCCGAAGCGCGGACGCTCGCGGCGCGGCGGACGGTCGGACCAGCCGCCCCGCTCGGGGCGATCGCTGCCGCCCGGCCGGTCGGCCTTCTCGCTGCTGCGCTGCATGACGGCCGAGGGACCTTCCTCGAGGCTGTCGACGCGTACCGTGAGGTAGCGGATGATGTCCTCGTTGATCGACATGGTACGCTCCAGCTCCTTGATGGCAGCCGGCGGCGCGTCGATGTTCAGCAGGGTGTAGTGGCCCTTGCGGTTCTTCTTGATGCGGAAGGTGAGCGAGCGCAGGCCCCAATACTCGTTCTTGGAGACGCTGCCGCCCTGTGCAGTGACCAGATCGGTGAACTGCTTGGTCAGGGCCTCCACCTGCGTCGTCGGGACGTCCTGACGCGCGATGAAGACGTTTTCGTACAATGCCATTCGGGCTCCTTATGGCTGTTAGCGACCCGGAGTTCGTGCGAACCGGCCGGATCTAGCCGACCCCGGAGGGGCGGCAAGGAGACGGGGCCGACTCAGGCCCCGAAGAGCGGCGGTTATACAGGCAAATCTCTCGAAAGCAAGCTTCCCGGCCGTTCGCCGAGTGAGGTATGACAGCCCCGCACAAGGCCAAGAACAGGGAGAAACGGCCGATGGGTCGCGCATTCGTCTTTCCGGGGCAAGGGTCCCAGGCCGTCGGCATGGGCGCCGATCTCGCCGGCGCCTTCCAGACCGCCCGAGACGTGTTCCAGGAGGTCGACGAGGCCCTCAAGCAGAACCTCACCAAGCTGATGCGCGAGGGGCCGGAATCCGAGATCACGCTGACCGAGAACGCGCAGCCGGCGCTGATGGCCGTCAGCGTGGCGGTCGTGCGGATCATCGAGAAGGACGGCGGCAAGCCGCTCGCCACCCTGGCCTCGCACGTCGCCGGCCATTCGCTCGGCGAGTATTCGGCGCTGGTGGCCGCTGGGGCGCTGGCGCTGGCCGACGGCGCGCGCCTGCTCAAGCTGCGCGGGCAGTCGATGCAGAAGGCGGTGCCGGTCGGCGAGGGTGCCATGGCGGCGCTGCTCGGCATCGAGCTCGAGCCGGCGCAGGAGGCGTGCAAGGAGGCGGCCCAGGGAGAGGTGGTCGCCGTCGCCAACGACAATGGCGGTGGCCAGATCGTGGTCAGCGGCCACAAGGCTGCGGTTGAGCGCACCATCGAGGCGGCCAAGCCGCGCGGCGCCAAGCGGGGCATTCTCCTGCCGGTGAGCGCGCCGTTCCATTGTGCCCTGATGCAGCCCGCCGCCGAGGCCATGCAGGCGGCGCTGGAGAAGGTCGGCCTGGCCACGCCGCTGGCGCCTCTCGTCGCCAACGTGCTGGCCTCGGAAGTGACCAACCCCGACGAAATAAAGCGACGGCTGGTGGAACAGGTGACGGGCCTCGTGCGTTGGCGCGAGAGCGTGCAGTACATGAAATCCGCCGGCGTCGAGGCGCTGATCGAATGCGGCTCGGGCAAGGTCCTGTCCGGGCTCGTCAAGCGCATCGACAAGGAGATGACCGGCACGGCCGTCAACACGCCCGCCGACATCGAAGCCTTTCTCAAGACGGCGTGAGGCAAGCCATGTTCGATCTGACGGGCAAGTGCGCCCTCGTGACGGGTGCGTCGGGCGGCATCGGCGGCGCGATCGCGCGGGCGCTGCACGCGCAAGGGGCGACGGTCACGCTTTCCGGCACCCGGGCCGAGGCACTGGAACAGCTCAAGGCATCGCTCGGCGAGCGCACCCATGTCGTGGCGGCGAAGATGGACGACGCGGCGGATATCGAGCGCCTGGCGAAAGAGGCCGAGGCGGCGATGGGCAAGATCGACATCCTCGTGAACAACGCCGGCATCACGCGCGACAACATCTCGATGCGGATGAAGGACGAGGAGTGGGAGAAGGTGCTGCAGGTCAACCTGACCGGCACGTTCCGCCTCACCCGCGCGGCGATGCGCGGCATGATGCGGCGGCGCTTCGGGCGGGTGATCAACATCACCTCCATCGTCGGCGTCACCGGCAATCCGGGCCAGGCGAACTATGCGGCGGCGAAGGCGGGCCTGATCGGCATGTCCAAGTCGCTGGCCCAGGAACTGGCCTCGCGCGCGATCACCGTGAACTGCATCGCCCCGGGCTTCATCGCCACGCCGATGACCGACGTGCTGACCGACGACCAGAAGAAGACGATCCTCGGGCGTGTGCCGGCCGACCGCCTCGGCACCCCGGAGGAGATCGCCGCCGGCGTGGTCTATCTTGCCAGCGAGGAGGCCGCCTACGTCACCGGGCAGACCCTCCATATCAACGGCGGGATGGCGATGATCTGACAATGATGGGCACAAGTGCCTGATTCTGTGGGCTTTCCGGCGCTGGTTTTGGCTGGGGAGCTATGATACGAGAGCCGGAAATCGCCAGCCCTCGGGCGAGACCGATTGAGACACGGGAAGGACAAGATAATGAGCGATGTTGCCGAGCGCGTTAAGAAGATCGTCGTCGAGCACCTCGGAGTCGAGGCTGCGCAGGTCAAGGAAGAAGCCAAGTTCATCGACGATCTGGGCGCGGATTCCCTCGACACGGTCGAGCTGGTGATGGCCTTCGAGGAAGAGTTCAGCATCGAGATTCCGGACGATGCGGCCGAGAAGATCCAGACCGTCGGCGACGCCATCAACTTCATCACGAGCAACTCGAAGTCCTGAGCCGGACCGCTTCGCGCAAGACGCAGGGAAGGCAAGCGGACGATGAGACGAGTCGTCGTGACGGGCATGGGAATGGTCACGCCGTTGGGAGACGGCGTCGACACCAACTGGCGCAGGCTGATGGCATCGGAGTCGGGCATCCGCGCGATCCAGGCCTTCGACACGTCTGATCTCGCGACGAAGATCGCCGGCGAGGTGCCCCAGGGCGACAAGGCCAACGGGCACTTCAACGCCGACCTTTACATGCTCCCGAAGGACCAGCGTAAGGTCGACAAGTTCATCCTGTTCGGCATGGCGGCCGCCAAGCAGGCGGTCGAGGATTCCGGCTGGAAGCCTGTCGACGACGAAGGCCTCGACCGCACCGGCGTCATGATCGGCGCCGGGATCGGCGGGCTGAGCACGATCTACGAGACCTCGCTCGTCCTGAAGGAGCGCGGGCCGCGTCGGGTCAGCCCGTTCTTCATTCCCTCGGCGCTGATCAATCTCGCCTCGGGCCAGGTGTCGATCGAGTACGGCTTCAGGGGGCCGAACCATTCCGTGGTCACGGCGTGCGCGACCGGCGCCCACGCGATCGGCGATGCCGCGCGCCTGATCCAGCTCGACGATGCCGACGTCATGGTGGCGGGCGGCGCCGAAGCCGCGATCTGCCGCATCGGCATCGCCGGCTTCAATGCCTGCAAGGCCTTGTCGACCGATTTCAACGACACGCCGACCGTGGCGTCGCGGCCGTGGGACAAGCGCCGCGACGGCTTCGTGATGGGCGAGGGCGCCGGCTGCCTCGTGCTCGAGGAATACGAGCACGCGAAGAAGCGCGGCGCGAAGATCTATGGCGAGATCCTGGGCTACGGCCTGTCGGGTGATGCTTATCACATCACCGCCCCGTCGGAGGACGGCAGCGGTGCGCAGCGCGCCATGAAGGCGGCGCTCAAGCGCGCCAACCTCGGCACCGACCAGATCGACTACATCAACGCGCACGGCACCTCGACCATGGCCGACGTGATCGAGCTCGGCGCGGTCAAGAAGACCTTCGGCAGCGATGCCTACAATCTCTCGATGTCCTCGACCAAGTCGGCGACCGGCCATCTGCTCGGTGCCGCGGGGGCGATCGAGGCGATCTACTCGATCAAGACGCTGATCGAGCAGGCTGTGCCGCCGACCCTGAATCTCGACGAGCCGGACGCGGGCTGCGACCTCGACCTGGTGCCCAAGCAGGCCAAGCAGCGCAAGGTGCGCTATGCGCTGAGCAATTCCTTCGGTTTCGGCGGCACCAACGCCTGTCTGATCGTCGGTCCGGTGTGATCGCCGGAGGCTGAGGCGTGCTCAGCTTTTTCCGTTGGGTGTTGTTCTTCATCGCCCTGCTCGTCACCGTGCTCGGCGGCGCGCTGTTCCTCGGCCGCTCGATGCTCGAGGCGGAAGGGCCGCTGGAGAAGACCAGGAACGTCGTGATTCCGCGCGGCGCGGGACCGGCCACCATGGCCAAGGTCCTGCAGGAGGAGGGGGTGATCTCGCATCCCCGCCTGTTCCGCGTCGCGCTGATGGTCGATCCGACGCCCAAGCCGATCAAGGCCGGCGAGTACGAGGTGCCGGCGCACATTTCGATGGCCAGGCTCGTCGAGCTGCTGCAGTCGGGCAAGCAGGTGCAGCGCCGGCTCACCATCCCCGAGGGCACGACGACCGCCGAGATCATGGATCTGATCCGCAAGACCGACGCGCTGACCGGCGACATCACCGTCGATGCGAAGGAAGGCGAGCTGCTGCCGGAAACGTACTTCTATTCACGCGACGACACGCGCGACAGCATGATCCAGCGCATGAAGGAGGCGATGGACAAGACGCTGGACGAGGCGTGGCGCAAGCGCGCCCCGGGCCTGCCCTATGCCAGCAAGCGCGACGCGCTGATCATGGCCTCGATCATCGAGAAGGAGACCTCGCAGTCGGCCGAGCGGGCGAAAGTGGCGGCCGTCTACGTCAATCGCCTGCGCATCGGCATGAGGCTGGAGAGCGACCCGACGACGATCTACGGCGTCACCAACGGCAAGGGCATGCAAGGCCGTGAGCTGACGCGCGCCGACCTGCAATCGAGCTCGCCTTACAATACCTATGTCGTGAACCGCCTGCCGCCGGGGCCGATCTCCAATCCGGGTCGCGCGTCGATCCTGGCGGCGGTGGCGCCCGCGCCGCGCGATCGCTCCCTCTATTTCGTCGCGGATGGCCAGGGTGGCCACAGCTTCGCGGCCAACCTCTACGAGCACAACCGCAACGTGGCGCGATGGAGGGAGATCCAGCGGCAGAAGCAGGAGCAGGCATCGCCTGCACCCGCGCCGCCCGCGCCGGCGCCGCTGCCGAAACCCTGAGCCATGCCCGTCCTGATCCTGGCGCTCGCGGTGCTGGCGATCCTGGGGCTGGGCATCTTCTGGTTCCTGCGCGCCAATCCGTCGGCGCTCGCGCGCATCCTGCGGCCGATCCTCGTGCTGGCCGGCGGCCTCGGCATCGCCGGCCTTCTGGTCTTCGGCATGCGCTTCCTGCCCGGCCTGCTGCCTGAGCTGTTCGGCCTGCTCGGCGTGCTCGGCACGGCGCTGATCGCCCGGATGGTGCGCCAGAGATCGAGCGGCGGCTTCAGCGCACCGGGAGCGGGTCAGCGCACCGAGGTGCGTACCGCCTTCGTCGAGGCGTGGATCGACCATGCCTCCGGCGACGTCGGCGGCCGTGTCGTGAAAGGCCGCTTCGCCGGACGCGGCCTCGACATGCTGTCGGACGCCGAGCTGCTGGAGCTGCATGCCGAATGTGCCGGCGATGCCGATTCGCTGCGCGTCCTCGAATCCTATCTCGATCGGCGGCTGGGGACGGATTGGCGCAAGGCCCAGGCGCCGCCGCCGCCGCGCGGACCGCGCACCGACATGACCCGCGAGGAGGCATTGGCCATTCTCGGCCTCGCCGCGGGGGCCACGCCGGAGGAAATTCGCGCCGCGCATCGCCGGCTCATCGTGCGCGTCCATCCCGATGCCGGCGGCAGCGCCGATCTCGCTGCCCGCATCAACCGCGCCAAGGATGTGCTGCTCGGATGACTTGCCGGGGCGCACGGGCTATGGCATCAACCGCGCCGTGCGCGCACCGGCAAATCATTGATTTGCCTGTCTAAAATCGTTTCGGAGAAAGAGGTCGCCCGCCATGGTCCAGCGTGTCCGTAAAGCCGTCCTGCCGGTCGCCGGCCTGGGCACGCGCTTCCTGCCCGCGACCAAGGCGATGGCCAAGGAGATGCTGACGGTCGTCGACCGGCCGCTGATCCAGTATGCGGTCGAGGAATGCCTAGCCGCCGGCATCGAGGAGTTCGTCTTCGTGACCGGGCGCAACAAGATCGCCATCGAGGACCATTTCGACCACGCCTACGAGCTCGAGACCACGCTGGCGCAGCGCGGCAACAAGAAGGCCGAGCTGAAGCAGACCGAAGACGCGACGATCAAGCCCGGCAACGCGATCTTCACACGCCAGCAGAAGCCGCTCGGGCTCGGCCATGCGGTGTGGTGCGCGCGCCACTGGATCGGCGACGAGCCGTTCGCGGTGCTGCTGCCGGACGAGCTGATGATCGGTTCGCCGACCTGCACCGCGCAGCTCGTCGCTACCCACGAGAAGACCGGCGGCAGCGTCGTGGCGGTCGTCGAGGTGCCGCGCGAGCAGACCAAGAGCTACGGCATCGCCGCGATCAAGACGGAGAAGGACGGTCTCGCCGAGATCACCGGCCTGGTCGAGAAGCCAAAGCCCGAGGAGGCGCCGTCGACCCTGGCGCTGATCGGCCGCTACGTGCTGTTGCCGGAGGTGTTCACCCATCTCGACCGGCACGAGACGGGCGCGGGCGGCGAGATCCAGCTCACCGATGCACTGGCCAAGATGATCGGCGGCAAGCCGTTCCACTCGATGCGCTACACCGGTGGACGCTACGACTGCGGCAACCGCCTGGGCTTCCTGGAGGCGAACGTCGCCGTTGCGCTCGGCCGGGCCGACACGGCAGCCGACACACGCGCGCTCCTCGAGCGTCTGCTGAAGGGCTGAGCGATGCACACGCCATCGTCATTGGACCGCGCGCACTCCTGTGCGCTCATGATCGCGAGCGCGCAGGGGTGCGCGCAGTCCAACGATCGTGATCGGACAGATCGAGACGAGCGGAGCTAGGCGATGCGCATCGCGATGATCGGGTCGGGCTATGTCGGGCTCGTGTCTGGCGCCTGCTTCGCGCAGTTCGGGCACGACGTCGTGTGTGTCGACAAGGACGCCACGAAGATCGCCCGGCTGCGTGACGGCGAGATCCCGATCTACGAGCCTGGCCTCGACCGCATGGTCGCCGACAACATCAAGGCGGGCCGGCTGGCCTTCACGACGATCCTCGCCGATGCCGTCGGCGGGGCCGACGCCGTCTTCATCGCCGTCGGCACGCCGACCCGTCGCGGCGACGGCCATGCCGACCTGACCTACGTCTATGCCGCCGCGGCCGAGCTGGCGCATGCGATCCGCGACTATACCGTGGTGGTCACGAAGTCGACGGTGCCGGTCGGCACAGGCCGCGAGGTGGCCCGCATCATCCGTGAGACGCAGCCCGCGGCGGAGTTCGACGTGGCGTCCAATCCCGAGTTCCTGCGCGAGGGGGCGGCGATCGAGGACTTCATGAAGCCGGACCGGGTGGTGATCGGCGTCGAGAGCGAGCGCGCCCGCGACGTGATGGCGGCGGTGTACCGTCCGCTCAACCTGATCCAGACGCCGATGGTGTTCACAAACATCGAGACGGCGGAGGTTACCAAGTACGCCGGCAATGCCTTCCTCGCGATGAAGATCACCTTCATCAACGAGATCGCCGATCTGTGCGAGAAGGTCGGCGCCGACGTGCACGACGTGGCGCGCGGCATCGGCCTCGACGGCCGTATCGGGCGCAAGTTCCTGCATCCGGGGCCGGGCTTCGGCGGCTCGTGCTTTCCCAAGGATACGCTGGCGCTGGCCTACACCGCGCGCGAGGCGAACGCGCCGCAGACGATCGTCGAGCAGGTCATCGCGGTCAACGATGCGCGCAAGAAGAAGATGGCGCGCAAGGTCATCGATTTCTGCGGCGGCTCGGTCGCCGGCCTCCGGGTCGGCGTGCTGGGCCTGACCTTCAAGCCGAACACCGACGACATGCGAGACGCACCGTCGCTCGACATCGTGCCGGCGCTGCAGGCTGCCGGCGCCGACATCGTGGCCTTCGATCCGGAAGGCATGGCCGAGGCGGGCAAGCTCCTGAAGGGCATCCGTTTCGCGAAGACCGCCTACGAAGCGGCGACCGATGCCGACGTGCTGGTCGTCATCACCGAATGGCACGAGTTCCGCGGCCTCGACCCGCGCCGGATCAAGCAGGCGATGCGCCAGCCGCGCATCGTCGACCTGCGCAACATCTTCGACCCCGAGGAGATGCGCGGCCTCGGCTTCACCTATGAAGGGGTGGGGCGCCCCCGGCCGCGTCCCTGACTTCCACGCCTTTGCGGAGCAAGCGATGAGCAACACCGGACACAAGTTCGATTCGACGATCCTGCGCGAGTACGACATCCGCGGCATCGTCGGCGCGACGCTGCATGCCGCCGACGCCGGCGCGATCGGCCGTGCCTTCGGCACGCTGGTGCGGCGCAACGGCGGCAAGAAGGTCGCGCTGGGCTATGACGGCCGGCTGAGCTCGCCGGAACTCGCGAAGGCCTGCGTCGAGGGGCTGAATGCCGCCGGCATCGACGTGATCGAGATCGGCCTCGCTGCGACGCCGATGCTGTACTTCGCGGTCTGGCACCTCGAGGCGGACGGCGGCATCCAGATCACCGGCTCGCACAACCCGCCCGACTTCAACGGCTTCAAGATGATGATGGGCAAGAAGTCGTTCTTCGGCGCCGATATCCTCAAGCTCGGTGCGATCGCTGCCGCGGGCGATTTCGAGTCCGGTGCGGGCAGCGTCGAGAAGCGCTCCGTGCTCGCCGACTATGCCGCGCGCCTGCTGAAGGACGTGACGCCCGGCCGCAAGCTCAAGGTCGCCTGGGATACCGGCAACGGCGCGGTCGGCGTGTCGATCCGCGCGGTGGTCGACAAGCTGCCCGGCACGCATTTCATCCTCAACGAGAAGGTCGACGGCACCTTCCCCGCGCATCATCCCGATCCGACGGTTCCCGAGAACCTGAAGGAGCTGCAGGCCAAGGTGAAGAAGGAAAGCTGCGACCTCGGCATCGCCTTCGACGGCGACGGCGACCGCATCGGCGCGATCGACGGCAAGGGCCGCATCCTGTGGGGCGACCAGCTCATGATCCTGTGGGCGCGCGACGTGCTGAAGAGCCGGCCCGGCGCCACCATCATCGGCGACGTGAAGGCCAGCCAGGCGCTGTTCGACGAGATCCAGCGCGCCGGCGGCACGCCGCTGATGTGGAAGACCGGCCATTCGCTGATCAAGACCAAGATGGCCGAGCTCAAGGCGCCGCTCGCCGGCGAGATGAGCGGGCACGTCTTCTTCGCCGACACCTTCTACGGCTTCGACGACGCGCTCTACTGCGGCCTGCGGCTGCTCAACATCGTGGCCGCGGGCGATGAGAGCCTGGCCGAGATGCGCGACAAGCTTCCGCAGCTCGTCAACACGCCCGAGCTGCGGTTCGACTGCCCGGAAGAGCGCAAGTTCAAGATCGTCGAGGAGGTCAAGGCGCGGCTCAAGCAGGCCGGTGCCAAGGTCAACGACATCGACGGCGTGCGGGTCAGCACGGCCGATGGCTGGTGGCTGCTGCGCGCCTCCAACACGCAGGCGGTCCTGGTGGCGCGCTGCGAGAGCGCCAACGAGGCCGGGCTGGAGCGGCTCAAGACCGATCTGAAGGCCGCGCTGGCGGCGAGCGGCGTCTCGCTGCCCGACGAGGCGTCCGGCCACCACTGATGCGGTTCTTCTTCTACGGCACGTTGCTCGATCGCGACGTGACGGCGTGGGTGCTGGGCCGTCGCCTGCCGCCCGGAGCGTTCACGCCGGCGATCCTGCCGGGCCATGCCCGGCGGAGGATCGAGGGTGGCAGCTATCCCATCGCCGTTCCCGATCCGAAGAGTGCGGTAGCGGGGGCGGTGGTAGGCGGCCTGAGCCGGCGCGACGTGGCGCGGCTGGCGGCGTACGAGGGGCCGCGCTACCGCATCGCGCCGCTCAAGGTGCGGATCGCCGGGAGGCTGTCGATCGTATCGGTCTTCGCGCCGCTCGAGGAGCGCTTCCGGCCGACGCGCGGCTCATGGGAACTGCCGACCTGGCAACGCCGCGACAAGCGGGCCTTCCTCGCCCGTCTCGCGCGCCGTCGGCAAAACGATGAAGGTTAGCGCGTAGCGTTCCAGGCGGTGACCTGGACGGCCGAGCAGGAGATCTTGCGCTGGCTCAGGCGCTTGCAGCCGTCGGTCGCCTCGTCCTGCGAAAGATTGGTGAGACGGGCACGATAGACGGTCTTCTGGGCACGCCGCGATTCGTCGATCGTCGCCGCGCCGTGGGAGCGGATCGCTTCGGGCAGGGCGTTGCTCGCGCGTTCGAGGGCCGCCTGCGCGGTGCGCGAATCGTTGAACGAGCCGACCTGGATCACCCAGCCGCCCTGGGCCGGCGCGGCGGCTACCGGCATGCCGCCCGGTCCCGTGCCGAAGCGGAAGCCGGCGGCAGCAACCGGCGATTGCGGCGAGGGCTCGGCCTTGGCGATCGCGTTCACGCGCACGGCGTCCGGGGCGCCGGTACCCGGCGCGAAGTTCGCGGCGGAGTAGCGCGCCGACGACGGTACACGCGGCGACGTCCAGGCCGAGACCGAGTTGGCCTGCGCCGACACGAAGCCGCGATCCATCAGCTCGGCCATCTGCTGGTCGCGCTGGTAGGCGCTGCGGCCACCCATCACGACGCCGATCAGCCGGCGGTTGTCGCGCATCGCCGACATCACGAGGTTGAAGCCCGACGCGACGGTGTAGCCGGTCTTCAGCCCGTCGGCGCCGGCATAGGTGGCCAGCATGCGGTTGTGGTTGGCCAGCGGCCGGCCGCGATAGTTGTAGCTCACCACCGAGAAGACCGGATAATAGTGCGGAAAGTCGCGCAGCAGGGCGTTGGCGAGCCGCGCCATGTCGCGCGCCGTCGTCACCTGCTCGGGATTGGGCAGGCCCGAGGCGTTGCGGAATACCGTCGAGGCCATGCCGAGCTGCCGCGCCTTCTGGGTCATCAGGCGGGCGAAGCTGTCCTCGTCGCCGCCCAGCGTCTCGCCGAGCAGCACCGCGGCATCGTTGGCCGAACGGGTCACCAGCCCCATCACCGCATCGCGCACGAGGACCGTGCCGTTCGGCGTCATGCCCATCTTGGTCGGCGGCGCGTTCAGGGCATTGATCGACACCGGCAGCGCGTCGCCGAGCGAGAGCCGTCCCGAATCCAGGGCGGAAAAGGTCAGGTACAGCGTCATCAGCTTGGTCAGGGACGCCGGGTGACGCAGCTCGTCGGCCTGGTCGGACGCCAGTTCCCGCCCGCTGGCGGCATCGACGATGAGGTACGATTCCTTGGCATTCACGGCCGGGTTCGCGACCCAGCCCGGCGATGCGAAGTGGGTCTTGGCGGCGGCGTGGGACTTGGCCGACGGGGCGGCGCGAGCCTTCGCCGACGTGCTCTGCGCCTCCGCTCCCGCCATCGGCAGCGCTATGGCGACCAGCGAGCAGACGGCAAAACCGCAGAATTTTGCCGCAAAGCGCCTGAGGAAGAGGGTCATCTCAAAAACGCCACACGCTGGAATTCTAATTATTCCGCTAAAACCAAGAGGTTAGAAGCGGTTCTTTCGAAGAATACAAAAGTCGGGGGCGGCTTGCAACGTCTCGCCGGCCGCACTGCTGCCCCATTGGTTCGAAAACTGCATCGCGAAGTGGGTGGGAATATGATGAGGATCGTGGCTGCGGCATTGGGGCTCACTCTGGCGACCGGCGCGGCGGCCTGGGCGCAGCGTGCCGATCGCGCGGTCGACCAGCCGGTCGTGCGCAGCCTCAACTGGTTCTCCTATGTCGCCGCCGACGACATCCGCGCCGCCTGCCGTCCCGGCGGGAGGAACCGTGTGCGGCTGATCTACAATGCGCTGTGGGAAGAGCAGGTCCGGGCCTACGAGCTCTTCCTTCAGCCCGACGGCACGGCCGGCCTGACGGTCGGCGTACTGGCCGAGCAGGGCCCGGTCACGATCGTGTCGGGCATCACCGTCAGCGAGCTGGGCGACATCACCGGGCCGTGGCGCATGCGCCGCGGCCAGCGCCTGCTGACGGCGGCCGAGACCGCCGAGCTGATGGGCCTGATGCAGGCGAGCGCCGCGTTCGGCCCGCCGCGCGATGGCCTGCGCCTGCCGGACAACGACTTCTGGTGGACCGTCGCGTCCTGCCGTGACGGCGTGTGGGGCTTCCAGGCCTACCACTATCCGACGGACCGCTTTGCAAACGTCCGGTTCGCCGAGAAACTGTTCTCGTTCGACAACGTTGCCGTGGCCGTCAACCGTCCGCGCCAGCTCGAACCGGCGGAACTGCGGCGCGATCCCAATCTGCGTCCAGGACGCGAAAGGGCGGATCGCTGGATGCTGGTGGTGGGCCGGGACGGCTTGCGGGCGAGGTAGCGGAAAGGCGCGGCGTGCCTATATAGTTCGAGGCGGTGTCTTCGATAGAGGTCCGATCACGACGATGATGTCTTCCCGTTCTGCACATGACTGGCGCCTGGTCGGCGACCGGCTCGGCGGCCCGAATGAGCCTCCGGGCGGACCGCCGCAGCAACCGCCGTCGCGCCGGGGCGGCGACGACGACGGGGAGGGCGAGAAGCGGTCGGGCGCGCTGACGCTGACCCGGACCCGGACGAAGAAGCCGTCGATGTACAAGGTGCTGATGCTGAACGACGACTACACGCCGATGGAGTTCGTGGTCGATGTTCTGCAGAACATCTTCCAGAAAAATCGCGAAGAGGCGACCGAGGTCATGCTCCACGTCCATCAGAAGGGCGTGGGAGTCTGCGGTGTCTATACCTACGAGATCGCCGAGACGAAGGTGACGCAGACGGTGGATTACGCCCGCAAGAACCAGCACCCTCTCCAGTGCACGTTGGAGAAAGAGTAACGACGACCGAGAGTAGTTCGTTTTTTCCTGTCGAGGTGTTTCGATGTCCATGCTGTCCAAGAACCTCGAGAAGTCCCTGCATCGCGCCTTCGGACTAGCCGGCGAGCGCCGACACGAATATGCGACGCTGGAACACCTGCTGCTGGCGATGACGGAGGACGAGGATGCGGTTCCCGTCCTCAAGGCATGCGGCGTCGATATCGACCGGCTGCGCCACGATCTCGAGACCTTCGTCGACAATCGCCTCAAGGGCATCATCACGCAAAATCCGAGCGAGCCGCTGCCGACAGCAGGCTTCCAGCGGGTGGTTCAGCGCGCTGCGGTGCACGTGCAGTCGTCGGGTCGCAACGAGGTGACCGGCGCCAACGTGCTGGTGGCGCTCTTCTCCGAGCGCGACAGCCACGCCGTCTCTTTCCTCGAGAACCAGGGCATGACGCGCCTCGACGCCGTCGACTACATCAGTCACGGCAAGGCGAAGGTGCCGGGCCGCTCCCGCACGCGCCGCGTCACCGGCTCCGAGGAGGAGGCGGGCGCCGGCGGCGAGGGCTCGGCCAAGCAGGGCAACGAGGCGCTGGCCGCCTACTGCGTCGATCTCAACCAGAAGGCCCGCGAAGGCCGCGTCGACCCGCTGATCGGCCGCGACCATGAGGTCGAGCGCACGATCCAGGTTCTGTGCCGCCGTACCAAGAACAACCCGCTCTATGTCGGCGAGCCCGGCGTGGGCAAGACGGCGATCGCCGAGGGCCTGGCGCGCAAGATCGTCGAGGGCGAGGTGCCCGAGGTGCTCAAGGAAGCGATCATCTACTCGCTCGACATGGGCGCGCTGCTGGCCGGCACGCGCTATCGCGGCGACTTCGAGGAGCGGCTCAAGGCGGTGCTGGGCGAGCTGAAGAAGAAGCCCAACTCGGTGCTGTTCATCGACGAGATCCATACCATCATCGGCGCCGGCGCCACCTCGGGCGGCTCGATGGATGCGTCGAACCTGCTCAAGCCCTCGCTGCAGTCGGGCGAGCTGCGCTGCATCGGCTCGACGACCTACAAGGAGTACCGCAACTACTTCGAGAAGGACCGCGCGCTGGTCCGCCGCTTCCAGAAGATCGACGTCAACGAGCCGTCGACGGCCGATGCCATCGAGATCATGAAGGGGCTGAAGTCGGTCTACGAGAAGCATCACCACGTCAGCTACTCCGAGGACGCGATCAAGGCCTCGGTCGAGCTGTCGGCGCGCTACATCCACGACCGCAAGCTGCCCGACAAGGCGATCGACGTGATCGACGAGGTCGGCGCGGCCCAGATGCTGCGCAAGCCGGAAGAGCGCAAGTCGGTCATCGAGCTGCACGACATCGAGGAGATCGTCGCCAAGATCGCGCGCATCCCGCCGAAGTCGGTCTCGAAGGACGACACCGAGCTGCTGCGCAGCATCGACCGCGACCTCAAGACGGTGGTGTTCGGCCAGGACAAGGCGATCGACCAGCTCGCCTCGGCGATCAAGCTGGCGCGCGCCGGCCTGCGCGCGCCGGAGAAGCCGATCGGCTCCTACCTGCTGGCCGGCCCGACCGGCGTCGGCAAGACCGAGGTGACGCGCCAGCTCGCGCGCCTGCTCGG
>CAMFJT010000036.1 GCA_945957125.1 uncultured Rhodospirillales bacterium | reverse complement strand
GCTCCAGCCAGGCAAAGGCGAACTGCTTCTTGCCCTCGATCATCGGCGCCAGCAGCGCCTCCTTCTGCGCTGCCGAGCCCGCCGCGGCGATCATGCCGCCGCCCAGCACCACCGTCGGCAGGAATGGCTCGAGCACCAAGCCCTTTCCGAACTGCTCCATGACGATCATCGTGCCCAGCGCGCCGAAACCGATGCCGCCGTCCTCCTCGGAGAACGGGATGGCCAGCCAGCCCAGCTCGGCGAACTGCGCCCAGTTCTCCGGCAGCCAGCCCTGCGCCGTCGCGGCGATCTTGCGGCGGGTGTCGAAGGCGTATTTGTCGCGCACGAAGCGGTCGGCGGATTCCTGCAGCTGCTTCTGCTCGTCGGACAGGGACAGATCCATTTTCTTCCTCCAAATCCTGTGCGTTATAGCCCGAGGACCATCTTCGACACGATGTTCTTCTGGACCTCGGTGCTGCCGCCGTAGATCGTCGTCTTGCGCATGTTGAAATAGCGCGGGGCGGCGGGCGGCGCGTGGTCGGGACCGATCGGCGTCTCGTTGGTGTCTTGGAACAGCATGCCGGGCTGGTACGGCGCGGCATACTCGCCGACCGCCTCCATCGCCAGCTCCGCGAGGCGCTGCTGGATCTCCGAGCCGCGGACCTTGAGGGTAGAAACCTCGGGGCCGGGCGCGCCACCCAGCGCCATGGTCGACAGCGCGCGCAGCTCGCTCATCTCGAGCGCCTGCACCTGCAGGTCGACATCGGCGATCTTCTCGACCAGCGACGGGTCGTCGTTCAGCTCGCGCAGGCTGCGCACGCCGCGCTTGGAGGCCGGGACCTCGGCGATGCCGAGCCGCTCGTTGGCGAGCAGGAACTTGGCGCAGGTCCAGCCCGCATTCTCCGCGCCGATGCGGTTGGCGACCGGGACCTTCACGTTGTCGAAGAACACGTCGTTCACGTGATGCGCGCCGTCGAGCATGATGATCGGCCGCACCGTCACGCCCGGCGTCTTCATGTCGATCAGCAGGAAGGAGATGCCCTCCTGCGGCTTGGCGTCCGTGTCGGTGCGCACCAGGCAGAAGATCCAGTCGGCCCAGTGGGCGAACGAGGTCCAGGTCTTCTGGCCGTTGACGATGTAGTGATCCCCCTCGCGCACCGCGCGGGTGCGCAGGCTGGCGAGGTCGGAGCCGGCGCCGGGCTCGGAATAGCCCTGGCACCATTGGACTTCGGAGCTGCGGATGCCGGGCAGGAAGCGCTCGCGCTGCGCATCGTCGCCGAAGGTGTAGATCACCGGCCCGACCATCTTCACGCCGAACGGGATGATGCGCGGCGCGCCCTCCTCGGCCAGCACGTTCTCGAACAGGAAGCGCTGGGTGACGTCGAAGCCCGGACCGCCGTGCTTCTTCGGCCAGGTGTAGGGCAGCCAGCCCTTCTTCCCGAGTGCCTGCTGCCACACGACATGGTCGTCGCGGTCGTAGTGCTTGCCCGAGAAGGTCTTCTCGCGGGTCGCGGGCGAGAGGTTGTCGCGCGCGAAGGCGCGGACCTCGTCGGCGAACGCCTTGTGCTCGGGCTTGAGGGTCAGGTCCATGATCTTGTCATCCTGAGCGAAGCGAAGGATCTGACGGCACGCCCATCACAGCCCCAGCACCATCTTGGAGATGATGCCCTTCTGGATCTCGTTGCTGCCGCCGTAGATCGTGGTCTTGCGGTTGTTGAAGTAGCGCGGCGCGGCGAGGTGGGCGTATTCCGGCCCGACCGGCGCCTCGTTGGTGCCCTGCCACAGCAGGCCCGGAAGATACGGCGCTGCGTACTCACCGACCGCCTCGAGCGTCAGCTCGGTGATGCGCTGCTGGATCTCCGAGCCGCGGATCTTGAGCCCCGACACTTCCGGCCCGGGCTGGCCGCCCTGCGCCATCTGGGACAGCACGCGCAGCTCGGTATATTCGAGCGCCGTCACCTGGATCTCGAGGTCGGCGATCTTCTCGGCGAAGCCCTGGTTCTCGATCAGCGGCTTGCCGTTGTCCTGCTCGGCGCGGGCGATGTCCTTCAGCGCCTCGACGCCGCGCTTGGACTGCGGCACGGCGGCGATGCCCAGGCGCTCGTTGGCGAGCAGGAACTTCGCGCAGGTCCAGCCCTCGTTCTCCTTGCCGACCAGGTTCTCGACCGGGACCTTGACGTTGTCGAGGAAGACCTCATTCACCTCGTGGCCGCCGTCCATCATGATGATCGGCTTCACGGTGATACCCGGCGTCTTCATGTCGATCAGCAGGAAGGAGATGCCCTCCTGCGGCTTGGCCTTGGGATCGGTGCGCACGAGGCAGAAGATCCAGTCGGCCCAGTGGCCCATCGTGGTCCAGGTCTTCGAGCCATTGACGATGTAGTGGTCGCCCACCTTCTCCGCCTTCGTCCGCAGCGAGGCGAGATCGGAGCCCGAGCCCGGCTCGGAATAGCCCTGGCACCACCACAGGGTGCTCTCGCGGATCGCCGGCAGGTACTTGGCGCGCTGCTCGTCGTTGCCGAAGGTGTAGATCACCGGCCCGACCATCTTGGTGCCGAAAGGGATGACGCCCGGCGCATACTCTTCGGCGCAGATGTTCTCGAAGATGTAGCGCTGGGCCGGCGTGAAGCCCGGCCCGCCGTGCTTCTTCGGCCAGGTGTAGACCAGCCAGCCCTTCTTCCCGAGCGCCTGCTGCCAGCGCATGTAGTCGTCGCGGCCGAGATGCTTGCCGTTCCTGACCTTGTCGCGCACGTCGGCCGGCAGGTTGACCTTCACGAAGGCGCGCACCTCGTCGGCGAATTTCTGTTCCTCGGGGGTGAAAGCGAGATCCACCGATCCCTCCCGTCAAAATGCTTTTTGGTGAGGCCGGAGTTTAGCCACGAGCCGTACGGGAACAAGCACTACGATATCGGAGTGCGGCTGTACGCGCCGCGACGCGGAACAGGTTTACGTGGAAAAATCCAACGTCAAAGGGCCGTCCGTGCGCGGACGCTACGTTTACCTAGCCCGTTCACGCGCTTGGACATGGCGACCGCATCGCCTCCTTCCCGGTCCTCTCGCGCGCGGGCGATGGCACCCTTCTTGGCCGGCTCCATCGCGGCACGACACTGCGCCTGCGGGCAAGTGAGCAAAGGTTGGCGTCGACGCCCCTTCAGGGTCGCCCGGGACCGGGTGGCGACGGTTCCGTCGCCGTAGTCACGACAGCAACGACTGCGGCCGTTCGTCCAATCAGACGAATTCGAGCTCGAGAGTCTTGGCGGTGCTGGCGCGGATAGCGCGGCATGCGGCAGCGTCTTCCTTCAGATCGATGCCGTATGTCGGAATGATCTCCTTGAGACGGCCAAGCCATCCGTCGGACGTGAGCCTGTCGTCGAAGCACGTCTGAAGAACCTCGATCGCAATGAATGCCGCCGTCGAAGCGCCCGGCGACGCGCCGAGCAGCGCCACGAAGGACTTGTCGGCGCTCGCGACCAGCTCCGTGCCGAATTCCAGCACGCCGGTACGATGCCGATCGGGCTTGATGATCTGCACGCGCTGACCGGCAACGGCCTCGCGCCAGTCATGGCGTTGCGCGAGCGGGAAGAATCCCTGCAAGGTGGCGAACTGATGGGCTGCCGTCTGGAGCACCTGGCCGATCAGATACTCGCTCAGCTGCCAGTCGTCGCGCGCCACGGCCAGCATCGGCAGCAGATTGCCCGGCTCCACCGACTTCGGCAGGTCGAGATAGGAGCCGTGCTTCAGGAACTTGCTCGAAAAGCCGGCATAAGGCCCGAATAGCAGCGACCGCTTGCCGTCGATCATGCGCGTATCGAGATGAGGAACCGACATCGGCGGCGAGCCTTGCGCGGCCTTGCCATAGACCTTGGCGCCATGACGCGCGCTGATGGCGTCGACGTCGCAGCGCAGCCAGATCCCGCTGACCGGAAACCCGCCGAAGCCATGCCCCTCGGGGATGCCGGACTTTTGCAGGAGACTGAGAGAACCGCCGCCGGCCCCGACGAAGACGAACTTCGCCGAAACCGTCCGGATCTCCCTGGTAACCACATTCTCGACCGAGACCCGCCACCGCCCGTCTGCCGCCTTCGCCAGATCCATGACGCGATGCTTGTAGTGCACGGAAAATCCGGATTGCGCCGTAAGCTGCGCGACGAGAAGATGGGTCAATGCGCCGTAATCGACGTCGGCGCCCGAGACGATCCGGGTCGCCGCGATAGCCTGCTTCGGGTCGCGCCCCTCGATCAGAAGCGGCGCCCACTCGGCGATCTTCCCCTTGTCCTCGCTGTACTCCATGCCGTGATAGCAATGGTGCTCCGACATCTGGCGATAGCGCTGCCGCAGGAACGCGACATTCTCGTCTCCCCACACGAAGCTCATATGAGGGCACGGATGAAGGAAGGCCCGGGGATCGGGGATCGCGCCCTTCGAGACGAGATGGGACCAGAGCTGGCGCGAGAGGTCGAACTCGGTGTTGACCTCCAGCGCCTTGGAGATGTCCACGGTGCCGTCGGCGCGCTGCGGCGTGTAGTTGAGCTCGCAATTGGCCGCGTGGCCGGTGCCGGCGTTGTTCCAGGCCTGGGAGCTTTCCTGCGCACAGTCGGCGAGCGTCTCGAACATCGCGATGTCGAGCGACGGCTCCAGCTCCTTGAGGACCGTGCCGAGCGTCGCGCTCATGATCCCGGCGCCGATCAGCACGACATCGGGACTCTCGGACAAGGTGGTGCTCATACGACCTGCTTCCTGCTTGCGGGGATAAAGCCGAGGGGTGCGCCCTCTTTATAGACGACATAGGCGCGTCGCCACGGTTCCTCGCCGATCAGGCGCCAGGTATGTCCAGAGCCGCTGTTGTCCTGCGCCAACAGGATGTCGCCGGGCCGGATGATGAAGGTCGCCCCGGACTTCGTCTCGAACTCGAGCGTGCCCGAGAGGGTGATGACGAAGCGCGGAACGGGATCCTGATGCCATTCATAGGAACCGCCAGATCGCGTTTCCTGAAAGGATACTTCGACGGCCGGGACGGCCTTGCCGACGGCGTCTCCGCGCATGCCCTCGCCGAGATCAATCCAGCCTTCTTCGAACAGGGAGTTGCCGTCCCCGCCTGTCCACATGCGCACACAACGTATCATCGAGGGTCTCCTGCCGACTCGGGTGAGCGGGATGGGGCGGCAACCGGCATGGCGAGCGCGAGGCACAAGCCGATCGCGATGGCTGCGGTCACGACGATGGTGGTTACCGCCAGGCCGATGGTCTCGCCGACGAGCGCCGGAGAGGCACCGCCGCCCGCGCGCATGATCTCGAGGCCACCGACGCCGGCGCGGAAGGCGAAGGCTCCGGGAATCATCGCCACGATGCCGGGAAAGGCAAACGTCACGGTCGGCACCCGGAAGCGATGCGCCAACCCGCGGGCGAGAATCGTTGCCGTGAACGCACCGATCAGGGATGCGACGCTCAATTCGAGGCCGAGCTGCTCCACTGCGGTTCGCAGGCCATGTCCCGCGATCGCGCAAAGCATGCAGGCCAGGATGGCGCGCGCCGGCACGTTGAAGAGCATCGCGTAGCCAAGCCCCGCCAGCGCCGAGAACAGAAAGTCCTCGCCGGTCGGCAGCAGCGGAAAGCTCTCGCCGACCGGCAATGTATCGCCCGCGACCATCGCTGCGAAAAACAGCCCGAGGGCAATCGCGAGGACGGTGGCCGTGCCGAGGGTCAGGCGCGCGAGGCCGGTGCCGACGTGATCGCCGAGCGTATCGCGCAAGCCATTGAGCAGGGGCACGCCCGGCACCAGGATCATGCCCGCCACGACGAGGCAGAGCGTCGGCGACGTGCCCGGAAAAGCCTTTATGGCCAAGGCCCCGACAATTCCGCCGCCAAAGGCGGCAAGCCCCGCTCCGGCCACCGGGTTGGTGTGGGACGCGACCAGCATCTGACGCAGCGACTGCGTCGCCATTCCGACGAGGAAGGAGACCGTCACGACAGGCCAGTCACCGCCGAAGAGCCTCGCGAGGGAGGCCGCGGTGATTCCGATACCGATCGCGACCAGCCAGGGGCGGTAGATGCGCGTGCCTTTCTCGATATCGTCCAGCTGCCGGTCGATCAGGGCAATGTCCGGCACCGCCGCTGGATCGAACCGGCAGATCCGGTCGAGAGCGCCGAGAGCATTCATGTTGACCGCCATGCCGGAGACCGCCGGCCCGAGCCGGGTCCGAAAGCCCTCGGCATTCGCGAGCGTGAGGAGCAGGCCTTCCGCACTTATGAGAAGGTGCGCCTGATATCCCCGACGGCCGGCGAGCGCGACGACCGCCTCGTGCACGTGCGCCGTATCGGCCCCGTTGATCAGCATCAGCCGCCCCAATCGCAGCGCGACGTGCGCCAGGTCCGCCACTGACGGGTCTCTGGCTTCAGGCACCCTCTAGCCCTGATCCGACCATGTCGATCGGGCGCACCGTCTTGTCGAACAGCGCTTCGTCCACCTTGCCCGATGCAAGCGCCGCCTGCTTGAGCGTGAGGCCCTTGGCGATCGCGTCCTCGGCAATGTGCGCTGCGTTCTGGTAGCCGATCACCGGCGAAAGCGCCGTCACCAGCATCACGCTGCCGTCGACATATTCCTGGATCTTGGCCCGATTGAGCTCGGTGCCCTCGACCGAGTATTCACGGAACTTCGTGCAGCCGTCGGCGAGTATCCGTGCCGAATGAAGAAAATTGTTGATGATGACCGGCCGCATGGCATTGAGCTCGAAGTTTCCCTGGCTGCCGGCGAAGGCGACGGCGCTATCGTTGCCCATCACCTGGATGCAGATCATCACCATCGCCTCGCATTGGGTCGGATTGACCTTGCCGGGCATGATCGACGAGCCCGGCTCGTTGCTCGGCAGGATCAGCTCGGCAAAGCCGCAGCGGGGGCCCGAGGCGAGCCAGCGCATGTCATTGGCGATCTTCATCAACGCGACCGCCAGGTTGCGGAGCGCGCCATGTGCCCGCACCATCGGATCGAGCGAGCCTTGCGCAGTGAACTTGTTGGGCGCGGTGACGAACGGCTTGCCGGTCAGCTCGGCAATCCTGGCGGCGACGTCGCGTGAGAAATCCTTTGGGGCGTTCAGGCCGGTGCCGACGGCCGTGCCGCCGACCGCGAGCTGGTAGAGTCCGCCCCGGCTCGCCTCGATCTCGGCGATGGCATCCCGGATCTGGCCGGCCCAGCCGTGCCATTCCTGGCCGACAGTCAAGGGCACGGCATCCTCCAGATGCGTCCGGCCGATCTTGACCACGTCCATCCAGCCGTCGGCCTTGCGCTCGATCGTCTCGAGCAGGGCGGCAACGGCGGGCACGAGTTCTGAGTCGATGGCCGTGACGGCGGCGATATGCATCGCGGTCGGAAAGGTGTCGTTCGATGACTGGCCCATATTGACATCGTCATTGGGTCCAATCGGCTTTTGCGTGCCGAGCGTACCGCCGAGCAGCTGGATCGCGCGGTTGGAGATCACCTCGTTGACATTCATGTTGCTCTGGGTCCCAGAGCCGGTTTGCCAGACGAAGAGTGGAAAGTGATCGTCGAGCGCGCCGCCGATCGTCTCGTCAGCAGCCCGCACGATCGCGTCCTTTTTCCACGCCGGGAGACGTCCGGCGGCGTGGTTCACCAGCGCGCACGCCTTCTTCACGAAACCATAGGAGTGGTAAACCGCCTTTGGCATCCGATCGTCGCCGATCGAGAAATGCTGCAGGGAGCGTTGCGTCTGCGCACCCCAGTAGCGGTCCGCAGGAACATCGACATCGCCCATGCTGTCGAACTCCCGCCGCTGGCCGGTCGCTTGAAGGCCGATAGGGACATCCAGCATCGCCGGGGTCTGATCCACGCTCATCGTCAACACTCCTGATCCCATCAGTATAGTCGAATGGCGGTCAAACCTCGAACGCCTTCTGATGAACAAGCCCGCAATACCGCGCGGTTCCGTCTCCGACGAAGAAGCGCATCCAGTGCGCATCGGCACGGGACAGAGCCCATGTGCAACTGTCGTTGCTCTGCAATGGATGGCGCAACGCCCGCCCGGCACGATCGCGCCGCGGCGCTTGTGTCGGTTTGGTCACACTCTGCCGCGAACCGGCGTCAGTTGATCCACCTCAAACGCCCGCCGCCTCTCGAGTCGTTTCCTACCGCTCGCATGATCAGGAGAGGATCGATGAGCAAGCGCTTGATTTCCTTGGCCGCCGCATTGCTGATGGGCACTGCGCTGTGCCAGCCCGTTGCAGCCCAGGAGGCCAGCCCCTGGCAGGTCCGGCTACGGCTGCTGGGCGTGTTGCCCGACACCGGCGGCAGCACCGTCACGGTGCAGGGCGTTCCAGCCCTCTCCTCCCCGAACTCCGGCCTGTCGATCGGCAATTCGATCGTGCCGGAGCTGGATGTCACGTACTACTTCACGCGCAACCTCGCGGCCGAGCTCATCCTCGGCGTGACGCCGCACAACGTCAGCGGCAACGGCGCGCTCACCAACCTCGACATCGGTCGCGCCTGGCTGCTGCCGCCCACCCTGATGGCCCAGTACCATTTCACCGACTTCGGCGCCTTCAAGCCCTATGTCGGCCTCGGCGTGAACTACACGTTCTTCTTCGGCCAGAGCGCCGGGTACACGCCGACCAACGGCCTCGGCGTCACGAGCTTCAGCCTCAACAACACCTTCGGCGCCGCAGCCCAGATCGGCTTCGACTACATGCTCAACCGGAACTGGGGCGTGAACTTCGACGTGAAGAAGCTGCTGCTGCGGCCGACCTACAATGCGACCGTCAACAACACGATCGCCGTCAGCGGCACGGCGAACATCGACCCATGGCTGGTCGGCGTGGGCGTTACCTACCGCTTCTGAACGGCGGGACGTCATGCACCGATGGCGGTGCGAAAGAAGGCATCCAGCGCACCGCGGTCACGCGGTGCGCGAGGCTCCGGCATTCGACTCTCGAGCTCGGCCAGCGTCCGATCGATCCAGTCGTCGAGCACCGGCAGCCGGCCGGCCTCCGCCGCCTCGCTCAGGGTGCGCTTGCTGCGCAGAAGCTCGACCAGCGTCGCACGCACCTCCGGCGGCGGCACTACGGCATCCACCAGGTCGAAGAAACGCATCGGGACGGCGTCACGATGCGCGAGCAGATACTGGCAGGCGAACAAGGGCCGCACGGCGTAGAAATACTTCTTCTGCCTCACCGTTTCGCCCGTCAGGTAGGTTCGACGCTGGCTGCGGGCCATGCTGCGATAATGACGTCGTCGTGAAAGTGTCGATACGCCCATCGGCGTGGTCGAGTGCGATCCGGCAACTCGAGCCATCCGTGGCGAGCAGGCGTGCGCTGGCGGTCTGCGGCATACGCCAGCGCACGAGTTCAACAGGGTCGCTGCAGGCGCCGTAGACCGTCTCGCACGGCGCCCGGACGTGTCGGGCAACTCCATTCATGTTCATTGCGGGCCGCCTTCCGGATCGGGGCGCCACTCAAGCCCGATCGCGCCCCGCACGCAACGTCGCAGACAGCTATCCGAACCAGATGCTGGTGATGACGTGCTTGTCGTCGTGCTCGATGTTCACGCGCTCGGGGCGGTAATCCATCGTAAGACCATCGCCTTGCGCGTAGTAGCGGACGGGATGCCCGATCAGCTCGCGAATGAGCACGGGATGCGCGCCTGCCTGGCTCACCCCGGCCAGCGCATTGACGAGGACGCCGCTCGCAGCCTCGGCACTCGGTGGCACTGTTACAAACAAGGGAAACGGTACCCAGCCAACCGGCTCGCCGCCTCGGCTCGTCCCCTCCGCCTCGCGCGCCGGCCACATCCAGAGCTTGAAGCCATGCGGACCGACGAAGCCATGGAAGAGCATGTAAAGCCCTTTTTCCGTGATTCTGTAGGCGTTGACCCGACCGGTCGGCCCGCCGCACATCTCGGGAAAGACGCGCGGCAGCACACGCTTTTCCCGGCCGAGGATTTCACCTTGGCCGATCAGCGTCGCGAGCTGCTTCTCCATCTCGGCGAGCGGAATTTCCTTTCCCCAGCCGCACTGCTTCGTCCCGTCGTCCTTGTAGACCCAGATTCCGGACATCGCTTCTCTCCTTCATGCAACCAGACGGCTCTCTCCTACGCCGTCCGGTTGCATCGTTCTGTGGCGATCGCCACACAACGAGAGTGCGAGTCGTGCGGTGTCGCGGCCGCGCCCAAGTCACGAAGGAACGATCAACGCCCTTTCGGTCCTGAGCTTGTCGATCGCGTCATCGCTCAGGCCGGCCTCGCGCAGGACGTTGACGCCGTCCTCGCCGATGCGAGGGGCGTGGCGGCGGAACTCGACCTTGGTCTTCTCGAAGTCGAGCGGACTGGCAAAGGTCGTGATCGGTCCCTCGGTCGGATGCTCGCGCTCGGTGAAGAAGCCGGTCGCCTTGAGGTGCGGGTCGTCGAACAGGCCCTCGAGGGTGCGCACCGGCATCGCCGGTATGTCGGCCTCGTCGAAGGCGTCGAGCCATTCCTGCGTCTTGCGGTGCCTCATCAGGGAATCGAGCACCTGGTAGAGCTCGCTGAAGTGCTTGGGCCGCACCGTGCGATCGCAGAAGCGCGGATCCCTGGCGAGATCGGGGCGTTCGACGATCTCGAAGAACCGCACCCAGTGCGCGTCGGTGTAGGGCAGCGCGCAGATATAGCCGTCGCTGGTCTGGAACGGATGGCGGAACTTGTTGATGATGCGGTCGTAGCCCATCGAGCCGCGGCCGGGAGTCCATGTCTCGCCGAACAGGTGCTCGGTCAGCCAGAACGAGGCCAGCGTCTCGAGCATCGGCACCTCGATCATCTGCCCCTCGCCGGTGCATTTGCGATGGTACAGCGCGCCCAGCACGGCGATGCAGAGATGCAGGCCGGTGGTCTTGTCGGCGATCAGGCTCGGCATGAATTTCGGCGCCTCGCCGTCGACCCGGCTCTGCAGCGAGGCGGCGCCGGACACGCCCTGCACCAGGTCGTCGAAGGCCGGCTTGTGCCCGTACGGTCCCTTGCGCGCGTAGCCCAGCGAGTAGGCATAGACGATCGAGGGATTGACCTTCTTGAGGTCCTCGTAGCCCAGCCCGAGCCGCTCGATCGCCGACGGGCGGCTGTTGTGGATGAAGAGGTCGGCACCCTTGACCAGGTCCTTCAGCACCGCGACCGCCGCCGGCTTCTTGAGGTCGAGGCAGAGCGAGCGCTTGTTGCGGTTGGCCGCCATGTAGATCGGCCCCATGCTCTTGTCGCGGCCCATCGAGCCGCCCGACAGGCGCAGCAGGTCGCCCTCCGGCGGCTCGACCTTGATCACGTCGGCACCCATGTCGGCCAGATGCTGTGTGGCGAACGGCCCCAGCAGCACGGCCGTCAGATCGATCACCTTCACTCCTGCCAACGGTCCCGGCATCTCGCTCCTCGTCACGTGTCTTGTTCTATCCGCACTATGGCATATGTTGCCGCGTTCAAAGGGAGCACTGTGCGAAATGAGCGGAGCGTTGGACGGCCTGCTGGTGGTGAGCGTCGAGCAGGCGGTGGCGGCCCCCTATTGCTCGGCACGGCTGGCGGATGCCGGTGCGCGGGTGATCAAGATCGAGCGGCCCGAAGGCGATTTCGCGCGCGGCTATGACGGCTATGTGCACGGCCTTTCTTCCTATTTCGTCTGGCTGAACCGGGGAAAGCAGTCGGTCACGCTCGATTTCAAGAGGCCCGACGATCTCGCCCTGCTGCACCGCCTGATCGGCAGGGCCGACGTGCTGATCCAGAACCTCGCCCCCGGCGCCGCCGACCGGGCGGGCTTCGGCTCGGCCGCGATGCGGGCCGCCCGCAAGGAACTGATCACGGTCGACGTCTCGGGCTACGGCGATCACGGGCCGTACAAGAACCGCCGCGCCTACGACCTGCTGGTCCAGGCCGAGAGCGGGCTGGCCTCGATCACCGGCACCGAGCATGCGCCGGGCCGGGTCGGCATCTCGGCGACCGACATCGGCACCGGCATGTTCGCCCACGCCGCCGTGCTCGAGGCGCTGCTCGCGCGGCAGAAGACCAGGGAAGGCCGCGCCATCAAGGTCTCGCTGTTCTCCTCGATGGCCGAGTGGATGGCCGTGCCGCTTCTGGCGATGGACTACTCTTCCTACGAATGGCCGCGGCTGGGTCTCACCCATCCGTTCATCGCGCCCTACGGCGTCTATCCCAGCTCGGATAAGGTGCCGGTGCTGATCTCGATCCAGAACGACCGCGAGTTCGAGCGGCTGTGCCACAACGTGCTCGACAAGCCCGGGCTGGAGAAGGACCCCGACTACGCCACCGCCATCGCCCGCAATTCGCGGCGCGACGCGACCAACGCGATCGTGTCGAAGAGCTTCGCGCAGCAGAGCTTCGCCGATCTCGCAGCCAAGCTCGACGCCGCGCAGATCGCCTGGGCGCGGGTCAGCGACATCGCCTCGCTGTCGAAGCACCCGCAGCTTCGCCGTACGCATTTCGGCTCGGCCAAGGGCGACATCTCGATCCCCGCGCTCGCCGCCGCCTATGACGGCGAGCCCGAGCGGCTGGGTGACGTGCCCGAGCTCGGCCAGCATACGGAGCAGGTACGCCGCGAGTTCGCGGCCTGATGAACCGCATCGTCGAGGGGGGACGGCTGGCCGGCTACGGCGCAGCCTACTTCTTCGCGTCCGGTGCCTTCATGAGCTACTGGCCGGTCTGGCTGCGCGACCGCGGCATCACCGATCCGGAGATCGGCACGCTGTTCATGAGCCGCCAGCTCGTCAGCGTGGTCTCGGTGCTGGGCATCGGCTTCCTCGCCCATCGCATCGGCCGGCTGAGAGGCATGCTGCTGGCGCTCGCCGTCGCGGCCATCGTGATGATGGGCGCCTACCAGCTTTCGTACACGTTCCTCGCGCTGCTGCTGGTCGGGCTGGTGTGGGGCTGCGTCTGGTCGCCGACCATGGCGCTCTATGACGGCGTGCTGGTCAACGAGGCCAAGGCGCGCGGCTTCGTCTACGGCACCCTGCGCGTCTGGGGCTCGGTCGCCTTCATCGCCGGCACGCTGATCTGCGGCGTGGCGGTCGACCGCTTCGGTCCGCCCTCGGTGCTTTTTGTCGGCTGGGCGGGCGTGATCTGCCTGCTACCGCTCGCATTCCTCCTGCCGGGCGGCGGCACGCAGGCGCGCGGCGCGGGCCAGCACGCGCCATTCGGCATTCTCGACCTGTTCCGCTCCAGGCCCTTCATGCTGTTCATGATCGCTGCCGGCTTCTGCCAGTCGAGCCATGCCGTGCTCTACAGCTTCGGCACTCTGACGTGGCGCAGCGCCGGGCTGTCCGACGTGACGATCAGCCTGCTGTGGGGCCTGAGCGTCGCCGTCGAGATCCTGCTGATGATGGCCAGCGGCTGGCTGATGAAGCGGATCGGCGTCACCGGCCTGATCGGGCTCGGACTCGTTTGCGGCATCGTGCGCTGGACCGCCATGGCCTTCACCACGGCGCTGCCGGCGCTGGTCGTGCTGCAGATGCTCCACGCCGGCACCTTCGCCGCCTGCCATCTCGGTGCCATGGCCTTCATCCAGCGCGCCCTGCCGAGCAGCGGCACCGCGCTCGGCCAGAGCATCTATTACGCGCTCGGCACGGGCGCCACGCAGGCGGTGATCTTCCAGTTCGCCGGCGTGCTCTATTCGAGGTTCGGCCAGCACGCCTTTCTCGGCATGACCGCGATCAGCGTGATCGGGCTGGCGGCGCTCCTGCTGCTTGCGCGGATGTGGAAAGGCGAAGTGCTGGTGGGAAACCGGGCGATCGCTCCCGGCTCGCCCGGAGTCGGCTGAGCTGCTGCGCGCTGGCCGATCGCCGCAATGGGGTGCGGCGGCGCTGAGCGCTATCCGGCATTCCGCGGCGAGACAGTGTCCGCGGAGCGGGACGGCCGCCCTGCTTTCCTCTCCTTGACGAGCTTCCGGGCAGAGCGGCGCTGGCCTCCCTCGATCATCAGCGCGACGGCAAGCGACGCCGCCTCGCCGGCGCGCTTTCCATCGAAACCGCAGTTGTCGCGCATGAACAGCCATGACAGCACGCTACACACCGACACAATTCCCGCCGCCATGTCGGCGCGCTCGCGGTCGGCCAAACCGGGGACGAGCGGCGCGAGGAAGCCGTCCATGATCCTGAAACGAGCCTGGTTGGTCGCCTTGCGCATCTCCCGGCCCTCTGGCGCGGACAGCACGGCACGGATCACGCCCTCGTCCCGATCGAGGCTGTCGAACAGCCGTCGGATCGTCTCCAGCAGCGCCTCGACGTTGCGTGGCGCAATCACGTGCTGACCGCCGGAACGCTGCAACTGCCAGGTCCAGAACGCCTTCAGCAGCTCCTCGCGTGTGGAGAAATGTCGGAACACGGTGCGCTTGGTCACGCCCGCGACCCGCGCGACTTCCGCTACCGAAACCGCACCCAGGTCGGCCTTCGCGAGAATGCCCGCAACGGTTTCGAGGATGAGGTCGCGCGTCTGCTCCTTCTGTCGCTCGCGCAACGGGCTGCGGTAGCCCGCACGGCTCGAGGGCGCCTTCATGTCACGCACCACCGGCCCGATTCCGCCTCAGGCATCTGCCGATCAGGCGTCGAACTGGGTGCGCAGGTGAAGCGCGCTGCGGCGGATCCACGACTTCACGGTACCCACAGGCACCTTCATTCGGCGCGCCACCTCTTCGTTCGTGAAGCCATGGACGTAGGTGAGGACGACGGCGACACGCTGGCTGCGGCCGAGCGCAGCAAGGCATCGCACGGCGTCGATACGGTCGCCGATCGGCAGCTCTATCGCTTCGAGGCTTTCGGCATACTCGTCTATGTCGTCGTTGACGACGCGATCGCGGTTCAAGCGATTGATCGCGAGCTTGCGCAGAATCCCGACCAGCCACGGCAGCGGCGGCCCGCGCTGCGGATCGTAGGTCGCTCCGCGCGACCAGACCCTGAGATAGGCCTCCTGCAGCACCTCTTCCGCCGCATCGCGCGAGCGCAGCATCGAGACGGCGATACCGAACAGCTTGGCGCTGGTGGCGTCGTAGAGCGCGCGGAACGCGTTGCGGTCGCCCACCGCGGCGGCGCCGATGAGCTTGACAAGCTCTCGAGTCGCGGCGTCCGCCGCTCCCTCCTGCGGGGGCGGGCGTTGGCTGGCCTGCGCCGACATGTCGATCTCCCCTCATCTGTGACACGCCAAGGAAATTGATGTCTCTATCCGTGACATCATGTATGCTTGCGTGTCAACGGTTTGGAACCCGATATTTTTCGCCGGACCGCTGCATCCAGCGCGACCGCCGCGCGGTAAAGGCTGGCAAGGCGGTTATCTCGCCACAAGGATGGAGGCCGAAGAACGATGTCAGATCGAGCCGATTGCCCCTCGGAGGAACTCGAAGCCATGCTCCATGCGCTGGGCGCGTTGTCGCCGCAGCAAAGGGCCGCCCTCGAGAAGCGCCGGCCGGACGCGGCTCTCGATGCCCTGATCGCCTCCTGGGAACAGCGCCTGACCGAGATCGCGCTCGAGGCGGCTCCGGAGATCGAGCCGCCCGCCGAACTCTGGGGCCGCATCGAGGCGACGCTCGATCGGCCGGCCCAAGCCGTCGAGGAGCTGCGCGTCATCCGCTTCGATCAGGCGGTGTGGGAGCCATGGTCCGAAGGGCTGGCGATCAAGGTGCTGACGCGCGATAGCAGCGGCGCTCCGAGCGGCTTCCTGATGCGCATGGAAGCGGGCGCCGTCGTTCCAGCGCATGTGCACGATTGCATCGAGGAGTGCCTGATCGTGGAGGGCGACCTCCTCCACGATGGCCGGTTGCTGACATCGGGCGACTTCACGATCGGTCGCGCCGGCGGCGTGCATACGCCGATGACGAGCCCGGGCGGTGGGCTGCTCTACGTCCGCTATCTCGCGGCCTGACTCCCGACGGCGCAATCTCGCGAGCCGCCTGCATCCGGATCGGCGGTTCACCGGTATCGACTGACGCGAATCGAATTCATCGAGGCGCTGCCGGACAGAGAGCCGGCAAACCCGCAGTGTCAGGAGATCCAGATGTCCATCCGCCGTTCCGCCATCCTCGCCGCCCTCGGCCTCGCCGTCGCCGGCGCCGCCCTGCCGTCCGTCGGTGTCCTCGCCGACGCCATGGAGAAGACCGTCACCGTCGGTGGCGCGCCGATGTACCCGTCGAAGAACATCATCCAGAACGCCGTCAACTCGAAGGACCACACCACGCTGGTCGCGGCCGTGAAGGCCGCCGGCCTGGTCGACACCCTGCAGGGGCCCGGCCCGTTCACCGTGTTCGCGCCGGTCGACACCGCCTTCCAGAAGCTGCCCGACGGCACGGTGTCGACGCTGCTCAAGCCGGAGAACAAGAGCACGCTTGTCGGCGTGCTGACCTATCATGTGGTCGCGGGGAAGCTCTCGGCGGCCGAGCTCAAGTCGATGGTCGAGCGCAACGGCGGCCGCGCGACGCTCTCGACCGTGCAGGGCGGCAAGCTCACCGTGACCGAGGCCGGCCGCAACCGCCTGCAGATCACCGACGCGAAGGGTGACGTTGCGACGATCACGATCCCCGACGTGAACCAGTCGAACGGCGTCATCCATGTCGTCGACACCGTGATGCTCCCCGGCTGATCGGAGTCGATGCGCGCCGCCGGCCAGCCCCCGTGCCGGCGGCGCCCCTTCGCCGGAGGATTCCGTCATGTCGCTTTTGCCTTCCCGCCCCGCAGCCGCGATCCATCCGCTGGCTGTCCGCGTCTCGCACTGGATCAACGCCGCGGCGACGATCGTCATGATCATGAGTGGCCTGCAGATTCACAATGCCCATCCCATCCTCCCCGCTCCGGTGCCGGACGCGATGACGATCGGCGGCTGGCTTGGCGGCGCGATCCGCTGGCACTTCGCTGCCATGTGGGTCCTGGCGCTCAACGGCGCCTTCTATCTCGTCCATGGCCTGTCGACCGGCCGCCTGCGGCGCAAGCTGCTGCCGCTCTCGCCCGCGCTGGTGCTGCGCGACCTGCGTCGCGCGCTCTCGGGCCGGCTCGGGCATGCCGATCTTTCGCTCTACAACGGCGTGCAGCGCTTCCTCTATGCCGGCGTGATCGGCGTCTCCGCTGTTGCAGTCCTCTCGGGCCTCGCGATCTGGAAGCCCGTCCAGCTCGGCGCGGTGACCGCCCTGATGGGCGATTTCGACAACGCCCGGCTCGTGCACTTTGCCGCGATGGCAGCGATCGTCATGTTCCTCGCGATCCACGTGTCGATGTCGCTGATCGTGCCGAGGTCGCTCAAGGCAATGATTTCCGGTCGATAAGGGAGCTAGCCATGACGGACAACGAAACGTCCTACGTCCTGAAGCTCGCGGCCGGCCGCCTTGCCCCGCCGACACGACGCCTGTTCCTGCGCAGAGCCCTTGGCCTCGGATCCCTCGCGATGCTCGCCGGTTGCGACGTAACCGACGGCGCGACAGCGGAGCGGGCGCTCGACGCGATGTCGGACTTCAACGACAGGGTCCAGGCTTGGCTGTTCGATCCGCACCGGCTGGCGCGCGAATATCCCGCAGCGATGATCGCGCGTCCGTTTCCATTCAACGCCTTCTACGCGCGCGGCGCGTCGCCTACCGTCGACCCTGGCGGATTCACCCTCGAGCTCACAGGCCGCATTGGCAACAAGACACCGTGGACGCTGGAGCAACTCCACGCCTTGCCACGAGAAACCCAGATCACACGCCATATCTGCATCGAAGGCTGGAGCGCGATCGGCAAATGGAGCGGCGTTCGCTTCAGCCACTTCCTCGGCCGGGTGGGCGCCGATCCGAGGGCGCGATACGTCACCCTGCGTTGCGAGGACAACTACGTGACCTCGATCGATATGGCGACGGCCCTGCATCCGCAGACGCAGCTCACCTTCTGGTTCGATGACCAGTTGCTGCCGCGCGACTACGGCTTCCCGATGAAGCTCCGCGTGCCCACGAAGCTCGGATTCAAAAATCCCAAGCACGTCGTGTCGATCGAGGTCGGCAACGACTATTCCGGCGGGTACTGGGAAACCTACGGCTACAACTGGTTCAGCGGGCTATGAACCCGCCTGTCAGGCATCGCCCGCCGCAGGCCTTGCCCGAGGCTCAATCGTTGAACAGCAGCCCCTGACCCGGCGTCCCCGGCGCGCCGGGCTCGGCCGCACTGTCGCAATTGCTCGTCACCGGCTGGCCCGCGAGCACCGTCCGGAAAAGGGCGAGGGCATCGGGGAAGGAAGCGAGCAGGCCGCCATTGTGGGTAGCACCCGCGAAGGTCTTCCACACGATGGCGCTGCCGGCCGAGCAGAACGCCTTCACCGCCGCGAATTGCCGCCGCGGCACCAGCAGATTGTCGGCGAGGCCGGTGCCGAGCAGGACCGGCACCGGCAGCTTCACCGGCGTCATGTCGGTGACCGGCGTCAGCCGCGCTTCGATCCTGTCGATCGGCTCGACGAAGGCATTGGCGGCGGTGATGCCGTTCTTCTGCGCGACTGCGCGCATCTCGGTGTTGCAGCCGGTGCGCGCCGCGTCGAGCAGCAGCTTGCCCTTGTCGGTCATGAGCGCATCGGCCGCCGGCGCACCGTCGGGCAACGCGCCGCCCAGCATCAGCAGCGAGATGTAGTGCGGCGAGCCGATCGCCGTCGCCGCCGGCTTGTACGGACCGTCGGGAAAGCTCGGCACGACGCCCGTGGCCACGGTTGCCTGCAGGGGCACGTCGGGCGCGTAGCTCGGCGCGATACGGGTGGCGCCGAGCGCTGCGCCGGAGCCCTGCGACTGGCCGGTGACGAACACCTTCGGCGCCAGCGCGTCGCGATGCGCGGCAAGAGCGGCTCGCGCGGCGTCGAGCACCGACCGTCCCTCCGCCTCCCAGATCAGGTAGGGATGCGGGCCCGGGCCGCCGAGGCCCTGGTAGTCGGTGGTGACCACCGCGAAGCCGTTCTCCAGCCAACGGTCGATCCAGGTCGCGTCGCGCGGCCGGTGCCCGGCCCATGACGGCGCGCAGACGTCGGCCACGCCCAGTGTGCCGTGCGCCCACACGACCAACGGCCAACCGCCGGCGGGCGCCTGCCCCTTCGGCAGATAGAAGGTGCCGCTTACCGGTACGATTCCCGCCTTCCAGCGCAGGTCGGTCGAGCTGTAGAGGATGCGCTTGGCCAAAGCCGCATGCGTGATCTCGGGCTGCGCCGGCTGCGCTTCCTCGCGCAGCATCTCGCCCGGCTTCTTGGGCAGCGCGCCCGTCCAGCGATAGAACGGCGAGAGCTCCTGGTCACCCACCTGCGGACCGGTCGGCAATGGGCTCTCGGCATGGGCCGGCGCGACCGCGAGCGCGGCAGCCAGCGCGATCGCAGTCGCCGTCTTCGTCGTCATCGTCATCGCGACCTCCCGCGCGCCGTGACCGGCCAGATGTCGACCAGCGTATCGCCCTTCACGACGTGGTAGCTCTCGTAGAGGTTCACCGTCGGGTCGCAGTGCGGCGGGGTCAGGATGACCTGCTCGCCGTGCGCCGGCGCGGCCTTGCCCTCGGGCGCGATCACGGCAAGATGCTCGTCGCCCATGAAGCGCGTCGTGGCGCCCTCGACGGCGCCGTGGAGGATCATCGGCGGCCCCTTCTCGGTCGCCATCGCCTTCAGGCCGGCATCGACGGTAACCAGGCCCGGCGTGTTGGCGCTCACCACGCGCGCGTCGATCTGCAGCGCCTGCTCGAAGGTCGGCCGGTCGAGGCCGCGCAGGTCACAAACATTGTAGTCGTGGTCCATGAAGACGTAGGAGCCGACCTGCAACTCGGTGAACACGCCGAGCTTCGCGTCGATAAAGTGCGTGCCCGTTCCCGAGCCGGTGACGATGGCGGGCTTCAAGCTGGCGGCATCGAGCTTCGCGAGGATGCCTTTCAGATATTCGGTGCGCTCGGCGATCTTCTGTTCGCGCTCCTTGAAGGACAGGATGTGCTGATCGCTGCCGCAATAGAACTGCACGCCGGCATAGTTCAGCGCCTTCAGCCCGGCCACTTTCTTCACCAGCTCGACCACGCCGTCGGGCGTGGCCACGCCGGTGCGATGCATGCCGGGATCGATGTCGACGACCACGGTCAGCGGCTTGCCCGCCTTGTCGGCCGCCGCGGCGAGCGCCTCGACATTGGCCGGATGGTCGACCACGACCATCACGTCCTTCGCCTTGCCGTTCAGCGCGATCAGCCGCGCGATCGCCTGCGGCGTGACCACCGGCGAGGTGATGTGCAGGCTCTCGACGCCCGCCTCGGCCAGCGCCTCGGCCTCGCCCAGCTTGGCGCAGCACACGCCGAGCGCGCCGGCCGCGATCTGCCGCTTTGCGATGTCCGCCGACTTGTGCGTCTTGGAGTGCGGCCGGAGCTTGACGTTGTGGGCGCCGGCGAAGCTGGCCATCTCGGCGATGTTGCGGTCGAGCATCTCGAGGTCGAGCACCAGCGCCGGGGTGTTGAGCGACCGCCGCGAGCCTTGCTGTCCGATGAGATGCCCATGCAGGCGTTGCGCTTCGCTCATTGCTTCTGACCTTCCGTTTGCAAGTTGCGCACGACCATGGCCTCGCCGGTCGTGCCGCGATTGACGCCGGCGCTCTTCATGAAGGTGTTGTCGCGGCCGGTGCCCCACAGCGCCACGCCCTGGGCCAGCAGGCCGCCATCGACCTTCACCGTCTCGCCTGTGATGAATCGCGCCTCGTCCGAGCACAGGAATGCGGCGACGTCGGCGATCACGTCCGGCTCGCCGCGATCGGGCCAGGGCTGCTGGCTGAACTGCTTCTCGTACTTCTCCGGCCGGCCGCGATGGACCAGCGGAGTCGAGATCACGCCGGGCGCGATGCCGACCACGCGGATGCGGTCGGGCCCGAGCTCGGCGGCGACGTTCTCGATCAGGCTGATGACCGCCGCCTTCGCCGCCGAATAGGCATGGCTGCCGCCGCCGCCGACCATACCCGCGATCGACGCCGTCACCAGGATGACGCCGCCGCTCCCGTGCTTCTTCATCGCCAGCGAGGCGTGCTTCATGCCGAGGAAGACCGAGCGCGTCAGAACGGCGAAGGTGTAGTCCCAGTCCTCGACGCTGGTCTCCGCGATCGGCCCGAACGCGCCGCCGACGCCGGCATTGAGATAGGCGATGTCGAGGCGGCCGAAACGCGTCTCCGCCTCGGCGACCATCGCGGCCACGTCGGCTTCCTTGGCCACGTCGCAGCGCACGAAGGCGATGTTGTCGCCATGGCCCTGCGCCTTGGCGACCGCCAGCGTCTCCGCGCCGTTCGCCGCGTTGAGATCCGCGACGACGACTTTCGCGCCGTCGGCCAGGAACCGCATGACGGTCGCGCGGCCCATGCCGCTCGCGCCGCCGGTCACGACCGCGACCTTGCCTGCCAGTCTGCTCATCGGTTTCGCCCTCCGGACCCATGGTGCGGTTGCGCCGTCCGCGCGGCAAGCCTAGCGTTTCGCAAAAGAGGCAGGAGGCGCGCCATGAAATTCGGCCTGTTCTACGAGATCTCGATCCCGCGTCCGTGGACGGCGGAGAAGGAGCGCACGGTCTACAACAACTGCCTCGAGCAGGTGAAGCTCGCCGACGCGCTGGGCTTCGAGCATGTCTGGGCCGTCGAGCACCATTTCCTCGAGGAGTATTCCCATTGCTCGGCGCCCGAGCTGTTCCTCACCGCGTGCGCCATGATCACGAAGAACATCAAGGTGGGCCACGGCATCGTGGTGTGCGTTCCCGAGTTCAACCATCCGATCAAGATCGCCGAGAAGACCGCGACCCTCGATATCCTGTCGGGTGGACGGCTGCATGTCGGCACCGGGCGGTCGGCGACCTGGACGGAGCTCGGCGGCTTCGGCGCCAATCCCGACACGACCAAGAAGAGCTGGGACGAGTTCGTGCGCTGCCTGCCGAAGATGTGGACACAGGAAACCTTCGCCTATCAGGGCGAGTTCTGGTCGATGCCCGAACGCACCATCCTGCCCAAGCCCTACCAGAAGCCGCACCCGCCGATGTGGGTCGCCGTCACCAGTCCCGGCACGGAGATCGACGCCGCCGACCGCGGGCTGGGCAGCCTCGGCCTTTCCTTCGCCGGCTTCGACGAGCAGGAGAAGAAGATCAAGGAGTACCGCCGCCGCATCCGCCATTGCGAGCCGGTCGGCGCCTTCGTGAACGAGCAGGTCGCCACCACCAACTTCCTGTTCTGCCACGAGGACGAGAAGACCGGGGTGGAGATGGGCAAGAAGCTCGGCAACACCTTCAACTATCTCGCCACGCAGCTCATCTCGACGCGCGAGGTGTTCTCCTCGCCGTCCTACCAGTCGCTCGGCCTCTTGCCGGCGCTGCGCCGCGCGGCGACCGGGCCGGATGCCAGCGAGCAGCAGACCGAGGGCATGGCCTACGGCGATCCGGCGCGCATCATCCGCGCCATCCGGAAGTGGGAGTCGCTCGGCGTCGATTGCGTGAACTTCATCCTCAACGCCAACGAGGTCGTGCCGCAGGACCAGGTGATGGCGAGCCTGCGCCTGTTCGCCAAGGAAGTGATGCCGCATTTCGCGAAGAAGCCCCACACCGCAGCCGCGGCGGCGGAGTAGGACCATGCCCCTGTACGGAACGCTCGACATCACGCAGGACAGCAAGCGCCTGCCGACCTTGCCCAATCTCGACACCGAGGCCTGGCCGCTGCCCAGGGCCGAGATGATGCAGCTCCTGATCGAGGTGCCGCGATCCTCGACCGACGGCCTGCTGCCCAAGGCGATGCATCCGGCTCTGCCGTCCTACGTCATCCTGGCGGTGACGAAATACTCGGACAGCCCGGTCGGCCCGTTCAATCTCGCCGTGCTGCGCCTGGGCAGCCGCGCCGGCGCCCATCCGCGCGGCTTCCTGCTCGGCGCCGTCGCCAGCACCGATGCCGCGGCGCTGGAGCTGCGCGCGCGCTGGGGCATCCCGGTCGAGGCGGGCGAGGTGAAGTTCGTCCGCCGGCACGATCGCGTGATGGGGACGGTGAAGAAGGACGGCCGCACGATCCTCGACTGCGCGCTGGTCGATCCGCAGCCGGTTTCCGGCAGCGACGTGCAGTACATCAACTGGGTGACCGCCGCGAACGCCCCGCTCGACGGCACGACGCAGCCGATTCTGATCCAGGTCGATCCGAAATACACCTTTCACAAGGCCGAACGCGGCAAGGCGCAGGTCGCCACGTTCGATCCGGCCGCCTGGAACGCGCCGACGCTGGAGCTCGCAAACGCCATCGTCGGCACCTGCTGCACCGTCGACACCGACCTGCCGCGCATCCGCTTCGTGATGGACCCGCTCAAGCCGGTGTTCCAGGGCACGCGGCGTATCCGGGAGAGCCGCGCCGACGAATAGCCGCGTCGGCGCGCCGAACCCGCGCGCCCCGATCAGGGGTCGCGATCGAGGATGACGACGCGCCCCGCCGCCGGCTCCACGCGAAGCGTGTCGCCGGTGCGGATCAGTCCGGTCGGCCGGCCCGCCTCGAAACGGTCGACCATCGCCATGTCGGCGAAAGCCGCTCCCTGCGCCAGGATGGTGTTGGTCCGGTCGAAGACGATCGCCAGCGGCGCGAGCTTGCGCTCGGCCATCTCGCGCAGCATCCAGGCGGAAGCAACGCCGCCCTTGGCGGTCTCGAGCACCAGGATCTTGCCGACGTAGCTCTGGCCGAACAGCTTGTGCGCCGGCCGCGAGAAGGTGCCCGCCAACCGGTCGAGGTCGTAGCGGGCCGAGAAGTTGTCTTCCGCCACCAGAGCCGGCCCCGTGACGTCGGGCCCGATTCCGCGGTGGCATGCGAGCACGATCGGCATCAGCGCATCCTTCCGGCGACGGCACTGTCGACACACTGCTCGGTGGTGCCGAGCGACGGCGTGTAGCCATAGCCGCCGATGATGTTGACCAGCTTGGCGGAGTTGGTGAGCAGCCGGTGCCAACCGTTGGCTTCGGCCATCTCGCGCGCGTAGCTCTGGTAGAAGCAGATGCCGGACGCCACGATGCCGCCGGCCCGCTCGATCTTGGCCGTAAGGCCCATGCGGTCCGCCGAATGCTTGACCTCGGGCGAGGTCGTGACGAGCAGCGTCGTGCCCTCGTGCACGCGCCGACCGTCGAGCAGCCCGGCAAGGCACTGCATCTCGATGATCGAGAGCTGCGGCGCGCCGAAAACCACCACATCGACCTTCTCGCCGGGCTGCGCATAGCCCTGGTAGAAGCGCGAATAGTCGTCGGCGCCGATGACGACCGGCCTGGGCACCCCGCGGTCGCCGAAGGCCTCGGCCGCCGTCGCCGCCTCGGGCGTGATGCCGGCGACGTGGAACAGCGCGACCGACCCGAAGCTCGCCATCGCCGTGCCGAGATGCTTCAGCTCGTCCGATGTCGGCGCCGCGCCGACGCCGGAGATCACCGGTACTTCCCAGTAGCTGTTGGCGATGCGCCCCACGATGCCGCCCAGGGCGCCCCAGTCGGCGAGGTCCCGCGGCCGCTGCGTCAGCTCGAAGTGCCGCGTGCCGCGCCGATGGCGGGGCAGGTGATAGCCGTAGCGCGGCGTGCGGCCGGTCAGGCCGGCGGCCAGTGCCGAAGGTCCGCCCTCGAAGTTGCTGTGCGCTCCCATCACGCTGTTGACGTAGATGGTGACGCCGGTGTCGCCCATGGCGAGGTGCTCGCCGCGCACCGCCGGCAGCACTGTCTGGTAGTTGATGCAGGTGTTGGTCATCAGCACGCCGAGCTTCTCGAACGCCCGCGAGGCGCGCGTCTCGAGCCCGGCCATCGCCTCGGTCTGGCGCAGCCGCCGATAGGTCTCAAGGTCGAGGCCGCGCGGATCGGTAATGGTCGGCACGACGACGCGCGCGCCCGCCGTCGCGGCGATGGACTCGAGCCAGGCGACGCCGGATTCGCCCAGGCTCTCGGTGTCCGCCATCACGTGCGCCTGGCTGACCGGCACGAAATCCTCGGCATCGAAAAACTCGCCGACCGCGATCTGATGGCGGATCGCCCACTGCCGGACCGGCCCCTGCGCGCCGGCCAGCATGGCCTGCTCTTCCGAAGTGAGCTTCATGCCATGCCTACCTGCGGCAGCGGCTCGACCTTGTCGTCCGGCCGGCTCGCGATCATGTCCATCAGCTCGCGCTGCGCCGTCGCGACGCCCGGATCGCCGAAACGGTTGTCCATCTCCTTCGGATCGTTGACCAGGTCGTAAAGCTCGCCCGCCCCGGAATTGCTTTCGAGCGTCAGCTTATGGGTCCTGGTGCGGACCGTGCGCAGCCACAGATCCACGCCGCAGCGCGAGGCGCGCAGATCCCATTCGGAGAAGGCGAAGTCGCGCGAGGCACCGCCGTCGATCAGAGGCTTCAAGCTGCGGCTGTGGCGCGCATCGGCCAGCGACACGCCGGCATAGTCGGCGAACGTCGCCGGCAGGTCGATGGTCGAGACCGGCTCACCGACGACCTTGCCCTCCGGCACGCCCGGCCCGCGAACCAGCAAGCCGACGCGCAGCAGGCCTTCGTAGGCCATCGGGCCCTTGAGGATCAGGCCATGGTCGCCCAGCCAGTCGCCGTGATCGGTCGAGTAGACGACCAGCGTGTTGTCGGTAAGGCCGTAGGCATCGAGCGCGGCCATGATCCGTCCGACATTGTGGTCGATCAGCGAGATCATGCCGTAGTAGTTGGCGATCAGGTCCCTGAGCTGGCGGTCGGACTGGACCGGCGTGCGCGAGTGCTTCTCGCGGAAGTTACGCAGCTCGGCGTTCTCCATCTTGGGCGTGCCGTAAAGGCTCTCCCGGTGCCACCACGGCCGGCGCTCGAGATCCATCGTACGGTGCTCGGGCAGGTCGACGTCGTCGGGATGGTGCAGGCGGCTCCAGGGTTCGGGACAGTCGAACGGATGATGCGGGTCGGGAAACGACGCCCAGGCGCAGAACGGCCGGTCCTTGTTGGTGCGCAGGAACTCGATGGTGCGGTCGCCGATCCAGGTCGAGTTGTGCCACGCCACGGGGAGTGCCGAATGGTAGGTTTGCGCCGCGTCCGTGATCGGCGGCAGCTGCTCCATCAGCAGCCGGTTCTTCTCCTCGCCGCGGCCGTCGGCGTAATACCAGCGCTCGTAGTGCTGGGCATAGGGCGGGGCGAGCGGCGGCTTGGTGTTATGGCCCTCGACCATCAGCTCGACGTGCTGGAAGCCCATATAAGGGCCGTACCAATCCTGCGGCTGCGGGCTCAGCCGACATTCCGGCGTGTGGGTCGGCGCGAATGTGTTGGCCGTCTTGAAGTGCGCCTTGCCGATATAGCCGGTCGAGTAGCCGGCCCGCGCAAAGCCGCCGGCGAAACCCGCCTCGCCGGTGGCGTCGGGCAGGTCGATGCCGTTGTCCGACACGCCGTGCGTCCCGGGCAGCAGGCCGGTCAGGATCGAGGCGCGGGTCGGCTGGCACACCAGGTTGGGCGTGATGCAGGCGCCGAAGCGCGTGCCCTGGCGCGCCAGCATGTCGAGATGGGGCGTCTTCACCCGGCGCCCCTCGAAGCCGTAGCAATCGGCGCGCTGCTGGTCGGAGGTTATGAAAAGGATGTTCACGGCGACTGCTCCTCGCTACTCGGGTTGGATGCCGGCGGCCTGCACGATCGCCGGCCAGCGCTTCAGGTCGTTCTCGATCATTTGTCGGAAATCGTCGGGCGTCGGGCTGGTCGAGTTGTCCATGCCGATCGAGTTGAGCCGCTCGACCACGGCCGGCGTGGCCATGATGCGGACCAGCTCGTCGTGGAGGCGTCCGATGATCTGCGGCGGCGTGCCGGCCGGTGCGGCGATGCCCTGCCATTGCACGGTCTCGAAACCCGGCAGCGCAGCCTCGGCAACCGTGGGGACGTCGGGCAGCAGCGGCGAGCGCGCGCCGCCGGTCACCGCCAGCGCCACCAGCTTGCCGTTCCGGATATGCGCCAGCGTCGGTGCCATGCCGAGCACGCCGAGCTTGACCTGGCCGCTCGCCACGTCGGCGATCGCCTGGCCGCCGCCCTTGTAGGGAATGTGGACGATGTCGATGCCGCTCGCCTTCTTGATCGCCTCGAGCGACAGGCTCTGCGGGCTCGCCAGCCCTGGCGAGGCGTAGGACAGCTCGCCCGGGTGGGCTTTGGCATAGGCGATCAGCTCGGACAGGGAACGCACCGGCAGCGACGGGTGGGCGACGATGACGTGGCTGCCGCGACCGAGAACGGTGATCGGCGCGAAGGCCTTCAGCGGCGCGAACGGCATCTTCTTCATGATCGACGGCAGCACCGTGTTGCCGTCGACATACATCAGCAGCGTGTAGCCGTCGGGTGCCGCGCTGGCGACGATCTCGCTGCCGATCATGCCGTTCGCGCCGGGCTTGTTCTCGACCACGATCGACTGGCCGAGCGCTTCCGACAGCGGCTGGGCGACCAGGCGAGCGACCACATCCGTGACGCCGCCGGGCGCATAGCAGACGACGATCCGGATGGGCCTTGTCGGCCAGCCCTGGGCAGCGGCAGAGACCGCGCCCGCCAGGACAAGCGCCATGGCAATCGCCAGGCGCGCCAGCACTGTCGCCATCGTTCCCTTCCCTTCCAACCCGGCGCTTGGAGCGCTCTTTCGGGACGGAGGCTATCGAAGCGCGATCCTGTCGTATAGTGCGGGCTCGTCAAAGAAGGAGTGCGCCAGATGAAAATCGGAGTCTTCTCCACCTTCATGTCGCCCAACGCGACGCCCGCGATGATCAAGGACTTCGGCAAGCGTGCCGAGGACATGGGTCTCGATTCGATCTGGATGGGCGAGCATGTCGCGCTGTTCGAGAAGAACACCTACGGCTATCCCGGCTCGAAGGACGGCCGCATCCCGGTGCCGCCGGGCGGCGGCATGCTCGACGTCACGGCGACGTTCGGCTTCCTCGCCGCGTCGACGAGCCGGCTGCGCTTCGGCACCGGCGTCGCGCTCGTGCCGCAGCGCAATCCGATCTACACCGCCAAGGAAGTCTGCACGCTCGACTGGCTGAGCGACGGCCGCTTCGATTTCGGCATCGGCGTCGGCTGGAACAAGGAGGAGGTCGAGGGCTGCGGCTACAAATGGGAGGATCGCGGGGCGCGCTGCGACGAGTTCCTCGAGGTGATGCGCCGGCTGTGGACCGAGCCGGTCGTCGACTTCAAAGGCAAGTGGGTGTCGTTCGAGACGATGAAGATGGACCCCAAGCCGATCCAGAAGCCGCATGTGCCGATCATCGTCGGCGGCTATGCCGACGCCGCCTTCCGGCGCGCGGTGAAGTTCGGCGCCGGCTGGTACGGCTTCAACCTCGATCCGGAACGTACCAAGAGCATGCTGGCCAAGCTCGACGCCGCCTTCGCCAAGGCCGGCAAGAAGCGTGGGGCGGACTATCGGATCGTCATCACCCCGCCGATATCGATGGCACCCGACGCCATGCAGGCCTACGCCGAGCTCGGCGTGCACGAGCTGGTGGTCAACCTCGGCGGCCAGAAGCCCGAGCAGGTCGACAAGCGCCTGCCCCAGATCGGCAGCCTCGTGAAGAAGGCGGCTTAACGTTGGTCCTCCCTCTTCTCATATTCCTCTCCCCCGCCAGGGGGAGAGGCTAGGAGAGGGGGTTTCAGGCGTTGTGCGCAACCCCCTCTCCCCGCCTCTCCCCCTATCGGGGGAGAGGAGCATGAAGAGAGAAGAAGAGGATGAAAGGAACCTCGACACCATGCTCCTCGAAACCCTGCTCCCGCTCGGCAAGGTCGATCCCGGCTTGCGTGCGCCGGAAGTACCGCTCGATCTCGCCACGATCGGCCGCGACGCGCGGCTGCTGGAGGAGATCGGCTATCATGGGCTCGTCGTCGAGGAGACCAAGGACGATCCGTTCGTCCTGATGGCGCTCGCCGCGCAGGCGACCGAACGGCTCAGGATCGGCACCTCGGTCGCCATGGCCTTCCCGCGCAGCCCGACCGTGACGGCGATGAGCGCCTGGACACTGGCCAAGCTCAGCCGCGGCCGCTTCACGCTCGGCCTCGGCAGCCAGGTGCGCGCCCATATCGAGCGGCGCTACGGCCTGCCCTGGTCGCCCGCCGGCCCGTGGATGCGCGAATACGTCAACGCGGTACGCGCAGTGTGGGCCCACTGGCAGACCGGTGCACCACTCGACGTGAAAGGCGACCACTACACGATCAACCTGATGGTGCCGCTGTTCAATCCCGGCCCGATCGAGCATCCCGACATTCCGATCCACGTCGCGGCAGTGAACTCGGTGATGTGCCGGATGGCGGGAGAGGTGGCCGATGGCGTCCGCGTCCATCCGGTCTGCACGCCGTCTTATGTCGCCGAGGTGATGCTGCCCGCGGTGCGCGCCGGCGCGGCCAAGGCCGGCCGCTCGCTGGACCGGTTCCAGGTCTGCATGAAGCCGCTGGTCGCCTCCGCCGCGACCGAGGCGGAGCTGGTCCCCAAGGTCCGCGACGTGCGCGCGCGCATCTCCTTCTACGCCTCGACGCCGCAGTATCGCGCCGCCTTTGCCCATCACGGGCTGGGCGACCTCGCCGACAAGCTCAAGCTGCTGTCGCGTGCGCAACGCTGGGAGGAGATGCCGCAGCACATCGACGACGAGGTGCTGCACCGCTTCGTGACCATCGGCACCTACGACCAGATCGCGGGAAAGCTGCTCGACCGGTTCGGCAAGGTCATCACCCATTGCGAGTTCTCGATCGCGGTCAAGACCGACTCCGACAAGGAACGCCTGCGCGACCTCGCCCGGACGATCCAGTCGCAAAGCCTCGACCCGGTGCGCCGGACGATCCTTGGTGGTACAGCACCGTCCTCGTCCTGAGCGCAGCGAAGGACCTCACCGACCGATCGGACACGGGCCGCGCGGCTGGCGTAAGGTCCTTTGCTGCGCTCAAGGCGACTGAGTTCGCCGACTCAAGCGGAGTTAAGCCAGGAGATGTCCCCGCCCGTCCAACCCGTCGCCAGTGACGAAAAGCTTCCCGCTGCCGTCGATGTCGTCGTCATCGGCGCCGGCATCGCCGGCACCACCGCAGCCTACGAGCTCGCCAAGCGCAAGCTCTCCGTCGCCCTCATCGAAAAGGGCAAGGTCGGCGGCGAGCAGAGCAGCCGCAACTGGGGCTGGGTGCGCCAGCAGCATCGCGACTTGCGCGAGCTGCCGCTCGCGATGAGGAGCCTCGAGATCTGGCGCGGGCTCAACCAGGAGATCGGCGCGGAGACCGGCTTCCGCCCGACCGGCCTGCTTTATGTCACGACGCGGCCGGCCGACTTCGCGCAATGGGAGGCGTGGACGCTCAAGGCGCGCGAATACCAGATGCACAGCCGCATCCTGAGCGCCGCCGAGGCCAAGGAGATGACGCCGGGCAGCGTCCCGGCCTGGATCGGCGGCGTCCATTCCCCGACCGACGGCCGCGGCGAGCCCTCGATCGCCAGCCCGGCGATCGCCGAGGCGGCGCGCCGGGCGGGCGCCACGATCCACCAGGATTGCGCCGCGCGCGGGCTGGAAACATCTGCCGGCAAGGTCTCCGGCGTGATCACCGAGAAAGGCACGATCCGCACCCAGGCCGTGCTGCTGGCCGGTGGTGCGTGGAGCGGCTTGTTCTGCCGCCGGCACGGGCTGCGGCTCGCCCAGGCCAGCGTGAAATCGACTTCCTTCTCGACGATGGAGGCACCGGAGGTCGCCAAGGGCGGACTTTCGATGCCCGACGTCACGATCCGCCGCCGGCTCGACGGCGGCTATACGGTCGGGCTCGGCGGCCGCGGCCTGCTCGAGATCTCGCCGCAGGGGCTGATGCATGCGCGCCAGTTCTGGCCGACTTTCAAGCAGCGGCGCTGGGGCCTTTCCTTCACCATCGGGCGTTCGTTCTTCGACGGGCCCGAGGCGCTGGCGCGCTGGTCGTTCGACGGCGTCTCGCCGTTCGAGCGCCATCGCACGCTCGATCCCGGCGCGGACCCGAAGCTGGTCCAGCTCGGCCTGACGCGGCTGGGCGAGCATTATCCCGCATTGGCGAACCTCAAGGTCGCCCATTCCTGGGGCGGTTTCATCGATTCGACGCCCGACGGCATTCCGGTGATCTCGGCCGTCGACACGATGCCCGGCCTCTTCCTCTCGACCGGCTATAGCGGGCACGGCTTCGGCATCGGCCCGGGAGCCGGCCGGCTGGCCGCCGATCTCGTGGCCGGCGATCCGCCGATCGTCGATCCGGCGCCGTTCCGTTACAGCCGCATGATAGACGGCAGCGACCTCGGCGCGCCCGGAATGATGTAAGGTACCTGCGGCAGGTAGCGAGCGATGGACGAGAAGGTAAAGCGGCGATTGACGACGGTGCTGTGCGCCGACGTGTACGGATATTCGCGCCTCATGGAGGCCGACGAAACGGGCACGCTGGCGGCGCTGCAGCGCCACCGCACCGCGATGACGCGGCTGGTCGCGCGCCACGACGGACGGATCGTCAACACCTGGGGCGATGCGGTGATCGCCGAGTTCCCCAGCGTCGTCGAGGCCGTGCAGTGCGCGATCGAGACCCAGCAGGAGGTTGCCGGCGACGCTTCCGCGCCCTCTCCCGCAGGCCCGATGCGGTTCCGCATCGGCATCAACCTCGGCGACGTGATGATCGACGGCGACGACATCTACGGCGACGGGGTCAACATTGCCGCGCGCCTGCAGGAGCTGGCCGATCCCGGCGGCATCGTGATCTCCGGCCCGGTGTATGACCAGGTGCGCAACAAGCTGTCGGTCGGCTTCGACTATCTCGGCCAGCAGCCGATGAAGAACGTCGCACCCGTGACCAGCTATCGGGTGGCGGTCGTCGACGGCGACGGCATCAAGGTCAGCGCGCCGGTCGCCGAACGGAAAGCCGTGCCGCGCGTCGACGAGCAGAAGCAACTCCCGTGGCTGCATCTCCTGCCTCGTCCCATCGCCGCGGCACTCATCGCTTCGACATTTCTCATCGCGATCAACCTGTTCACCAACCCGAACAGGATCTGGTTCCATTGGCCCGTCGCGGTGCTGCTGTTTGTCGCCGTCATGCGCACGCTGTATCCGCGCCGCCGCAAGTCGGACGGAGAGCAATAGCCAGACATTCGCAGGCGCCGCGCTCCCTTCGTCTCGACCAAGGCCCGACGGGCCGCGCGGAGAGGCCAAAGGGGCGGGCAGCCTCAGCTCGAGGGGAGCTTGGCCGACATGCTGCCGCTGCCCGGCGCCAGGACGATGGCTGCTACCGCTTGAACACTATGAATGGATTCTCGCCCGGGCCCGCGGAGAAAAAGGCATTGTCTCCACAGACCTCCCTTATTCTGTCCGTCTGACGTGCGAGTCCATTGTGACCGACGTCCTCGACGACATAAATTCCGGTCCTCTTCAGGTAAGGGAACATGTTGCGAAGGGTCCGGAACTGGTTGTCCAATATGTGCGACCCGTCATCGATGATGATGTCAAACTGTCCGCAGCCCAGCCTGTCCATCGTCGTCGCCACCTCTTCGGCATTGGTAGAATCGCAGAGGAACGTCACAATGCGTTCTTCGTCGTCGAACTGGGTATCGGGCTGGACATCCATCCCGTAGATGGTTGCATTCGGGAAAAAATCACGCCACGACCGAAGCGACCCGCCCGGTCTGTATCCTTCCGGCGCATAACCCACCATCGAAGACGCAACGCCGGGAATCATGGTTCCTATTCCGATTTCAAGGAGCGCTTTGACGTCCCTCCTCCCTCTTCCGAACAAGCATTCGTAGAGACCGGAATATCCGTTCACCAGCTTATCGGTGCCACAGCGGCGGAATATGCTCTCAAGACTCACTGCCTCCGGTTCCGCCGGCGGGTGCTGCACCGAAGATTCCATGGCGATGGCTCCTTTCCGTACGTGCCGTCCATCCATCGCGGCATGCGGGGATTGCACGATCCAGACGGCAACGACGCTCAATAGCAATCGAGCCGGCATCCCGCCAGCTCGGCACATTCAACCCCTGGTGGTCGATGCGGGCGGGCGGCCGGGACAACCGGCCGATGCCAGTAGCTGTAACGACGGAACCGCGCGCTAGAGCATCGAGCGAAAAGAAAGAATCAGGGGATTCCCAAAGGCGCAATAA
>CAMFJT010000035.1 GCA_945957125.1 uncultured Rhodospirillales bacterium | reverse complement strand
CGAGCCATTCGGCGAGCTCCTCCAGCCGGCCGAGCGAGCCCGGCGGCTTGGTCAGCTCGGTCTGGCGGCGCACCACCCGGGTCTGGGCTTCGAGGTCCGGTCCCGGCAGGTCGCGCAGGATGCGGCGCATCTCGTCGAAAGTCGGGGCGGTGGGAAGTGAAGATGAGGCGTTCATGGAGGGCGCGGACCATCCTATATTTGACCCACCATGACCAGTCCCCCGGACTCCTTCGCCCAGCGCCCCGCCTCCTTCGACGAATGGCTGCAGGCATTCAGGGAGCAGGCCAGCTTCTTCACCGGCGTGTCCTTTGGAGCGACGCCCGGCGCGCCGCGCTGGCCGCTGGCCGACGTGCTGCCGGTCCTTCCCTTCATCGGCGCCGCCGTCGGGCTGGCGGCGGGCCTGGTGTTCGCCATCGTGCGTGGCCTCACCGGGCCGGGCTGGCTGGCGGCCGTGCTCGCGGTCGGCGCGTCGGTGCTGATCACACGCGCCCTGCACGAAGACGGGCTGGCCGACACCGCCGACGGGCTGGGGCCGCACGCCCTGGAGCCCGCGCGGCGGCTGGAGATCATGCGCGACAGCCGCAGCGGCGCCTTCGGCGTGCTGGCGCTGGTGCTCTCGGTGCTGGTCAAGGTCGCCTGCCTCGCGCAATTTTCCGGCGCGACCGGGCTGGTCGTGCTGATGGCCGCGCACATCATGGGGCGCGCGGTGCTGGCCTATCCGCTGCTCGCCTATGCCCCGGTCCATGCCGACGGGCTGGGCGCGCTGGCCGGCAAGCCGAGCGATCAGGACGTCTGGTTGACCATCGGCATCGGGGCGGCGCTGGCGTTCCTGCTGCTGGCCGGCAAGGGGTTCTTCGCCGCCATCGTGGCGCCGGTGGCGGCGATCGCCGTGGCATGGTTCGCGTCGCGCTGGATCGCCCAGCGCCTCGGCGGCTATACCGGCGACACGCTGGGCGCCGTCGAGCAGAAGGCCGAGATCGCCGTGCTGGTCGTCGCCGCCCTCCTGCTTCATCACTAGAAGGAAACGACATGGCCCTGGCGCCGAAGAACACGGGAGCGGTGACGCGGTGGTGGTGGGTGCGGCACGCTCCGGTGCCGAACCCCGAAGGCCGCTGCTACGGCCAGTTCGACAAGGACTGCGACGTCAGCAACGAGGCGCTGTTCCGGCACCAGGCGAAGCTGCTGCCCAAGGGCGCGGTCTGGTACTCGTCGAACCTGCTGCGCGCGCGCAAGACCGCCGAGCATCTCGGCAAGGCGGGCGCGGAGTTCGGCGAGATCGTGATCGATCCCGATCTCGCCGAGCAGTCGTTCGGCGACTGGCAGGGCCTGACCTATGCCGAGATCACCGAGAAGCCCGGCAACGGCCACCTGTTCTGGCTGGCACCGCCGGAGTTCCGGCCGCCGGGCGGCGAGAGCTTCAGCGACCTGCGCGAGCGCACGGTGCGCTCGATCGAGCGGCTGACCGACAAGTATCGCGGCCGCGACATCGTGGCGACGGCGCACGGCGGCACGATCCGCGCCGCGCTGGCCCATGCCTTCGACATGCATCCCGAGGCGGCGGTGCGGTTCGAGATCGACAACGTCTCGATCACGTTGATCGAGCACTTCGAGAATGCCGATCCGGCCCATGCCTGGAAAGTCGCCTTCACCAACTACATGCCGCGCGAGATCGTGATCGCGCACGGCGGCAGCAGGGCGTGAAGACCACCGAGCAGCTCGCCGCCGAGCAGGCCGAGTTCTGGAAAGGCCCGGGTTCCCGGATGTGGCTGGCCGCCTACGGGCGGATCCAGCGCACCGTCACGGGCTTCGGCGAGGCGGCCCTGGCGGCGGCGGACGCGCGGCCCGGCGAGACGGTGCTCGATGTCGGCTGCGGCACCGGCGACACCACGGCCGCGCTCGCGGCGGCAGTGGGCGAGCGAGGCCAGGTGCTGGGCGTCGACATCGCCGAGGGGCTGATCGCCGTGGCGCGCGAGAAGAAGCTCGCCAATGCCGGGTTCGAGGTCGGCGATGCGGCGCGCTTCGCGTTCGAGGCAGGCGCGTTCGATCTGGTCTTCTCCCGCTTCGGCGTGATGTTCTTCGCCGATCCGGTCGCGGCCTTCGCGAACCTCCATCGCGCGCTGAAGCCGGCCGGCCGGCTCGTGTTCGTGTGCTGGCGCACGCCGTCGGAGAATCCCTGGGCGCTGGTGCCGCTGCGCGCCGCTGCGCCGCACCTGCCGCCGATCGAGCGCCCGGGGCCGGAAGATCCCGGTCAATACTCCTTCGGCGATCGCGCCCGGGTCGAGCGCATCCTCGCCGGGGCCGGTTTCGTGAGGCCGTCGTTCCAGCCGCTCGACCGCATGCTCGCGCTGGGCAAGGACGTTGCCGACGTGCTCGACCGGATCTCCGAGTTCGGCCCGCTGGCGCGGCTGTTCAAGGAGGCCGCGCCGGAACAGGTCGGGAAAGCCCGGGAGGCCATCGCCGAAGCGCTGAAACCCCATGCGACGGCTGACGGCGTGCAGCTCGCCGGCGCGTGCTGGCTGGTGACGGCCACGCCGTCCTGATGGAGCATCTCCGGACGTTTCCGTTGCCGCCCGTCAGCCTCGTGCTGGGCGGCGCCCGCTCGGGAAAGAGCACCCATGCCGAGCGGCTGGTCGCCGGCACCCTGCATGGTGCCGCGCCGCGACCGGCCGTTTATGTCGCGACCGCGCAGGCGGGCGATGTCGAGATGGCCACGCGCATCATGGCCCATCGCGCCCGGCGCGGCGCGAACTGGACGACGATCGAGGAGCCGCTCGAGCTCGACGAGGCGCTCGTTGCGGCGGCCGCGCATGGCCGGCCGGTGCTGGTCGACTGCCTGACCCTGTGGCTCTCCAACCTGATGCTCGGCGGCAGCGACGTCGACGAGGCGACCGACGAGCTGGTGCGGGCGCTCGACGAGGTGGCGGTCCCGGTCGTCTTCGTGAGCAACGAGGTCGGCCTCGGAATCGTGCCCGACACGCCGCTCGGCCGTGCCTTTCGCGACGCGCAGGGGCGGCTCAACATCCGCATGGCCGAGCGGGCGGACCGGGTCGTCCTGATGACGGCCGGCCTTCCGCTGACACTGAAAGATCGCCCCTCGGCGCGCGGGTAAGTGCCGCATTTCTGCGCCAAAGCGTGCTATTATGTGAGTGTTGTGGCCGCAAAGGCGCTTCCCCGGCGTCGGCTGCAAGCAAGAAACAGGAGCCGAAAATGACGCTCGCCCGCCGATCCGTCCTGACCGGGACTGCGGCTCTCGCCCTCGTGCCGGCCGCAGCCCGCGCCGACGCCAAGCGCCAGTCGCTGGTCGACCAGAGCCTGGGCACCGCGCAAAAAGTGATTACCGGCAAGGATTTTCCCGACGCGCTGAAGATGATGTCCAAGGCGCGCGGCGTCTTGATCGTTCCCGAGCTGGTCCAGGGTGGCTTCATCCTCGGCGCCGCCGGCGGCCGCGGCGTGCTGATGTCGCGCACCGGCAAGGACAACTGGAGCTATCCCGCCTTCTACGGCATGGGCTCGGGCAGCATCGGCCTGCAGATCGGCGGCAAGGTCTCCGAGATCGTCTTCATCATCCTGACCGAGAAGGGCCTGCAGGCCATCCTCGACCACAAGTTCAAGGTCGGCGCCGAAGCCGGTGTGACCATGGTGGCGGTCGGCGCCGGCTTCGAAGGCGCGACGACGGGAGCGGCCGGCGCCGACATCCTGGCCTTCGCCAACTCCAACGGGCTGTTCGCCGGCGTCTCGCTCGAAGGCTCCTACATCGACGCCGACAACGACTGGAACGCGCTCTACTACGGCGCGGGCGCGACCGGACGGGCGATCGTCGTCGACCGGCGCTACAGCAATCCGGGCGCCGAGCCGATCCGCCAGTTCTTCGCCCGCTGGTAGTCTTGCCGACGGCTCAGCCCTTGACCGCGCCGGCCGAGACGCCCTCGATGAAGCGCCGCTGGACGATCACGAAGAACACGAGAGTCGGCAGGGCGATGATCGTCGCCACCGCCATCAGGTCGGCGAGATTGTTCCCGTAGCGCCCGGTGAGCTGGTAGAAGCGCGCCGTCGCGGTCGCGGCGTCGGCGTTCTGCAGGAAGGTGATCGCGATCAGGAACTCGTTCCACACGTTGAGGCAGACGATCAGCGCGACCGTCAGCAGGCCGGGCGAGATCAGCGGCACGATCACCTTGACGAAGACCTGCAGGTCGGAGGCGCCGTCGATGCGCGCCGCCTCCTCGAGCTCCATCGGCACGTCGAGCACGTAGGTGCGCAACAGGAACAGCGAGAACGGCGTGAAGATCGCCGAGTAGATGACGATCACCGCGATCGGGCTGTTGATCAGGCCGAGCTTGGCCATCACGAAATACAGCGGGAACATGAACATCTGGATCGGCACGGTGGTGGTCGCCAGGAAGTAGAGGCTCACCGTCATCCAGCCCGGCACCGCGCGGCGGGCAATCACCCAGGCGGCCATCGACGAGATGGTGCAGACGATCGCCACCGTGGCTCCGGCGATCACCAGGCTGTTGACGATGGCCTGGCCGAGCTGCGCCTCCTTCCAGACGCGCGCGAAGACGTCCCATTCCGGCTCGCTCGGCCAGCCGAGCGGCGAGATCAGGATGTCGAAGTTGCTGCGCAGGCTGTTCAGGACCATCAGCGCGAGCGGCGCGGCCACGGAGAAAGCGGCCGCGCCCAGCAGCACGTAGACGAAGAGCCGCGTGAGCTTGCCGATATGCAGTTCCATGTCAGGCCTTCTCGCGCCGCGCCTGGAGGCGCAGGTAGATGACGATCGCTGCGAGGCCGAGCAGGCTCATCGACAGCGAATAGGCGGAGGCGCGTCCTACCTCGAACGACTGGAAGGCAGTCTTGTAGGCCAGCGTCGCCAGCACCTCGCTGGAGAAGCCCGGCCCGCCTTCGGTCAGCACGTAGATCCAGTCGAATACCCGGAACGACCAGATGATGCTCATCAGCAGCATGAACATAACGGTCGGCAGGATCGACGGCCGCAGCACGTGCCAGAAGGTCTGCCAGCGCGAGGCACCGTCGACCAGCGCAGCCTCGATCAGGGAGCGGTCGACCTGGCGCAGCGCGGCGAAGTAGATGACCGTGAGATAGCCCCACCAGCTCCACATGTCGACGAACAGCACGCCCAGCAGCGAGGTCTCGACGTTGACCAGCGGATTGTCGATCGGGATGCCGAGCTGCTGCAGCCAGCCGACCACGCCGGTGGTCGGGCTGTAGATCATGCTGCGCCAGATCAGCGCCAGGATCACCGTGGCGATGGTGACCGGCAGGAAGTAGACGACCTGAAAGAATGTCCTTCCCCTGCGGATCACCATCAGCATCAGCGCCGCGAGCAGCGAGAAGATCATCGGCAGGGTGGCGAACAGGAACGTGTAGACGCAGTTGTTGCGGAACGCCGCCCAGAAGCGCGCCTCCTGCATCACGGTGGTGAAGTTCGCCAGCCCGATCCATTTCGGCAGGCTGAAGCCGTTCCAGTCGGTGAAGGCGAGCAGCGTGGTGACGATCACCGGCACCAGCACGACGCTCAGGCTGACGATCAGCGCCGGCAGCAGGAACAGCCACTTGCGGTTCGGCGGCTTCTTGCGCCGTGCGGGAGAGGTCACGTCCTCAGCCGCGCGGCGGCGGCTTCTTGACGACGCCGTCCTTCAGCTCCTGCTGGAAGATCTCGTTCACCTTGTCGCTGAACTGCTTGGGCGTGACCTGCTTGAGCCAGACCTCTTCCACGCCGCCCTTCATGTAGTCGTCGGTCTTGGACGGCCAGAAGGTCCATGGCGCATAGCCGTAGCGGCCACTCACCATCGCTTCGCCGAGTCCGGCGCGCAGGCGCGCAGCCTCGGCCTGGACCTTGTCGTCGGTGGCGACGACGGGCGCGGGCTTGGCGAAGGGGATGTTCCACTCGCCTTCCCACACCTGGGACATCTTCTCCACGAAGGCGTAGTCGATCAGCCGGTCGAGCACCATTGCGCAACCCTCGGCAACCTGCGAGGCGGCGTTGATCGCGAGGTCGGCGCCGATGCCGAGCACGAAGATCGGATAAGGCGCCTTGGCCGAGAGCTGGGGCAGCGGCGCGACGCCCATCTCCTGCTTCGTCTTCTCGAACGTGTCGGGCACCCACTGGAAGGCCCAGGTGCCCTGCATCGCCATGCCGGCGCGGCCGGCCGCGAGCAGCGCGAACGACTGGTTCATGTTCAGCGAGAAGTATTTCTGGCCGCCGAAATAACCCTTGTCCCACCAGCTCTTGAGCAGCTCGACGGCCTCGACGAAGACCGGCGCGTTCCACGGCACCTCGCCGCTCAGCGCCTTGTAGACCATCTCGGGCGAGCAGTAATTGTTGTAGAAGATGCCGAGCAGATGGCGGTTGGCGAAGCGCTGGCCCGCATTGCCGGCCGCGAACGGCTGGATGCCCGCCTTCAGCATCGTGTCGGCCAGCGACTCCGCCTCGGCGAGGTTCTTGGGAGGCGCCCACGACTTCTGCTTGAACAAGGTCTGATTATAGAAGAGCGCCTGCGTCTCGATCGTCTTGGGCAGCGCGATCAGCTTGCCGTCGTAGCTGCCGAGCTGGATCACGATCGGCGCCAGCTTCTCCTTCCAGCCGAATTTCTGCGCGAAGCCATTCAGGTCGAGCAGCTTGTTGCCGGTGACGAAGCGCTGCGTCCAGGACGGCCCGTTTGTCAGCACGATATCGGGGCCCTGGCCGCCGGCCAGCGCCACGAGGAGCTGGTCGGGCAGGGCGTTGCCGCGCCATTCGACGACCAGCTTGTAGTCGGACTGCGAGCTGTTGAACGGCTCGACGAGGTACTTGGTGAGCGCCGCCTGCTGCGTCGCCGTCGCGCCTTCGTACCACCAGACGATGGTCTTGGGCGCCGCAAGGGCGGGCCGGATCGACGACGCAAAGGCAGTCGTGGCGGCGCCCGCGAGGAGCGAGCGACGCGTGGGCTTCGGCGCGTGCATGGTCGGTTTCCTCCTGTCTGTCTTCCTTCGTCCGGTCAGCCGGCCAGCGGCTGCCAGTTCTTGATCTCGTTGCGGGCCTTTTGCCGGGCGAGCACGACCAGCCGCTTCGCGAGGCTGCGTTCGCGTTCGACGATCGGCGCGGGCAGTCCCTTCAGCGCGTCCATGACGCTCTTCTCGTCGCGGCTGAAGGCGCCGCAGACATAGCCCGCCATGCAGGCGATGGTGTCGGCATCGCGCCCGAAATTCGCGCCGTAGGTCACCGCCTTCCATGGATCGCCGCCCGCCAGCAGGCAGATCGCGAGAGTCGCCGGCACGGTCTCACGGCTGTCGCAGGCGATGGCGCGGCGGAACCGCTGGTGATAGCCGGTGCGGAAGCCGAAATAGTCGTTGGCACCGCGCGCCAGCTCGAGCGCCTGCTCGATGAGCTGCCGCATGTCGCGCCCGCTCCACGGCTTGATCGCCGCCACCGCGCTGGCGATCACCTCGTCGATCGACCGGGCGCCGCCAAGGGCCGAGGCAACGGCGGCCGCGATCGCCGCCGCGCCGTCCTGGCAGAAAGCCACGTCGGTGACATGGATCAGGCTGGCCAGCTCCATTGCCTGCGCGGCAGCGGCGCGCGGATGGCCGGCATTGACGATGCCGACTGGCGCGATCGCCATGGCCGAGCTCGAGCTCGGCATGTTGCCGGTGGCGATGGTGCGCGGCGTGTCGCCGAAGCGCAGCTTCGCCGCCGAATGCAGCACCGACGGGAAGAAGCGCCCGACCTTCTGGCCGAAAATCTCCTTGTGCTGGCGCATCCATTCCGTTGCCCAGGAATCGGCGTCGGCATAGCCGCCCGTCGCCAGCAGCGCATCGGCGATCAGGTTGCGCATGATCGAATCGTCGGTGCCGTCGCCCTCGAAGGTTTCGACCCAGCCGAACTTCTCGTGGATCAGCTCGGGCTCGAGATTCTCGGTGGGCGTGCCCATGGCGTCGCCGACGATGCCGAAAGCGAGGCTGGCGAAGGCACCGAGCTCGAGCCGGCTTGTCGCGAGAGCTTCCGTTTCCCCCATGGACGACCGTCCTTTGATTGATTGTCTTTAGTTATACGTATAAGTAAGTCTCACTCCCGTCAATCGCGAGATACCGCCAAGCGATGCAGCACCGTTCCGCCCGTCCGACGCAGAAGGACATCGCGTTGGCCGCCGGCGTCTCGCAGGCGACGGTGTCGATCGTGCTCAACAGGGCGGAGACATCGGCGGTGCCGGTGCCGACGCGTGAGCGCATCCTGAGGCTGGCCGGCGAGATCGGCTATCGGCCCAGTCATCCGGCCCGCACCCTGCGCAACGCGCGGACGATGACGCTTGCCTGCATCGTCCCGGACATCACCAATCCGTTCTATCCGGGGCTGGTCCGCGGCCTGCAGGCGACGGCGGCGCCGGCCGGCTATGCGGTGCTGATCTACGATACGGACGGCACGCCGGAGGGCGAGCGGCGCGCGCTGGGCTGGCTGCAGCAGGGCCGGGCCGACGGCGCGGTCGGCATGTTCTATCATTTTCGCGCCGCCGATCTCACCGACGTGGCGCGGGGCAACTTGCCTCTCGTGCTGCTCGGTCGCCAGTCCGTGCGGCGCGGCGGCCCCCCGATCGACAGCGTGTTCATCGACAACGTCGCGGCTTCGGCGGCGATGACCAGGTTGCTGATCCGCCGCGGCCATCGCCGCATCGCCATGATCGTCGCCGGCTTCGGACCCAGCCAGGTGAGGGCGGAGGGTTACGGGAAGGTGATGCGCGAGGCAGGGCTCGCGCCGCAGCTCATCGTCGACAACGCTCACTCGGCAGAGGCGGGCGTGCGCGCCATGCGGACGTTGCTGGCGCAGGGCGGCGACCGGCCGACCGCTGTCTTCGGCGCCAACGACATGATCGCGATCGGCGCGATGCAGGCGGCGCGCGAGGCGGGCCTCTCCATTCCTGGCGACGTGGCGATCGTCGGTTTCGATGACATCCCGACCGCGAACCTGCTCGGCCTCACCACGGTGCGCCAGCCCGAGCTCGAGCTGGGAGCGCTGGCGGCGCGCACGCTCATCGAGCGGCTGCAGCCCGAGGGCTCGAGGACCGCAAGCCGCAGTCTCGAGCTGGATTTCGAGATCGTCGAGCGCTCGTCGGTCTGAGAGGGTGGCTTCGAGGGACCGCCCACGCACGGAATGAATGCAAGGAGGAGGAGGATTCGTGACCGCCATTCCTCACGACTATGCCGAACGGGTCTATGCCGGCGTGCTGGGCAAGCTGATCGGCGTCTATCTCGGCCGTCCCTTCGAGGGGTGGACGTACGAACGGATCCTGAAGGAGCTCGGGCCGATCAACTATTACGTCCACGATCGTCGCGACGTCGCGCTGCGCAACCACCAGCTCGTGGTCACCGACGACGATATCGCGGGCACCTTCGCTTTCCCGCGTGCGCTGGCCGACAATGACTATCCACCGCACCTGACCGCCGAGCAGGTCGGGCAGGCCTGGCTGAACTACGTCATCGAGGACAAGTCGATCTTCTGGTGGGGCGGCATCGGCAGCTCGACGGAGCACACCGCGTTCCTGCGGCTGAAGTCAGGCATCCCGGCGCCACGCAGCGGCTCGATCGCGCTCAATGGCCGGACGGTGGCCGAGCAGATCGGCGCGCAGATCTTCATCGACGGCTGGGCGATGGTGAGCCCGGGCAACCCCGGGCAGGCGGCGCGGCTCGCCGAGCAGGCAGCGAAGGTCAGTCACGATGGCGAGGCCGTGCATGCGGCCAAGCTGCTGGCGGCGATGGAGGCCGCCGCGTTCGTCGAGGACGACGTCGAGAAGCTGCTGGCGGTCGGGCTCGATTTCGTGCCGGGTGACTCGCTGATCCGGCGCGTGGTCGAGGATGTTCGGGACTGGCATGCCGGCGACAACGGGCACGACTGGCAACGCACGCGCGCGCTGATCGCCGGGCGCTACGGCTACGACAAGTTCGCCGGCAATTGCCACGTCGTTCCCAACCACGCGCTCATCATCCTCGCGCTGCTCTATGGCCGGAACTCCTTCCAGGAGACGATGCACATCGTGAACACCGCGGGCTGGGACACCGATTGCAACGCCGGCAATATCGGCTGCCTGTTCGGCATCAGGAAAGGGCTGGCCGGTCTCGACGCCGGCCCCGACTGGCGCACGCCGGTAGCCGACCGCATGTACATTTCCTCGGCCGATGGCGGCGCTTCCGTCACCGATGCGGTGATCGAGACGCGGGCGCTGGTCGTCGCCGGCTACCGGCTGGCCGGGGTGGCGGTGCCGGCCGCGCCGAAGGACGGGGCGCGTTTCCACTTCTCCTTGCCCGGCAGCCTGCAGGGCTTCGCCTGCGAGGAGGGCTCGCCGGCCACGTTGCATCCGCTCTCCGTCGAGAATGTTGCGGGCCACAGCCGCCGCGGGGCGCGCAGCCTCGCTCTTGGCTTCCGGCGCCTCGCCCCGGGACGGGTGGCGCGGGTCTCCACGCCGACTTTCTTCGGCAAGGACGGGCTGGCCATGCCGACCTACCAGATGGTGGCTTGTCCCACGCTCTATCCCGGACAGACGGTGGCATGCGGCCTGTCGGCCGACGTGCCCGGCGGCCGCGCGGTGAGCGTGCGGCTCCAGGCCCGCGTCTTCGCGGCCGGCGACACGCTGGTGACGATCCGGAGCGAGCCCCGCATCGTGGGCGCGCAGCCGGACATCACGTTGAAATGGCGGCTGCCGGACACCGGCGGATATCCGATCTTCGACATCGGTCTGGAGATCGAGGCGCACGATCCCCTGGGCGTCGACGGCACGCTCCATCTCGACTGGCTGCACTGGGATGGCGCGCCGACCGTCACCTTCCGCCGCCCGGATCCGAGCAGCGAGATGTGGAAGCACGCCTGGGTCAACGATGTCAGCCAATTCCAGACGCGCTGGGAAGGGCTGCGCATCACCAGCAGCGCGGGTCAGGGCTTCATCGCCCAGGGCACACGCGACTGGCGGGACTACGAGGTCGCCACGACCGTGACGCCGTTGCTCGCCGAAGCATGGGGGCTGGCCGCGCGCCTGCAGGGGCGCGAGCGCTACTATGCGCTGGTGTTCGACCGGGCGGAGGGCGGCCGCGTCAGGTTGGTCCGACGCCGCCACCATGAGGTCGTGCTGGCCGCGCGGGCCTTTCCCTGGTCGCTCGACCAGGCCTACGCGCTCGCCCTTCGAGTAGACGGCGGCACGATTCGCGCCTCGATCGACGGCAAGGCGATGTTCGAAGTGCAGGATGGCGGACGCGACGCGCTGACCGGCGGCGCCGTCGGCCTGCTGGTCGACACCGGTTCGGTGGCGGCCCAGGAAGTCTGCGTGACGGCGCTGTAGCGCGAACAAAAGCGGCGTCTCGACGGCAGCGCCGACGCTTTCTGAAAGGCGATCGTCGTGGACAATGGAGCATCCACATCGACGATCAATTCAGGATTTTCTTTCGCTGGAAGGACGGCCATGCGGAAGATGTCGAAATCGTTGACTACCACTGAAGGAGACTTCCCATGATCGGTCCGAAGCCGCCCCGCCCTCGCTGCCGCATGCCGAGTGCCCCGGACGCGTACTGAGCGCCTGGCGCGCGAGGAAACGCCCGTGACGGCTGACACCGCGCTTCGGCTCGGCCGCTACTTTGGCACCGGGCCGGAATTCTGGATGAACCTGCAGGCGACTTTCGATCTAGCCTCGGCCGACCATGAGTAGATCGAGGCAATAGCGCCGCGCAAGGCTGCGTAAGGGCGGCTCTTTCTCGATCGAGTCCATCCGGGTGCCGCCCCGCTCACATGGTCGCGCTAGCGGATGATCAGCGTCGCCTTGGTCTTGGCCTTGACCTCGTCGATGGTCACGCCATCGGCGAGCTCGAGTAGCGTGATGCCGCTGGGGCCGTGCTTGTCGACGCCGAACACGCCCAGCTCGCTGATCACCATGTCGACCACGCGCTTGCCGGTGAGCGGCAGGGTGCATTCCTTGAGGAGCTTGGACTGGCCGTCCTTGGAGACGTGCTCCATGGTGACGATCACGCGCTTGACGCCGGCGACCAGGTCCATGGCGCCGCCCATGCCCTTCACCATCTTGCCCGGGATCATCCAGTTGGCGAGGTCGCCGTTCTCCGCCACTTCCATGGCGCCCAGGATCGAGAGGTCGATATGGCCGCCGCGGATCATCGCGAAACTGTCGGCCGAGCTGAAGTAGGACGTGCCCTTCACCTCGGTCACGGTCTGCTTGCCGGCATTGATGATGTCGGCATCGACCTCGTTGTCGTAGGGGAAGGGGCCGACGCCCAGCATGCCGTTCTCGCTCTGCAGCGTGATGTCGACATCCTCGGGCACATAGTTCGACACCAGCGTCGGGATGCCGATGCCGAGGTTCACGTAGAAGCCGTCCTTCAGCTCCTTGGCGGCGCGCGCCGCCATCTGATCGCGGGTCCAGGCCATGGTGCTTCTCCTAGGCTTTGCGAACGGTGCGTTGCTCGATCTTCTTGTCGTACGGCGCGCCGCAGAACAGCCGCTTCACGAACACCGACGGCGTGTGGATGTGGTCGGGATCGAGCTGGCCGACCTCGACCAGCTCCTCGACCTCCGCGACGCAAACCTTCGCCGCCGTCGCCATCATCGGATTGAAGTTCCGCGCGGCCTTGCGATAGACGAGGTTGCCTGCCTTGTCGCCCTTCCACGCCTTGACCAGCGCGATGTCGCCGAACAGGCCGCGCTCCATCACATAGTCCTCGCCGTCGAAATTCTTGATCTCCTTGCCCTCGGCCACCAGCGTGCCGACGCCGGTCTTGGTGTAGAAGGCCGGGATGCCCGCGCCGCCGGCGCGGCAGCGCTCGGCCAGCGTGCCCTGCGGGTTGAACTCGAGCTCGAGCTTTCCGTCCAGGTACAGCTTGGCGAACGTCTTGTTCTCGCCGACGTAGGACGAGATCATCTTCCTGATCTGGCCGGTTTCGAGCAGCAGGCCGAGGCCCGCCCCGTCGATTCCCGCGTTGTTGCTGACGCAGGTCAGTCCCTTCACGCCCGAATCACGCACCGCCTCGATCAGCCGCTCGGGAATCCCGACCAACCCGAAACCGCCGCACATCAGCATCAGATCGTCGCGCAGCAGCCCGTCGAGCGCCGACTTCGCGTCCTTGTAGACCTTGTTCGCCATCGTTTCCCTCGTTCCCTTCGCATATGCGGGAGAGGCTTCGGGGCTGTCAATGTCGCCCTACGCCGTCACCTTCTTCCCGTGGTGACTGTGCAGCTTCGCGCTCAGAACGCGGCGGATGTCGTTGAACTCCGGGCTCGACACGTCGCGTGGGCGGGGCAGGTCGAGGGCGTTGTCGCTCTCGATGCGGCCGGGGCCGGGCGTCATCACCACGACCCTGCCGGCGAGGAAGATCGCCTCCTCGACCGAGTGCGTGACGAACACGACGGTGAGGCCGGTGCGCTGCCAGATCTCCAGCAGCTCGTCCTGCAGCCGCTCGCGAGTCATGGCGTCGAGCGCGCCGAACGGTTCGTCCATCAGCACCAGGTCGGCATCGTTGGCCAGCACGCGGGCGATCGCCACCCGCTGCTTCATGCCGCCGGAGAGCTGGTGCGGATAGGCGGTCGCGAACTTCTGCAGGCCGACCAGCTCGATGAACCGGTCGACGATCGACTTGACCTCGGCGCCCGGCAGGCCGCGTGCCGCCGGTCCGAAGCCGATATTGTCGCGCACGCTCAGCCACGGGAACAGGGCATAGTCCTGGAAGACCATGCCCCGGCTCGGGTCGGGCCCCTCGATCGGCTTGCCCCACATCAGTGCCTCGCCGGCGGACGGCTGCTCGAAGCCCGCCATGATGCGCAGCAGGGTCGACTTGCCGCAGCCGGAGGCGCCGATCAGGCAGACGAACTCGCCCTTGCGGATCGTGATGCTGGCATCGCGCAACGCGTGGATCGTCTGGTCCTGCAGCCGGAAGACCTTCGAGACGCTCTTGATGTCGATGATGGGGATCTCAGCCATGATTCCCCGGACTCCAGCGCAGCAGCCGGTTGCCGACCGCGACCACGACGCGGTCGGAGAGATAGCCCGCGACGCCGATCACGATCATGCCGCAGATCACCAGCTCGGTGCGCGACAGGGTGCGGCCGTCCATGATCACCGCGCCGAGTCCCTCCGGGACGCCCGTCATCTCGCCGACCACGATCACGAACCAAGCCAGGCCGAGGCCGAGCCGCAACCCCGTGAAGATCGACGGCACCGCCGCCGGCAGCACGACCTTGTAGAACTGCGCATTGCCCTTGCAGCCCAGCATGGCGGCGGCCTCGAACAGCTTGGGATCGACCGAGCGCACGCCGAACACGGTGTTGAGCAGGATCGGATAGAAGGCACCGAGGCAGACCAGCGCGAAGGCCGACCGGGCACCCAGCCCGAAGAGGATCATCGACAGCGGCAGCCACGCCGTCACCGGGATCGGCCGCATCAGCTGCAGGAACGGATCGAGCAGCATGCGCGCCGTCGGGATGCGCCCGATCAGCAAGCCAATGGGCAGGGCGAAAATCGCGGCCAGCGCGAAGCCACCATAGACCCGGCTCATCGAGGCGAGCAGATGGGTCGCGAGCGTCGCCGAGTAGGCATCGTCGTAGATGCCGCCCCAGGCGAAATCGACCATGTACTCGCCAACCTGGGCCGGAGTCGGGATCAACCGCGTCCACTGCTGCGTCGTCGCGACCTGCCAGAACGCGAGCAGCACCAGCGGCACGATCAGGGCCAGCGCCGCGGGCTTGAGGCGACGCCAGATCGCTCGTCCCGAGCGCAGCGAAGGAGCTGGGGCCATCCCCACGGCCGCTGGACGCTCCGTCAGTTCCTTCGCTTCGCTCAGGATGACACCTGTTCTCTCGGTGCGGGCGTCGTCAGCTCGCCGCCAGCTCGTTGGAGAACTTCGGATTGAGGAAGGTCTCGAACTTCGGAAGCGCGCGGATCTGCTTGAGGTCGAGCATGTGCTGGGCGTAGGTCTTTGCCTGGCCCTGCACCTTGTCGTCGAGCTTCCAGACATATTCGACGTTCTTGGCGCCGAGCGCCTGCTCGACCGCGGCCTTGTTCGCGCCGAGCTTCTGCACCGTCATGTCGACCACAGCGGGCGTGTTGGCCGACATGAACTCGGCTGCCTGCCGTTGCGTCTTGAGCATCGCCTTCACGAGGTCCGGGTTCTTCGCCGCCGTCTCCTCGTGCGTGGCAAAGATCATGTTGAGGCCGCCCATGGCGGTGCCGTAGGGATATTCCACGAGCTGCCCGACGCCAGAGGTGATCGACAGCGCCGGACCGGGCTCGGCGCCGACATAGGCGTCGAGGTCGCCGCGCGCCAGCATCGCCGGCATCTCGCCGAACGGCACGCGCACGGACGTGATATCCTTGACCGTCATGCCCTCCATCTTCAGCCGCTCGAGGATGAACACCTCCTGGGTCGAGCCCGGCCAGATGCCGACCTTCTTGCCCTTGAGATCCTTGATCGTCTTCATGTCCGTGCCGGCCTTGGCGATCACGCCCATGCCCTTGTTGGACATCGCGCCGACCACCACCACCGGCTCGCCGACCGCGGCGCCGAGAATTGCCGCGGCAATGCCGAACGTGCCGAAGTCGACCGACTTGGTGACGACCGCGTTCTTGCCGTCGGTCGGGCTGTCGAACATCACGATCTCGATCTTGGTGCCCTCCGGCGCGAACTTCTCGTAGAAGAACGGCGGCATCGAATGGACCAGCCGCAGGCAACCCATCTTCACGGGCTTGCCCTGCGCGCGCAGGATCGACGGAGCGGCGAGCGTGCCGGCGGCGGCCAGCCCGGCCCCGAGCATCAGACGGCGACGTTGAATCATGTGGTCCCTCCCAGACGGGACCTGCCGGAGCAACTGTCGTGCCAACTATCGCCGGTAGTACGGAATCCCCATACGGTCGCGCCAGGCCTGGATGTCGCGCCAGTGCACGTCGGACGGATAGCAGTAGAGATAGGGATCGGTCCGGCGGCTGTAGACGCTGTTCTCGCCACACTGCTCGCCGCGGTCGTAGCTGTAGGGGCAGGGGCAGTAGCCCGAGAAGCGGGCGAGCGAATCCTCGACGATCATCCGCCGGATCTCCTCGTCGCGCTGCGCGGCGGCCGGCGGTGCGCCCAGCAGGATCGCGAGCGCGACCCAGCGGGCGACGCGGCTCACGCCAGCAGCAGGAGCTGCCGCGTCAGCACGCCGTCGGCGTCGCGCAGCTCGTGGGTGATGGTGAAGTGGTCGGCGCCGGCGACCGGGATCAGCGGTCCCGGCAGGTGCTGGGAGGCGCGCAGCGCATGCAGTGCCCGGCTGTCGCCGACCAGCGGCGGCAGCTCGGCCGTGCCGTAGGTGATGGCGAGCGGCTTCTTCACCATCGGCAGGCGCATCGGCGAGAGCTGCACGATCTCCTCGTCGCTGAGCTTGAGCTTCTCGTTGAGATAGGTGTCGCGGATCGGCCCCAGCTCGAACACGCCGGAAATGGCAAGCCCGGCGTCGACCCGCGGATGGCCGAGGCACTGCGCCGTCAGGTGCCCGCCCGCCGACCAGCCCGACAGCACGACCTTGCCGTTGATGCCGTGCGCCGGCCCGTTGGCCGCCAGCCAGTCGAGCGCGGCGTCGATCTCGGCCACGATCTCGGTGAGGGTGGCGTCGGGCGCCAGCGTGTAGCCCGGCAGCGCCGCCGCCCAGCCATGGGCGTACGGTCCCGCGATCAGGCTCGCGAACATTTCCCGGCTGTTGCGCTGCCAGTAGCCGCCATGGACGAAGACCAGGCAGGGTGCATTGGGATCCTTCGCCGGGAACAGGTCCCACCTGTTGCGCTCGCGCGGCCCATAAGGGATGTCGAGATGCTCGGGATGCGCCTTCCGGAATCCCGCCGACGCCGCCTCCCGGGCCGCGTTGAGCGTCGCCGAATTCTTGACCGCGTTGGTATTATTGTACGCCGCGTCCCGCTCGTCGCGGCTCATGGTGCCCCAGTTCATCGGCCGCCGTTCCTTGACCTCAGTTCGCTCGTATATATACTATATATAAATGATTTCTATCGCCAACCCTCGTGCTGAGAAGGCCGCCCGCCGTCTTGCCAAGCAGCTCGACACGACCATTTCCGAGGCGGTGACGGTCGCCTGCGAGAAGTTGCTCGACGAGAACGAGGCAGCGGCTCGAGCTAAGCGCAAACGCGCGCAGCTCGACAAAGTCCTTGCCGAGACGCGCAAGCGTTATCCACTCAAGGGAACGCCTGAGGAGCGAGCGAAGCTGGCCGATCATCGTTACCTCTACGGTCCTGACGGCCTGCCGCGGTGAACAACATCGCGGTCGATACATCGGCAGTGATCGAGATTTTCCTGGAAGGGCCACGAGCGGCGGCGAATAGCCTCGCGCTGAAGGCCTCCAATCTTGCTTTTGCAGCCACGACGGTGCGTTTCGAGGCGGCCCTGGTGATGATGGGACGTTTTTCCTGGGATCGGGCGACTTTCGATACGAATTGGGACAGGCTTGGCATCGAGGAAGTTTCGGTCGATTCACGGCTGGCCAGTGCCGCCATGGACGCTTTTGCGGTGTGGGGTAGAGGTCGCGGCACTGCCGGCCTGAATTTTGGCGATTGCTTTTCTTATGCCCTCGCGTCGTTGCGGAGCCTGCCGTTGCTTTTCGTCGGTGACGACTTCGCTCGGACGGACATCGCCAGAGCCTAACGCCGGTCGAGGATCACGGTCGCGATCCCGGCGATGACCAGCGCCGTGCCGGCGGCGAGCGGCAGGGTGATCGGCTCGGACACCAGGAAGACCGACGAGGCGATGCCGACCAGCGGGACGCCCAGCATGCCGAGCGCGCCGGTGATCGGCGGCAGGGCGCGGGCGACGGAGACAGCGGCCCAGGTGCCGGCCGGGCCAGCGAGGGCGCCGTTGTAGATCGAGGCGGCCCAGAACTCCCAGCGGTCGAGGTCGAGATGGCCGTGCGGCTCGGCCACGGCCGCGAGCGGGACAAGCAGCACGGTCGCCACCGTCATCTGCCAGGGCAGCGCATCGAGCGGCGTTCCGCGCCAGCGATGGCGGCGGGTGTGCAGCATGGCGAGCGCCCAGGTGAAGCCCGCGAGCAGCAGCCAGGCATGACCCATGACGATGCGGCGGTCGTGCCAGTCGAACCGCCAGGGATCGCTCAGCACGACGATGCCGGCGACGCCCAGCGCAACGCCGGCCAGGGCGCGCCGGCCGACCTTCTCGCCGACCAGCAGCGAGAGCGGCACCATCCAGAGCATCGTGGTGTAGGCCAGCACGCCCGAGCGTCCGGCCGGGACGCTCTGGATGCCGAGATTTGCCAGCGCGAAGAAGCAGGAGAGCTGCAGGCCGCCGACCGACAGCACGACCGGCCAGTCGGCGCGGTTCGGCAGGGCAAGTCGACCGAGCGCGGCCAGCAGGGCGAAGGCGGTCAGCGCCGACAGGCCCGCGCGGCTGGCGGCCAGCCAGATCGGCGAGCCGGCCATCAGCCCGATCTTCATCGCGGGCCAGGTCAGGCCGAACAGCACGATGGCCGCGGCAAGCTGCAGCCACGCCGAACGCGGGATGGATTTGTCCGTCATGATGTTCTCCGCTGGGACCGCGCCACTCCGTGGCGCTCATGATTCGGTCCCAGCGATGACTCCTATGCTCGCTTCTCTTCCCCGACCGACAGCGGCATCGGCAGGCGGGAGAGCATCTCCTTCGGGACCACCTGCCAGAACTTCTCGACCTCGCGGGTCCAGTCGTTCAGCAGGCGCGCACCGCGCGGTGACTTCGTCTCGGCGACGTGCTCCTCGACCATCGCCCGCAGCACGGCGTCCCAGTGCGGATGGTCGATCCGCTGCCAGGCCACGGTCTCGGGATTGACCTTGCGCGCGAACACGTCGTCCGGGTCGTAGACGAAGGCCATGCCGCCGGTCATGCCGGCGCCGAAGTTCACGCCGACATCGCCCAGCACAACCGCCGTGCCGCCGGTCATGTATTCGCAGCCGTTCGAGCCCAGGCCCTCGACCACCGTGTCGGCGCCCGAGTTGCGCACGGCGAAGCGTTCGCCCGCCTTGCCCGAGGCGAACAGCTTGCCGGCCGTCGCGCCGTACAGGACGGTGTTGCCGATGATCGCATTGTGCTCGGGCACCAGCGGGCTGGAGACGGTGGGCCGCACCACGATGGTGCCGCCCGACAGGCCCTTGCCGACATAGTCGTTGGCGTCGCCGAACACCTCGAGCTTCATGCCGCGTACGGCGAAGGCGCCGAGCGACTGGCCGGCCGTGCCGCGCAGGCGCACCGTCACCGTGTCGGGCTGCAGCCCCGCCATGCCGTACTTGCGGGTGATCATGGCGGCCAGACGCGTGCCGACCGCGCGATGGGTGTTCCGCACGCTGTACTGGAGCTGCATCTTCTCGCGGTGGTCGAACAGCGGCTGGGCGTCGCGGATCATCTGCGCGTCGAGCGTGTCGGGCACCTCGTTGCGGCCCTTGACGGTGCAATGGACCGCGCCCGAGCCGCCGTCGGCACGCACCAGCAGCGGGCTGAGGTCGAGGTCGTCGAGATAGCGTGCCCCGCGATTGACCTGCTTCAGCAGGTCCGACCGGCCGACGATCTCGAGCAGAGAGCGGTAGCCGAGCTGGGCCAGGATCTCGCGCACCTCCTCGGCGACGAAGCTGAAGAGGTTGACGACCTTCTCCGGGCTGCCCTCGAACTTGGCGCGCAGCGCCGGGTCCTGGGTGCAGACGCCGACCGGGCAGGTGTTGGAATGGCACTGCCGCACCATGATGCAGCCCATGGCGATCAGCGAGGCCGTGCCGAGCCCATACTCCTCGGCGCCCAGCATGGCGGCGATCACCACGTCGCGGCCGGTCTTGATGCCGCCGTCGGTGCGCAGCAGCACCTTCTCGCGCAGGCGGTTCAGGGTCAGCACCTGGTGCGCCTCCGACAGGCCCATCTCCCACGGGATGCCGGCATACTTGATGCTGGTCTGCGGCGAGGCACCGGTGCCGCCATTGTGGCCCGACACCAGGATCACGTCGGCCTTGGCCTTGGCGACGCCCGCCGCGATCGTACCGATGCCCGAGCGCGCGACCAGCTTCACGGTGACGCGCGCCTCGGGATTGATCTGCTTCAGGTCGTAGATGAGCTGCGCCAGATCCTCGATCGAGTAGATGTCGTGGTGCGGCGGCGGGCTGATCAGGGTGACGCCCGGCGTCGAGTGACGCAGCCGTGCGATCATCTCGGTGACCTTGAGGCCGGGAAGCTGGCCGCCTTCGCCGGGCTTGGCGCCCTGCGCCACCTTGATCTCGAGCTCGCGGCAGTTGTTCAGGTACTCGGCGGTGACGCCGAATCGGCCGGATGCGACCTGCTTGATGGCCGAGGAGGCGTTGTCGCCATTCGGCCGCGGCCGGTAGCGCGCGGCATCCTCGCCGCCTTCACCCGAGTCGGACTTGGCGCCGATGCGGTTCATGGCGATCGACAGCGTCTCGTGCGCCTCCGGGCCGAGAGCGCCGAGCGAAATGCCGGGCGCGACCAGCCGCTTGCGCAGTTCGGTGATCGACTCGACGTCGTCGAGCGCGACCGGCGCGCGGTCGGGCTTGAAATCCAGGAGGTCGCGCAGGTTGATCGGCGGCTGGCGGCGCACCGCCTCGCTGTACTTGCGGTACTTCGCATAGGACCCGGTGTTCACCGCGTCCTGCAGCATGTGGATCAGCGCGCCCTCGAAATTGTGCCGGTCGCCGCCGCGGCGCGCCTTGTAGAAGCCGCCGATCGGCAGCGCGATCACGTCCTCGTCGAAGGCGCGGGCATGCTGTTCGGCGATCTCCTCCTGCACGCCGCGCAGTCCGATGCCGGAGATGCGCGAGGGCATGCCGGGGAAGAACTCGGCCACCAGCGAGCGCGACAGGCCGACCGCTTCGAAGTTGCAGCCGCCGCGATAGGACGACAGAACCGAGATGCCCATCTTGGACATCACCTTGAGAAGGCCCTCGTCCAGCGCCTTCTTGTAGTTGGCGAGGCACTGGCCGAGCGACAGCTTGCCGAACAGGCCGCGCGCATGACGGGCCGCGATCGTCTCCTCGGCGAGGTAGGGGTTCACCGTCGTCGCGCCGACGCCGATGATGACGGCGACATAGTGCACGTCGAGGCATTCGCCCGAGCGCACGTTCAGCGAGGTGAAGGTGCGCAGCGACTGGCGCACCAGGTAGGAGTGCACGGCGCCGGCCGCCAGGATCATCGGCAGCGCGGCCCGGTCCGGGCCGATATTGGCGTCGGTCAGCACGATGTGCAGGCAGCCGCTGCGGACGGCGTCCTCGGCCTCCTTGCAGATGCGCTCGAAGGACTGGCGCATCGCGTCGAGTCCGCCCTTCGGGTCGAAGGTGCAGTCGATGCGGGCCACCGTGTCGCCCATGTACTTGCGCATCGCCTCGAACTCGGCGTTGAGCACGATCGGCGACTGCAGCGACAGCATCTCGCTCTGGTCGGGCGTCTCGTCGAGGATGTTGCCGAGATTGCCCAGCCGCGTGCGGATCGTCATCACGTTGCGCTCGCGCAAGCTGTCGATCGGCGGGTTCGTCACCTGGCTGAAGTTCTGACGGAAGTAGTGGTGCATGCCGCGATAGGTGTCGCTCAGCACCGCGAGCGGCGCGTCGTCGCCCATCGAGCCGACGGCTTCCTTGCCGTCCTCCACCATGGGATGGAGGATCGCCTCGAGATCCTCGATCGACCAGCCGGCCGCGAACTGCCGGCGGCGCAATTCGTCGGCGGGAAAATGCTCGGCGGCCGGCGCGTCCTGCCGGATCAGCGAATCGAGCTCCACCGTGCGCTGCGTCCAGCTCGCATAGTCGTGCGTGGCGGCCAGCATGTCCTTCAGCTCGCGGTCCTTGTAGACCCTGGGCTGGTCCATATCGACCGCCAGCATCTCGCCGGGACCGAGACGGCCCTTCTCGACGATCTTGGCCTCTTCCTGCGGCACCATTCCGGCCTCCGAGCCGGCAATCAGCAGGTTGTCGGACGTCATCACGTAGCGCATGGGCCGCAGCCCGTTGCGGTCGAGCCCGACCAGCGCCCACTTGCCGGCGACGGCGGCGATGGCGGCCGGCCCGTCCCACGGCTCCATGACGCCGTTCACGTAGTTGTACATGGCGCGATGCTCGGCCGGCACGTTGGGGTTCGTGGCCGAGGCTTCGGGAATCATCATCGTCTTGACCATCGGCAGGTTGCGATGGCCGCGCACCAGCAGCTCGAACACGTTGTCGAGCGCCGACGAGTCGGACGCGCCGGGCTGCACGATCGGCTTCAGGTCCTCGATGAAGCGGCCGAAATTCTCGTGCTCGAGACGGGCCTCGTGGCTCTTCATCCAGTTGACGTTGCCCAGGATGGTGTTGATCTCGCCATTGTGGGCGAGGACGCGGAAGGGCTGCGCCAGCTTCCATTGCGGGAAGGTGTTGGTCGAATAGCGCTGGTGGAAGATCGCGAAGCGCGAGACGAAGCGCTCGTCGAGCAGGTCGGGATAGAAGGCCGACAGATGCTCGGCGAGGAACATGCCCTTGTAGACGACCGAGCGGCAGGAGAGTGAGCAGACGTAGAACTCGGCGATGTTCTCGGCCAGCGCTGCCTTCTCCATGCGCCGGCGCAGGATGTAGAGCTGCTTTTCGAACTCGCGGTTGTCGAGCTTCGCGTCGCCGCGGCCGATCAGGATCTGCTCGATCTCGGGCCGCGTCTCGTTGGCCTTGGCGCCGATGACGGAGATGTCGACCGGCACCTGGCGCCAGCCCAGGATCGTGTGGCCGAAGCGCAGGATCTCGGTCTCGACGATGGTGCGGCAGCGCTCCTGCGCGCCGAGGTCGGTGCGCGGCAGGAAGACGGTGCCGACGGCGATGCGGCCGACCTGCGGCTCCTCGCCGGAGGATTCGCGCACATGGTCGCGGAAGAAGTCCTGCGGGATCTCGACATGGATGCCCGCACCGTCGCCGGTCTTGCCGTCGGCATCGACCGCGCCGCGGTGCCACACCGCCTTCAGCGCATCGATGCCGGCCACCACTACGTCGCGCCGTCGCTTGCCGTCGAGCGCCACGACCAGGCCGACGCCGCAGGAATCGGCTCCCTCGGCGGGGTTGTAGCCGTAGGCGTCGGTGAGCTTCTCGGTGCCGGAGAGGTACTGCCGGACGAACTCTTGAGCGGACATGGCGGACTTCCTTTGAACGTTCCGACCCCCTCCGTCAGCGATTACGCCGACACCTCCCCCGAAGACGGGGGAGGGGAAGAAAGCCTCCCTCCCCCGTCTTCGGGGGAGGTGTCGCGTCTTACGCGACGGAGGGGGTCATCAACTCATGAATCGGAGAACAGCTTCCCGGCCTCGGCCCAGTTCTCTTTCTTGATGTCGGTCAGGATGATCTGGACGGCGTCGGGCGTGCAGCCGAGCGCGCGGCAGGTGCCCTCGGTCAGCTCTTTCGCCAGCTTGCGGCGTTGCTCCAGGGTGCGGCCCTCGAACATCTGCACGTTGATCATTGGCATGGTCTTCTCCCTTGCTCAGCTCTTGTGGTCGATCGTGACGTGGCCGGGCTGCGCGGCGACCCGCGCCAGCCAGGCGTTGACGTGCGGGAAGTGGTCGAGGTCGAACCCGCCCTCGCCCGCGACGTGGGTGTAGCCATAGAGGGCGATGTCGGCCAAGCCGAAGCGGCCGTCGACGAAGAACGGCTGCTGCGCGAGATGCCGCTCCATCACGCCGAGCGCGGCGTAGCCCTTCTCCATCCGTCCCGGCAATTCTGCCTCCTGCTGCGGCGTCAGCTTCGGCAGGTAGTGCTTCCAGAAGCGCGCCACGGCGATGTAGGGCTCGTGGCTGTACTGCTCGAAGAACATCCACTGCAGCGTCTGCGCGCGGGCGAGCCGGCTCTGCGGCGCAAGCGCCGTGCCTTCGGCGAGATACCAGACGATCGCATCCGATTCGGCGAGGTAGGTGCCGTCCTCGAGCTGCAGGGTCGGGATGCGGCCGTTGGGGTTCCTCGCCAGGAACTCGGGCGTGCGCGTCTCGCCCTTCAGGATGTCGCATTCGACCAGCCGGTAGGGCAGGCCGAGATGGGCCAGGGTCAGCCGCACCTTGTAGCCGTTGCCGGAGTCCATGAAATCGTAGAGCGTCAGCATCGTCTCACTCCGCCGCCACGGGTAGCGCCTGCGGCTTGGTCGTCAGGTAGGAATGGATGCGCTCGGCGGCGTCGCGGCCGTCGCGCACGGCCCATACGACCAGCGAGGCGCCGCGCACGATGTCGCCGGCGGCGAACACGCCGTCGAGGCTGGTCATCATCGTGCGCCAGTCGATCTTGAGCGTGCCCCAGCCGGTTACGTCGAGGTCGGGCGCGGCGAACTGCGCGGGCAGGTCCTCCGGATCGAAACCCAGCGCCTTCAGCACGAGATCGGCCTCGATGTTGACGTGGCTGTTGGGGATTTCCTGCGGCGTCTGGCGGCCCGAGGCGTCGGGCATGCCGAGATGGATGCGCACCGAGCGGACGTGGCTGACACGCTCGCCTTCCGATGAGGCCTTGCCGAGGAAGGCCTGCGGCGCGCTGAGCCACACGAACTCGACGCCTTCCTCCTCGGCGTGCTTCACCTCGCGCTGCGAGCCCGGCATGTTGGCGCGGTCGCGGCGATAGAGACACTTCACCGACTTGGCACCCTGGCGCACGGCCGTGCGCACGCAATCCATCGCCGTGTCGCCGCCGCCGATCACCACGACGTTCTTGCCCTTGGCGTCGAGCAGGCCCGACGCGAAGTCCGGCACTTCGTCGCCCAGACCCGCCCGGTTGGAGGCGGTCAGATAATCGAGCGCCGGTGCGATGCTCGGCAGGCCGACCCCGGGGGCGGCGATGTCGCGCGCCTTGTAGACGCCGGTCGCGATCAGCACCGCGTCGTGCCGCTCGCGCAGCTCCGCCAGGCTGACGTCGCGGCCGACCTCGCAGCCGAGGTGGAACGTCACGCTCGACTCGCGCAACAGCGTCTCGCGCCGCTGCACGATGTCCTTCTCGAGCTTGAAGTTCGGGATGCCGTAGATCAGCAGGCCGCCGACGCGGTCGTAGCGATCGTAGACGGCGACCTGGTAGCCCTTGCGTCGCAGTTGCTCGGCGGCGGCCAGCCCGCCCGGCCCGGCGCCGACGATGCCGACGCTCTGCGCGCGCTCGCGGCGCGGCTGGATCGGCCGGACCCAGCCCTGCTCCCAGGCGGTGTCGGTGATGAACTTCTCGACCGAGCCGATAGTGACCGATTCGAAGCCCTTCTCGATGACGCAGTTGCCCTCGCACAGCCGGTCCTGCGGGCAGATCCGGCCGCAGATCTCGGGGAAATTGTTGGTCGCCGACGAGAGCTCATAAGCCTCGTCCAGCCGGCCTTCGGCCGTGAGCTTCAGCCAGTCGGGGATGTTGTTGTGCAGTGGGCAATGGACCTGGCAGAACGGCACGCCACACTGGGAGCAGCGCGATGCCTGCTCGGCGGCCTTCTCCCGCGCATACAGGGCGTAGATTTCCTGGAAGTCCCGGCGACGCTCGGCGGCCGGCCGCTTGTCCGGCAAGGCCTGCGGTGTTGCTACGAACTTCAGCATCCTCTCGGCCATGTCGGATCCCCGAAAGACTGTGGGAAATTTTATTACGCAAGAAGCGCGCCGACCGCGCGAATGCTGCGTTACGAGCGGAGTTAGACCATGCTCGGAAATTAAAGTCAATAAAGTTGACCTATATTTCGAGGGGAACATCGCCATTCTCCACTTGGTGCAAGAAGAGCAAACTCCGCGCGGACTATTAATACCGCTATGGGACTATAATGTTTCGCCGCACACTTCCGATGCGCTCAAGCTGATGAGCGCGCTGGCCGCGTGGAAGCGAATGAGGGTTACGCCGGGGCGTGCTGGTTGTACCGGCCGCCGAGCCGGAAACGATCGAGATAGGTCGGCAGGATCGCCTCGGCCGCGGTCGGCTGGATGCCAAGGGTGGCGAGCGACTGCGCGCCGGGCCGGACGATGGTGTCGTGCCGCATCAGCTCGACCTGATCGGCGGTGATCGGCGGCACGAGCCCGAGGCGCGCGATCTGCTGGGCGAGGAAGCCGGCCAGCTTCATCAGCCCGGCCGGCACGCCGACGATGCGCTTTTCACGGTCGATCTCGAGCAGAACCAGCGTAGCCAGCTCGCGATAGCTGTAGACGCGCGGGCCGCCCAGCTCGAACACGCTCTTGGCGGTGCCCGGCCGCGCCAGCACGGCGGCGGCGGCTTCGCCGACATCGCCCACGAAGACCGGCTGGACCCGCGCCGAGCCGTCACCGACCACCGGCACGAAGGGCGCCTTGGCCGCGATCGCCGCCATGCGATTGAACAGCACGTCGTTGGGGCCGAACACGACGCTGGGCCGCAGGATCGTGGCGCTGTCGAAGCCGGTGATCACGGCATCCTCGGCCGCGACCTTGGACTTGATGTAGCTGTTGGAAGAGCTGCGATTGTCCGCGCCGATGCCCGAAACATGGATCAGGCGCTGCACGCCGGCGGCGCGGGCCGCCTCGGCGATGGTGCGGGCGCCGTCCGCATGAACGGCCTGGTAGGTCTGGCGGCCGCGCTGCACGGCGACGCCGGCTGCGTTGACGACCGCCTGGCTGCCTGCGATCGCGCGCGCGACGGAGGCGGGATTGCGCAGGTTCGCCTGCATCAGCATGACCTGGCCGACATCTCCGGTCGTCTTCACCGGCTCGGCGAGGCCGACGCGACGGGATGCCACCCGCACCAGATAGCCGCGCTGCGCCAGCGCCCGCACAATGGCGCGGCCGACGAAGCCGCTGCCGCCGAAAACCGTGACCTGCGTGATGCTCATGCTGCTGCCTATAGCCGAACGCCGTGACGGTTCAAGTGATGAGAGTGGGCGTGACGGTTGACATCGGGCGAAGCGGGCTTTAGTTCACCCGCCTCTAGCCCGCATGCCGTGCCCAGGTGGCGGAATTGGTAGACGCACTAGTTTCAGGTACTAGCGCTGAAAGGCGTGGAAGTTCGAGTCTTCTCCTGGGCACCATGCGAGGCTGAGAGGCACCCATACATGGCGATCAAGCTTTATCGCGGCGACTTGCCGGCCGACGTCTCGTTCGGCTCTGCCGTGGCCATCGACACCGAGACCATGGGGCTGAACCCCCATCGCGACCGGCTCTGCCTCGTGCAGCTCTCCGGCGGCGACGGCAATGCCCACCTCGTGCAGATGCCGCGCGGACCCTACCACGCGCCGCGGCTGGCCGCGCTGCTGGCCGATCCCAAGACCCTGAAGCTGTTCCATTTCGGCCGGTTCGACATCGCCGTGCTCGAGCATGCCCTGGGTGTGCGCTGCGAACCGGTCTACTGCACCAAGATCGCCGCCAAGCTCGTGCGCACCTTCACCGACCGCTATGGCCTCAAGGACCTCTGCAAGGAGCTGCTGGGCGTCGATCTCTCCAAGCAGCAGCAGACCTCCGACTGGGGCGCCGAGACGCTCACCGACGAGCAGATGACCTACGCCGCTTCGGATGTGCTGCATCTCCATGCATTGCGGGCCAAGCTCGACGCCCTGCTGGCACGCGAGGGCCGCACCGAGCTGGCGCAGGCGGCCTTTTCCTTCCTCCCGACCCGCGCCAGGCTGGACATCGCGGGCTGGCCGGAGATCGATATCTTCGCCCACTAGGCGCGTTTTCGGGTTTGGCACGACTCTTGCTCGATATCCCTTGTCGAAGGTCTCAGCGACCTTCAAGGTGAGGGTCCATGCGTATCGGTCCGAGTCTGATCCTGGCGTCGCGCCAGACCCTGGCGATGACGCCGCAGCTCCAGCAGGCGATCAAGCTGCTGCAGTTCTCGCATCTCGAGCTTGCGGCCTTCATCCAGCAGGAACTCGAGAAGAACCCGCTGCTGCAGGAATCCTCCTCCGAGGACGGCCCGGTCGCCGAGCGGGAAGCCCCTGCGATCGACACCCCGACCGACACCGCCGAGGCGCTGGCCGCGGCTGCACCTGCCCTGGCCGAGGCCGATGATCGCTGGACCCGCGAGTTCGCCGACCGTGGCGGCGATGGGGCCGGGGCCAAGGGTGCGCAGCGCGAGGACGCGCCCGATGCGCTGGATTTCGTCGCCGAGCGGGCGCCGTCGCTGGCCTCCCATGTCCTGGAGCAGATCGAGATCATCTTCAGCGACGGCGCCGATCGCCTCCTGGCCCTGAAGCTCGCCGAGGGCCTCGACGAGGCGGGCTATTGCCGCCTCGAGGCGCCGGCCGTCGCTCTGGCCGCCGGCGTCGGGCTGGAGACCGTCGAACGGATCTGGGCGCGTCTGCGCCTGATCGAACCGGCCGGCCTGTTCGCGCGTAGCCTGGCGGAATGCCTCGGCGCGCAGCTCGCCGAGCGTGATCGTCTCGATCCGGCGATGAAGGCGCTGCTCGACAATCTCGACCTCGTGGCGGCCGGCGAGCTCGGCCAGCTCCGCCGCCGCTGCGGCGTCGACGACGAGGACCTGCGCGAGATGCTGGCCGAGCTGCGCACGCTCGACCCGCGGCCGGGCCAGAAGTTCGATTTCGAGCCGATCCAGCCGGTCGCGCCGGACCTGTTCCTGACGCCGGCCAAGGATCCCGAGACCGGCGAGGACGGCTGGCACATCGAGCTCAATACCGATGCGCTGCCCAAGGTGCTGGTCGACCGCAACTACCACGCGACCTTGATGAAGGGCGCCCGCGCCAAGCCCGATCGCGATTTCGTCGCCGAGCGTTTCCAGTCCGCCAACTGGCTGGTCAAGACGCTGGAGCAGCGCGCCACCACCATCCTCAAGGTGGCGCGCGAGATCGTGCGTCAGCAGGACGGCTTCTTCCGCCATGGTGTGAGTGCGCTGCGCCCGCTGGTGCTGCGCGACATCGCGCTGGCTACCGAGCTGCACGAGAGCACGGTGAGCCGCGTCACCTCCAACAAGTATATCGCCACGCCGCGCGGCATCTTCGAGCTGAAGTACTTCTTCACCTCCGCGCTGCCGGCGCGCACGCCGGGCGTCGTCGTGTCGTCCGAATCGGTGCGCTCGCGCATCCGTCTGCTGGTCGGCGGCGAGAATTGCGCGCAGCCGCTAAGCGACGATCGCATCGTCGACCTGCTCAAGGGCGAGGGGATCGAGATCGCGCGCCGCACGGTCGCGAAATACCGTGAAGCGATGCGCATTCCCTCATCGGCCGAGCGTCGGCGGCTGGGCCGGTTGGGCATGAGCCGGCCTTTGGCGGGCGCTCCGATCTCCGCGGCAGTCGCCGCGCAAGCCCTGTCCGGTTCGGCCGACTGACGGCGGGCGCGCGGGCCGGAGGTGGCCTTGACCGGTCCGGGCGACGCGCCTATAGGGGCGCCTTCGCGGCGGCCGGCACGCCCGGTCTGCATCTGCTAACTCGTTGGTGAAAAAGTGGAAATCGCCGATTTGCTAACCGGTCCGGATGCCGTTCTGGCGTGCGTGAAGGCGTCCGGGAAGAAGGCGCTTCTGGCCGAGCTCGCGGGCAAGGCCGCCAATCTTTTCAAGCTCGACGAACGGCGCCTCTTCGATCGTCTGCTGGAGCGCGAGCGGCTCGGATCGACCGGGATCGGCGGCGGCATCGCCATCCCGCACGGCCGCATGGCCACGCTCGGCAAGCCGATCGGCCTGTTCGCGCGGCTCGGCCATCCCGTCGACTTCGATTCGATCGACGAGCGGCCGGTCGATACGGTTTTCCTGCTGCTGGCGCCGGAAGGCGCGGGTGCCGACCATCTCAAGGCCCTGGCGCGGGTCTCCCGCCTGCTGCGCGACCGCGCCCTGGTCGAGAAGCTGCGCGCCACCGAGAATGCCGACGCGCTCTACGCCCTGCTCGTCGAGACAGCTCCGGCGCAGAGCGCGGCTTAGGCTCCTTCCTCCGGCAAGAGATCTCTATGGTTCAGTGAACCAGCGCGGGCTCGAGCTCGTGCTGGCGAATGAGCGCCTGGGCAACCTCGATTGACGCGGCGGCTGCCATCGGCTTGCCGTCGGCGGAGAAGATGCCGATCGCATGCGCGCCGTCGGGCAGGTCGACCGGCTTGATGTAGGCGATCTGCTGGGTTCCCAGGCTGAGGAACGCGTCGTCCGCGAGCGGGGTGAACAGGCTGGTGTTGGTCTGATTGCTTTCCATGACTACCTCCTTGGCCGCATTCAACGCGCGCCGTTGCGGCGCGAGATGATGTCGATCGCGTTGCCCGCACCGGCCTGCGTGCCAGAGTCGATGCGGCCGGAGTCGATACGGATGGTGCGGATGCGCGGTTCGGCCCGCGGCCGCACGAGGTCGATCGACAGCAACCCATTGTCGAGCTGCGCGCCGGTCACCTGGATGCCGTCGGCCAGCATGAATGCACGCTGGAACTGTCGGGCGGCGATGCCGCGGTGAATATAGACGCGATCCGTATCGTCGGCCTGCTTGCCCCGTACCGAGAGCTGGTTCTCCGCCAGCTCGATGACGAGGTCGCGGGACGTAAAGCCGGCGACGGCAAGCGTGATTCGCAAGCCGTCGTCGCCGATGCGCTCGATATTGTAGGGAGGGTAGCCTTCGGCGTTCTTCGCCAACCGTTCGAGCGTGCGCTCGAGCTGGTCGAACCCCAGCAGCAAAGGCGAACTGAACATCGATACACGGCTCATGGAACCCTCCTCCGAAGAGCGAGCGCTCGGGAACCCGTCAAGGCATCCCCGTGCAATCAATTTGGGGTTGGCGCCGGGCGGTTCAAGGCCCCATGGGCATCGCCAGAGGCCGTTCGCTGGGCTAAAGTGAAAGGACCTCTCAAAAGCTCCGTGCCGACGCGGGGCCAAAAGCCAGAAGAACAATGACCCTGGTCGCTGACGCAAGACGATCCGGTGAACCTATGGTCGCCGGCTCCCGCCCGATCCGTTCCTCGACGGCCCAGCCGGTCCCGGGCGAGCGCCTGCCTCTCAGCGGCTGGCTGCTGGGATCGGGGCTTTATTCGCTGACGCTGGGCCGGCGCAGCCCGCGCAGCTTCTTCGCGGTGGCCCCCGATTCATGGCCCGGAGATGCCGTGGTCGGCATGCGGCTGGTTGCGGGCGAGCTGATGGCGCACGGCCAGGTCGGCGCCGTGGCGCCTGCAGCCGACGACCCGCCGTGGCGGCGGCCCGGCGCGGGCGTGCTCTGGCTCGATGCGCTGAACGGCTTCGCGTGGCTGCGTGACCTGCGAGACAGTGGCGATCCATCGGCCGCGGCCCTTGCCGCCCAGCTGATCGACGACTGGGCCGAGCGCGAATGGCGCTGGTCGCCGCTCAGCTGGAAGCGCGATGTGCTGGCCAACCGGATCGTCAACTGGATCCGGCACTACGACTGGCTGGCCGCGGCGGCCGATCCCGGCTTCCCTGCGCGTTTCGTGCTCTCGGTCGGGCGCCAGCGCGCCCATCTACGCCGCGCCGCCCGCACCGGGATGATCGGCCACGAGGCCGTCGCCGTGCTGAAGGCGATGATCTTCGCAGACCTCGCCTTCCTGCGCGACGGCAAGCGCTTCGAGAAGAGCCTCGAGCACAATCTCGGCCGGTTGGCGAAGTTCGTGAAGCGCTATGTCGGCCATGACGGCGTCGTCGCCGAGCGGGCACCGCACCTGCAGGTCGCCGTGCTGCGTCACTTGCTCGATGTCCGCGCGGCCCTGGGTTCGGCCGAGCGCCGCGCCCCGGCCGAACTGAACGCGGCGGTCGATCGCATGGCGCCGATGCTGCGCTTTTTCCGGCATGGCGACGGCGGGCTGGCGCTGTTCAACGGAAGCTGGGAGGGCGAACGCAGCCTGATGGATCTCGTGCTGGCGCGTTCCGGCTCGAGCGATGCGGCGCCGACCATGGCGCTGGCCAGCGGCTTCCAGCGCATGACCGCGGGCACCTCGCTGGTGATCGTCGATGCCGGCAGCCCGCCCGGCCGCGGCATGGACGGCACCGCGCATGCCGGCACGCTGTCGTTCGAGATGAGCGCGGCGCACGAGCGGCTGGTCGTCAATTGCGGCACCCATCCCGGCGCACCGCGCGACTGGCGCCGCTTCATGCGCTTCACCGCGGCGCATTCGACGGCCGTGGTCGACGACACCAACTCGACCGAGATCACCGATCACGGCTCGCTCGAATATCGCGCCGGCAACGTGCTGGTCGATCGCGCCGACGACCAGGGCTCGCAATGGCTCGACATGAGCCACGACGGCTATCGCTCGCTCTACGGCATCATCCATCGCCGCCGGCTATGGCTGTCGGCCGACGGTGGCGACCTGCGTGGCGAGGACATGTTCGGCGGCCCCGACGGCCGGCCGGTGACCGTGCCCGACCGGCGCTTCATCGTGCGCTTCCATCTCCATCCGGCGGTCAAGGCGACCCTGGCGCAGAGCGGCCAGGCGGTGCTGATGCGCCTGCCGAGCGGCCGCGGCTGGCGCCTGCGCGCCAACGGCGCGGGTATCGGCCTGGCCGAGAGCATCTATCTCGGCGAGGACGGCCGGCTGCGCCGCACCGAGCAGATCGTCCTGGTCGGCCAGGTCCCGCCGGAGGGCGCTGCGGTGAAATGGGCGCTGACCCGGATGGAAGGCTGAGCCCTCGAAGGGTCTCGTGCTGGGAGCGCGCCACTCACAGGCGCTAACTTTTAGTTCGCTTCCGATTTTTCCGTCGTCCCGAGTCGGCACATTCACATGTGCCTTGAGCGAAGCGTAGTCGAGGGACCTGCTCATCCCGGCAGGCGTTGCATGAAGAGGTCCCTCCACTACGCCTCGCTTCGCTCGGCTCCGGTCGGGACGACGGGCTTTTTCGATCGAAGTTGGCGCCTATGAGCGCGCCACTTCAGTGGCGCGCCCCCGGCAAAAGAGGCTCAGGGCTTGAGGAAGCCGACCGTGCGGTAGACCTCGTCCAGGATCGGCGCGGCGATCTCGCGGGCGCGCCGGGCGCCGTCGCGCAGGACGGCGTCGACATGGGAGGGGTCCTTCATCAGGCGCTGCATCTCCGCGCCGACCGGACCGAGCTTGGCGACCGCCAGCTCGGTCAGGGCCGACTTGAACTCGGAGAACTGCTTGCCGGCGAACTCGGCGATCACCGCGTCCTTCTCCTGGTCGGCGAGTGCGGCGTAGATGCCGAGCAGGTTGTCGGCGTCGGGCCGCTTCTCCGCGTCGGCCGCCGTGTCGGGCATCGGATGCGGATCGGTCTTGGCGCGGCGGATCTTGTTGGCGATCGCGTCGGAATCGTCGGTCAGGTTGATGCGCGAGAAATCCGACGGATCGGACTTGCTCATCTTCTTGGTGCCGTCGCGCAGGCTCATCACGCGGGTCGCCGCGCCGAAGATCAGCGGCTCGGTCACCGGGAAGAAGTCCGGCGCCTTGAAGTCGTTGTTGAACTTGATGGCGATGTCGCGC
>CAMFJT010000034.1 GCA_945957125.1 uncultured Rhodospirillales bacterium | reverse complement strand
AAGTCCCGCCGACCAAGCCCGTTGTGCTCGCAATCGCCGAGCCACCGCCGCCGCCGCCCACGTCGGCTGATGTCGCGAGACTGGCGGCCAGCATGGCGCCACCAGCGCCCAAGGCTGAAGCCTCGCCCACCAAGCCCGTTGTGCTCGCAATCGCCGAGCCACCGCCGCCGCCACCCACGTCGGCCGACGTCGCGAAGCTGGCCGCCAGCACGGCCCCGCCGGCCCCGAAGGCCGTGCCGCTGCCGCCAAAACCCATCGTTGTCCCGATCGCCGAACTGCCGCCGCCGCCGCCGACCTCCGCGGATATAGCTCGGCTGGTGACCACCATGGCACCGCCACCCCTCGATCTCGGCAAGCCCGACAACGGACCGCCACCGCCGACATCGGCCGACATCGCGCGGGTCATGACGAAGACAGAGCCCCCCAAGCCGGATCCGGACCCCTGGCCTGCGACACGTACCGACCAGATCCGCGCCATCCAGGTCCTGCTCGGTCGCTTGAAGCTCATGGGCCCGTCACCGACCGGCGAGGTCGGGCCGATCACCCTCGCCGCCATCCGCGATTACCAGCAGATGGCCGGGATGCCGCAGAACGGCGAGCCGAGCCGCGAGCTCTTCGAATCGTTGAAGACGACCCTGTCGCTCATCGCGCCCCGATCGGGTGGAAAGGCGAACTGAGCGTATGAACAGGTCTCTCGACTACCCCCGTTTCGCACGGCACGACGGGAGGGGGAATGAACCGAGGGAAGCCGCTGGCCAGGGCCGTCCTTAGAACGGAGTCACAGGCTCTCAGCCGGCCAGCATTCCGGCATGACGCCACCAGGCCGGCGGTGCCCGTCCGGCGGCACGCCGAGCGAGCTCGAGGGTCTCGAACAGCGCGAAGCAAGTAGCACCGCTGCCGCTCATCGCGGCATGAAGCGCGCCCTCGCGGGTCCGAAGGAAGGCAAGCACCTCGGCGATCGTCGGCTGCAACGCGACCGCAGCATCGGTGAGGTCATTGCCGCGCTCGGCGAGCGTCGCGGCGAGGCTCGCCGCGTCCGTCCAGGGCCGAAGGGGGCGCGCCGGGGAAAAAGCGCCCTGTCGTCGCGCGAAGACTTCAGGCGTCGGCAGCGGCATGCCGGAATTGACGAGCAGGATCGCGCAACGCGGCAAGGGCGGCGCCGGCGCCAGCCGCTCTCCCACTCCCGACACCAGAGCGGCGCGACCGGCAAGGCACATCGGAACATCGGCACCGAGGCGCGCGGCAAGGTCGAACAGCTCGTCGATCGGCAGCGCCACGCGCCACAGCTCGATCAGCGCGTGCAGCACGGCCGCGGCGTCGGCGGAGCCGCCGCCGAGGCCGGCTGCAACGGGAATATGCTTGCCCAGCCGCAACGCGACGCGCGGGGCGATGCCGGCCTTGTCGGCAAGCAGGCGCGCCGCCTTCAATGCCAGGTTGTCCGTTTCGTCCGCCAGCGTCGCGGCGAACGGGCCATCGACGGCGAGCGAGAGGCGGTCCGACGGGGTGACCTCGATCTCGTCGGCCAGCTCGGTGAAGGCGACCAGCGAGTCGAGCAGATGGTAGCCGTCGGTGCGGCGGCCGACGACGTTCAGCCAGAGATTGACCTTGGCCGGTGCTCGCACGGAAGCCGCAGGGCGCGCCGTCAGCCGCCCTGCTTGTTGTCGGCCGCCTTCTCGTAGACGGTCGGCTTGTCGTTGTTCGCGTTGAGCCCGTTGCTGATCTTGTCGAGGATCACCGGGATGCGGTCCTTGTCGGGTTTCTGGTTCAGCGCACGCGCCCATTGGAAGCGCGCCTCGCGGAGGCGACCGACATGCCAATAGGCATCGCCGAGATGCTCCACGACAGTGGCGTCCTCGCCTTTCTGCTCGCTGGCCCGCTCCAGCCATTCGACCGCGGTGTCGAACTGACCGAGGCGATAATAGGCCCAACCAACCGAGTCGGTGATCGCGCCGTCGTCGGGCCGCAGCTCGGTCGCGCGCTTGAGCATCTTCATGCCGGCGTCGAGATTCAGGCCCTGGTCGACCCAGCTATAGCCGAGATAGTTGAGCACGTAGGGTTGCTCGGGCGAGAGCTCGAGCGCCTTCTTCATGTCGGCCTCGGCGCGCGGCCATTGCTTGAGCCGCTCGAGCACCATGCCGCGGCCGAACAACACCGGCCAATGCCGCTCCTCGACCGTGCCGATCCGCTGGAGCGCCATGTCGTACGCCGCCAGCGCCTCGGCATAGCGCTCCTTGCTGCGCAGCAGGTCGGCCAGGGTAAGCACCGCGTCGATACGATCGGGCTTCTCCGCCACCAGGGCGCTGAGCTTGCCCACCGCCTCGTCGAAACGCTCGTCCTGGGCATCGAGCGCCGCCGCGCGCAGGCGTGCCTGCCAGTAGAGCGGCGAGGTCTGCACGACCTTGCCGTAGGCGGCCTGCGCCTTCGCCGAATTGCCCCATTGCTCGTACAGGCTGGCGATCGTCAGCCAGGCGAAATCGTGATCGGGCTTCAGGTCGACCGCGAACTGCTCGAAGATCAGCGCGAGGTCGCCGCGCGGCGTACGCTGGTCGGCGTTCAGAGCCGTGCCGATGTCGAACAGGATCTCCGCGATGCCCGAAGCCGGCGAGGGCGGCTTGGGCATCGGCGCATTGGCCGCCATCGCGCCGTCCATCACCACCGAATCGGCATGCTTGTCGGCAAAGGCCTTGAGCAGCGCGCGGGCGTCGTCGGCCTTGCCAAGGCGGCGCAGCCCATCCGCCGCGGTCATCAGCACGCGCAGGGCGGACGGATCGAGCTCGACGGCGCGGCGGTACTTGGCTTCCGCGGCCGCCTTGTCGCCCGCCATCTCGTCGATCTGTGCCTCGATCACCAGGATCGGCGCCTGGCCGCGCTCGTTGTCGGTCTTCAGGCGAGCGAGGGCGGTGCGAGCCGCCACGAAATCCTTCTGGCCGGCGCGCAGCCAGGCCATGACCAGCTCGCGCAATGGGCCGAACTGGTTGTCGCCGCCGATGCGGCCGATCTGCTGCTCGGCGGCGCGGTAGTCGCCGCGCTTGATCTGCTGGACGGCGAGCACGAGGTTGGCGATCCCGTCGCCGGGCCGGACGGCCAGCACCTGCGGCGCGAGCTGCGCGGCAGCATCGATGCGGCCGGCATAGGTGCGCAGCCTGAAGGCGTTGTAGAGCAGCTCGAGGTCGCCGGGCTGCTGCGCCAGCGCAAGATCGAGCTGGTCGGCGCCGTTGTCGTAGTCGTGATCCTGTTCGGCGACCCGGCCGGCGAGGTAGCGCCCGCTGAGCGAGATCGAGGCGAGCTGGCGGCCGGAGACGCGCGGCTGCTGCCCGCTACCGGTGCCCGACTGGGCGTATGTAGCGAGCGGAACCGAAAGCGCGAGCGCCGCCGACAGCAGCGCGAAGGAAATGGGTCGCATACCTGTCACATGTTGGGGTAGTTGGGCCCGCCGCCGCCCTCCGGGACCGTCCAGTCGATATTCTGCGCCGGATCCTTGATATCGCAGGTCTTGCAGTGGACGCAGTTCTGCGCGTTGATCTGGAAGCGCGGCTGGCCGGTGTCCGAGGTGACGACTTCGTAAACGCCGGCCGGACAATAGCGCTGCGCGGGCTCGGCATAGAGCGGCAAATTGACCGCGATCGGAATCGACGGATCGCGCAGCTTGAGATGGGCCGGCTGGTCTTCCTCATGGTTGGTGTTCGACAGGAAGACCGAGGAAAGCTTGTCGAACGACACCACGCCGTCCGGCCGGGGATACTGGATCGGCTGGAACTCGGCGGCCGGACGCAGGGTTTCGTGATCGGCCTTCTTGTGCCGGAAGGTCCACGGCAGGCGGATGCCGAGATCGTGGCACCACATGTCGAAGCCGCCATAGATCGTGCCCAGCACCGAGCCCCACTTCAGCGCCGGCTTGACGTTCCGGACCTTGTCAAGGTCCTTCCACAGCCACGAGGCCTTCAATGCGGCCGGATAGGCGGTGAGCTCGTCGCCGCCGGTCTTGCCCGCGACCAGCGCCTCGAAGGCGGCCTCGGCGCCCAGCATGCCGCTCTTGATGGCGTTGTGGCTGCCCTTGATGCGCGGCACGTTCACGAACCCGGCCGAGCAACCGATCAGCGCGCCGCCCGGGAAGGTGAGCTTGGGCACCGACTGCACGCCGCCTTCGTTGATGGCACGCGAGCCGTAGACCAGCCGCTTGCCGCCCTTGAGATGGCGCGCGACCTCGGGATGGGTCTTGAAGCGCTGGAACTCGTCGAACGGCGAGAGATACGGGTTCTCGTACGACAGATGGACCACGAGCCCGATGGCCACCAGGTTCTCGCCGAAATGGTACATGAAGGAGCCGCCCTGGCTGCCGGTCTCCGACAGCGGCCAGCCCTGGGTATGCACCACGAGGCCCTTCTTGAAGTTCTCGGCCGGGACCTCCCACAACTCCTTGATGCCGATGCCGAACTTCTGCGGATCGACGCCGGCGCGCAGGTCGTACTTGGCGAACAGCATCTTGGAGAGCGAGCCGCGCGCGCCTTCGGCGATCAGCGTGTACTTGGCATGCAGCTCCATGCCTTCGGTGTAGGTATCCTTCTTCTCGCCGTCCTTGCCGATGCCCATGTCGCCGGTGGCCACACCCTTCACCGCGCCGTCCTCGGTGTAGAGCACCTCGGCCGCCGCGAAGCCCGGATAGATCTCGACGCCGAGCTCCTCCGCCTGCGTCGCCATCCAGCGGCAGACCTCGCCGAGGCTGACGATGTAGTTGCCGTGATTGTTCATCAGCGGCGGCAGGGCGAAATTGGGGAAGCGGAACGAGCCCGCCTTGGTCAGCCACAGGAACTGGTCGTCGGTGACCAGTGTCTCGACCGGCGCCCCCTTCTCCTTCCAGTCGGGAATGAGCTCGTTGAGGCCGATCGGATCGATCACCGCGCCGGAGAGGATATGGGCGCCGACCTCGGAGCCCTTCTCGATCAGGCACACGGAAACCTCGTGATTGCGCTCCGCAGCCAGCTGCTTGAGGCGAATCGCCGCCGCGAGCCCGGCCGGGCCGCCGCCGACGATCACCACGTCGTATTCCATTGCCTCGCGTGCCATAGCCTTCCCGCCTTGCCAAACCGTCAGCTCTCATTAGCCTGTCGGGGGCCGGATCGCTACCGGCGGAAAAGAGGGGAATCCGTGCCGGCATTGACCGATATCGAAAGCAAAGTCTTCACTGCCAGAGATTTCCGGCTGGAAAACGGCAAGGTTTTGCCCGTCCTCGAGCTGGCCTACGAGACATACGGCACGCTCAATGCAAAACGCGACAACACCGTGCTGGTGGTCCACGGCTACACGTCCAGCCACCATGCCGCCGGAAAGAACGCGCCAGGCAAGCAGGGCCGTGGCGTGGCGGAAGGTGCGGCCGGCTGGTTCGACGGGCTGATCGGACCGGGCAAGGCGGTCGACACCGACAAGTATTTCGTCATCTCGGTCAACGCGCTGGGGTCCGCGCACGGCAGCAGCGGGCCGAACACGATCGACCCGAAGACGGGCAAGCCCTACGGCCCGACCTTTCCCGAGATCACGTTGCGCGACATGGTGGCGAGCCAGAAGCTGCTGGTCGACTCGTTCGACGTGCCCGGCCTGGTCGCGGTGATCGGGCCGTCCATGGGCGGCTTCCAGTCCTTCCAGTGGGCGGCGTCCTATCCCGGCTTCATGAAGGGCATCGCCGCGTCGGTCACCGCGCCGCGCGCGCCAAGTCGGCTGGGCGGTCTCGAGGCGCTGCAGAAGCGGCTGGCAGCCGATCCCAACTGGAACGGCGGCTGGTACTACGAGAACGGCGGCATCCCGGCCACGATGGAGCAGATCCGCTACGAGACGCTGCTGAACTACGGCCAGAAGGAAGCGGAGGCCAAGGTCGCGGCGGCCGCGTGGGCGAAGATCTACGACGGCCATTCGCTGGTCACGCTGCGCCGCGCGATCGACGGCTTCGACATCACGCACCAGTACGACCGGCTCAAGCAGGCCAAGGTGCTCTACGTCAATTCCAAGACCGACAAGCTGTTCGACATCGCCGACTGCCCGGCCTACGTCTCCGGCATGCGCAAGGCCGGCGTCGACATCACCTATGTCGAGCTGCCGTCGGACAAGGGCCACATGGCCAGCCACGCCGATGCCGCGATGTGGGCGCCGATCCTCGCGGCCTTCATGAAAGGCCTTTGATGGAGGGCGCCGCCGCCCTCCTGCGCTGGTACGTCGACAACGGCGTCGACGAGGCGATCGGCGAAGAGCCGATCGACCGCTTCGCCCTTCCGCCGCCGCAGCCGGTGGCGGCGGTGCCGGCGGCTGTCCCCGTCACGAAAGCGCCGATCCCGCTGCGACCGCCCCCGGTTCCGGCGACGCCGCCCCCCCCGCGTGCGCCGATTCCGCTCGAATCGCCGCAGCTCGTCGAGGATGCGCGGGCGCTGGCGGAGAGCTGCAAGACGCTGGCCGAGCTGGAGGCCGCGATCCGTGGCTTCGACAGTTGCGCCCTCAAGCGCACCGCGAAGAACACCGTCTTCGCCGACGGCGACCCGCAGGCGCCGGTCATGATCGTGGGCGAAGCGCCGGGCGCCGACGAGGACCGGCTGGGCAAGCCGTTCGTGGGCGTGAGCGGCCAGCTCATGGACCGCATGATGGCCGCGATCGGGCTGACGCGCGACGGCGGCTTCTACATCACCAACATCCTGTTCTGGCGTCCGCCGGGCAACCGCACCCCGACCCTGGCCGAGCAGGCCATGTGCCTGGCCTTCGTGCGCCGCCACATCGAGCTGGTCCGGCCGAAGATCCTGGTGCTGGCCGGCGCCACCGCCGCAAAATCCGTGCTCGACACCGTGGAAGGAATCACCCGCCTGCGCGGCAAATGGACGGTCCATCGCCTCGCCGACGGCACGGAAATCCCCACCTTGCCGACCTTCCATCCCGCCTATGTCCTGCGCACCCCGGCCAGCAAGCGCCTGAGCTGGCACGACATGCTGGCGATCGACAGGAAGCTGAAGGAGCTGGGCTAACGATCGCCCTACCGGCACTCGAGGCCTGAGGTCATTTTCGACGAATCTTTGTCCTACGGACCAAAAATCGACTCCCATGAGCGATTTTCGACTATGAACGCCGTGCGATAGGCTTTCAACTCAACTCCGAGATTTCGACCGATGGCGCCGTCACCGGATACACCGCTGACCTTTCAGGACCGGCTTGTTCCCAAGGGAACGAGGCTGACCGGTTGGGCGGCGCTCGTCCACGGCCTTGGCCTCGCCGCTCCGGTCAGGACGGCCAGCACCGTCGCCGAGACCCATATACGGGGCAGCCAGCGCAGCGAGGGCGGCTGGACGATCTACGACAAGCGGTACTGGCCCGGCGACGACATTGCAGACCATCTGACCTTCGCGCTGCGGCACGAGCCGATGGACCTTCTGATCCTGAAGCGGGCTTTCGACGCCCTATCGGCCGAAGACCTGACCGCCTTCGTGAAGGCCGCCCCGACCGGCGCGCTCACCCGCCGGGCGTGGTTCTTCTACGAGACGCTGACCGGCAGGACACTCGACCTCGAGGATGTCGGGGCGGTGACGGCGGCGGACGCCCTCGACCCGAAGGCATATTTCACCGGCAAGCCGATCCTCTCCCGGCGCCATCGCGTCCGAGACAACCTGCTGGGACGTGACGATTTCTGCCCCGTCATCCGCCGCACGCCCGCGCTGCAAGCCTTCACCGAGCGTGGCCTCGCGCAAAAAGCCGCTGAAACCGTCGGCCGCACCGGCGGGCATCTCATCGCGCGCGCGGCAAGCTTCCTGCTGCTGGCGGACAGCCGCGCCTCGTTCGAGATCGAAGGCGAACGCCCACCGCGCAACCGCCTCGAGCGCTGGGGCCGCGCGGTCTTGCAAGCCGGCAGGAACCAGCTCTCGCTCGAGGAACTGAATAGGCTGCATGGCGTGCTGATCGAGGACACGCGCTTCACCAGGCCCGGCCTGCGGCCCGATGGCGTGTTCCTGGGCCAGCGCGATCACAATGGAGACCCGCTGCCGGAGTTCATCGGCGCGAGGCCCGGCGATCTCACCGATCTCGTCAGCGGCATGATCGCCGCCAACAGGCGCATGGGCGCAAGCGACCTCGACCCGATCCTGCAAGCCACCGCGACCGCCTTCGGCTTCGTCTATGCCCACCCCTATCAGGACGGCAACGGGCGGCTGCATCGCTGCCTGATCCATCATGTCCTTGCCGAGCGCAAATTCACCCCACCCGGGATGGTGTTTCCCGTGTCGTCGGTCATGCTCGACCGGATCGACGGCTACCGCGAGGCGCTCCAAGGCCATTCCGGGCCGCTGATGGATTTCATCGACTGGCGTCCGACGCCGGATCGCAATGTCGACGTCACCAACGACACCGCCGATCTCTACCGCTATTTCGACTGCACGGCGGAGGCGGAGTTTCTGTATGGCTGCATTGCCCGGACGGTCGAGCACGACCTGCCGCAGGAAATCGAGTTTCTTCGCCGCCAGGACGACGCGCAGCGCCGCATCATGGACATGATCGATATGCCCGACCGCCTTGCACAGAATCTTCTGATGTTCATGCGTCAGAATGGAGGCAAGCTATCGAGGCGCCGCCGCGAAAGCGAGTTCGCCGCCCTCACCGACGATGAGGTGACGCATGTCGAGGCAATCTACGCCGAGGTCTTCACCGATAGCTGATCGTTCCCTGAAGCAAAGTCACAGCTTCTTCCTCAGGAAGAACTTCTTGTGGCCCTCGGGGTAGTCGTCGAGCGTGCCGAAGACCTCGTAGCCGCGGGCTTCATAGAACGGTCGGGCCTGGAAGGAATGGGTGTCGAGCGTGACGGCGCGGCAGCCGCGCTCCCGCGCGTAGGTCTCGGCCCGGTCCATCAGGCGGGTCCCCCAGTCCCGGCCACGCACCGCTTCGTCGATCCATAGGTAGCTTATGTGCAGCCAGCCGCCCCAGATGCCGCCGAGCAGTCCTCCCAGCGTTTCGCCGAGGCCGCCTTTCACGAAGAAGTGCACCGGATAGTAGGTCGAAACGCCCGTCGCGCCGATGTTGTACATGTCGAGGCGTTCCCGCACGAGCTGGGCGTCCGCACCGCCCTTCTCGTCGAAAACGATCGACAGCTCGCTCTCGGTCATTCCTGCTCCCGCCGTGCAATGGCCTACAATCTTGACGGTCTTTCCCGTGCCGGCCAAGATCGTTGCAGAGCATGGGCAGGCTCGGAAAAAAAGGTGTGGGAGGAACAATGGCAATAACCGAGTTCGGGTGGCTGTCGCGTGCCATCGCGACCGCGACCGTCATGGCGGTCGGCCTCTTTTCTTCCGTGGCCCACGCCTGGGAGCCGACCCGTACGGTCGAGTTCATCGTTCCCGCGGGAACCGGCGGCGGCGCCGACCAGATGGCGCGCATGATCCAGGGGATCATCGCCAAGCACGGCCTGATGAAGCAGACCATGGTGGTGATCAACAAGGCCGGCGGCGCGGGCGGCGAGGGCTTCCTCGACATCAAGAACGCCAAGGGCAATCCGCACAAGCTGGTCATCACCCTGTCGAACCTGTTCACGACGCCGCTCGCCACCGGCATCCCCTTCTCCTGGAAGGACATGACGCCGGTCTCGATGATGGCGCTCGACGAGTTCGTGCTGTGGGTCAATGCGGACACGCCGTTCAAGACGGCGCAGGACCTGGTGGCCGCGATCAAGGCGGCGCCGCCGGGCAAGTTCAAGCTGGGCGGCACCGGCTCCAAGCAGGAGGATCAGATCATCACCGTCGCGCTCGAGCGCGCGATCGGCCAGAAGATGACCTACGTGCCGTACAAGGGCGGCGGGGAGGTCGCCGTGCAACTCGTCGGCAAGCACATCGATGCCACGGTCAACAACCCGATCGAGGCGGTCGCCCAATGGCGCGCTGGCGCGCTGCGGCCGCTCTGCGTGTTCGACAGCAAGCCGCTGTCTGGCAAGGAGAAGATCGCCGGCGACATGGCGTGGTCGGACATCCCGACCTGCAAGTCGCAGGGGCTGGATATCGAGTATCTCATGCTGCGCGGCATCTTCATGCCGGCGGGGGTTCCGAAGGACGCCGTCGACTATTACGTCGAGCTCATGAAGAAGGTGCGTGCGACGCCGGAATGGGCGCAGCTCATGAACGACGGCGCGTTCAATCCGACCTTCATGACCGGGGCCGACTACGCCAAGTGGGTCGAGAGCGAAGAGAAGCGTCATCGCGACCTGATGAAGGAAGCAGGCTTCCTGGCCAACTGACGATACGTCGGCAGGAAATCGTCGATGTCGAATTCCCCGCAAGCGTCCGGCTCGCCCGGACCGCGACAGCGCAGCGTCGAGATCGGCGTGGCGCTCGTCGTGCTGGCGCTGGGCGCGATCACCATGATCGGCAGCCTGCAGGTCGGCATCGGCTGGGCCGACGACGGGCCGAAATCCGGCTTCTTCCCGTTCTGGGTCGGCCTGCTCGTCGTGATGGCCAGCATCGTGAACGTCGTGCGCGCACTGGCCATCCCGCCGCGCAAGCTGTTCGCCGAATGGGGCCAGCTCGCCGAGGTCCGCAAGGTCGTCATCCCGATGGCGATCTACGTCCTGGCCGTGCCGTGGCTCGGCATTTACCTCTCGTCCGCGCTGTTGATCGCAGGCTTCATGCGCTGGCTCGGCCGCTACGGCTGGGCGTTGACCCTGTGCATCAGCGTGGCGTTGCCGGTCCTGACCTACGTGACGTTCGAACGGTGGTTCCTGGTGCCGCTGCCCAAGGGTCCGATCGAGGACTGGCTGGGACTCTGATGACGTGCGTCCCGGTCCGCCATCTCGTCATCCTGAGCGGAGCGAAGGATCTCACTGAACGGTCAGACATGGTTCGCGTCACTGACGTTAGCTCCTTCGCTGCGCTCAGGACGACAGAAGAAAACTCGAATGCAGCTCGCCGGCTCGGATAACCAAAGGGCCGCAAGCGGAGAGAATCGATGGAAGGCATTGGCGACCTGCTGCACGGATTTTCCGTCGTCCTGAGCTGGACCAACTTCCTCTACATGCTGATCGGCATCATCCTGGGCGTGATCATCGGCGTGCTGCCGGGCCTGGGCGGCGCCAACGGCGTGGCGATCCTGCTGCCGCTGACCTTCGGCATGCCGCCGACCTCGGCCATCATCCTGCTCTCCTGCATCTACTGGGGTGCGTTGTTCGGCGGCGCAATCACCTCGATCCTGTTCAACATCCCGGGCGAACCCTGGTCGGTCGCCACGACCTTCGACGGCCATCCCATGGCGCAGAAAGGCCAGGCCGGCGAGGCGCTCACCGCCGCCTTCACCTCGTCCTTCATCGGCGCATTGTTCGCCGTCATCGTGATCACCCTCGCCGCGCCGCTGGTCGCCCGCTTCGCTCTCCAGTTCGGTCCGGCCGAGAAATTCGCCGTCTTCTTCCTCGCCTTCTGCAGCTTCGTCGGCATGGGCAAGGAGCCGCCGGCCAAGACGATCGCGGCGATGATGCTGGGCTTCGCCCTCGCCGCCGTCGGCACGGACACCGTCACCGGCGGCCTGCGGTTGACCTTCGGCTCGACCGAGCTGCTGAGCGGGTTCGACTTCCTGGTCGCCGTGATCGGCCTGTTCGGAATCGGCGAGATCCTGCTCACCATGGAAGAAGGGTTGAGCTTCCGCGGCAAGGCGGCGGCGATCAATCCGGCCGTGGTGTGGCAGACGTGGAAGGGCTTGCCGCGCTACTGGTTCACCATGCTGCGCTCCTGCCTGATCGGCTGCTGGATGGGCATCACCCCGGCCGGCGCCACGCCCGCCTCCTTCATGAGCTATGGCATCGCCAAGCGCTCCTCCAAGGACGGCGCCAGGTTCGGCACCGGCGAGATCGAAGGCGTCATCGCGCCCGAGACCGCGGCGCATTCCGCCGGCACATCCGCCCTGCTGCCAATGCTGTCCCTCGGCGTGCCCGGCTCGCCGACCGCGGCCGTCCTGCTCGGCGGCCTGCTGATCTGGGGGCTGCAGCCCGGGCCGCTGCTGTTCGTCGAACAGAAGGACTTCGTCTGGGGCCTGATCGCCAGCATGTATCTCGGCAACATCGTCGGGCTGGCGGTGGTGCTCACCATGGTGCCGGTCTTCGCGGCGATCCTGCGGGTGCCGTTCGGCATCATCGCGCCGGTCATCCTGGTGATCTGCGCCATCGGTGCGTACACGGTGCACAACAACAGCTTCGACGTGGTCATGATGCTGGTGTTCGGCGTGGCCGGATACTTCTTCAAGAAGTGCAACTACCCGCTGGCGCCGATGGTGCTGGCGATCGTGCTCGGCGACAAGGCCGAGGAGGCGTTCCGCCAGTCGCTGCTGATCTCGCAGGGCAGCCTCTCCGTCTTCTGGTCGGGCGGCCTCGTCGGCACGATCATGGCGCTCGGCGTGATCGCCCTGTTCTGGGGCGCGATCTCGAACCTCCTCGGCCGCGTCTTCCGGCAGCGCAGCCCGGCGTAAGGGCGATGCTGCCGGCCCGGCAGCCTGTCTCCTTGCCCGCCAGACCCGTGCTCCCGGACGCACGATCTGGATCAATTCGCCGGGGCAGGGCGGTGCATAGAAAGCCGACGTAAGCATCGCTGCCAACGAGGGGCGGAACGTGGCGCAATTCCCTGCCAACATTGATCTGTCGACCCTCGACGGCGGCGACGGCTTCACGCTCAGAGGCGCCGGGCACAACAGGTACAGCGGCTATTCGGTCGCCACGGCCGGCGACGTCAACGGCGATGGCTTTGCCGACATGGTCGTCGGTGCCTTCGGAGAGAGCTATGTCGTGTTCGGCAAGGCTTCCGGCTTCGATGCCACCCTCGACCTGTCGAGCCTCGACGGCGGCATCGGCTTCAAGCTTCGCGGGGTAGCCGGCGACGTAAGCGGCAGGTCGGTCGCCTCGGCAGGCGACGTCAATGGCGACGGCTTCGCCGACCTGGTGATCGGTGCTATCGGAGCCGATCCTCACGGCGTCGATTCGGGCGCGACCTACGTTGTGTTCGGCAAGGCATCCGGCTTTGCTGCAGACCTCGATTTGTCGAGCCTCGACGGCAGCACCGGTTTCAAGCTCAGCGGCATCGCGGCCGGCGACCGAAGCGGCTGGTCGGTGGCCTCTGCCGGCGACGTCAACGGCGACGGCTTTGCCGACGTGATCATTGGCTCGGATAGCCCGCCTCGCAATGCCTCAGGATTGAGCTACGTGGTGTTTGGCCACGCTTCCGGGTTTGCCGCCAACCTCGACCTGTCGACACTCGACGGCGGCAATGGGTTCCGAATCAGCGGCGACGGACAACGTGATCTCAGCGGCTGGTCGGTCGCTTCCGCCGGCGATATCAATGGCGACGGCTTTGCCGACGCAGTCATCGGCTCCATTGGGCCCGGCGCGGGCGCGAGCTTTGTCGTATTTGGCCACGCTTCCGGGTTTGCCGCCAACCTCGACCTCTCGGTGCTCGATGGCACCATCGGCTTCAAGCTCAGCGGCGCGGCAACGGGTGACCGGACCGGCAATTCGGTGGCCTCGGCGGGCGACATCAACGGCGACGGCTTTGCGGACCTGATCGTCGGCGCCCCTCGGGCCGATCCGAACGGCCATCTGCAATCCGGGGAAAGCTATGTAGTGTTCGGCAAGGCTTCCGGGTTTGCCGCAGACCTGGATTTGCGCAGCCTCGGCGGCAGCACCGGCTTCAAGATCACTGGCGTGGCCGCGGGTGACCAAAGCGGATTTTCGGTGGCCTCGGCAGGCGACGTCAACGGCGACGGCTTCGCAGACCTGATCATTGGCGCCCCGCAGGCCCATCCGCACGGCAGGTTCTCCGGGGCAACCTATGTAGTCTTCGGTCGCGCCTCGGGATTCTCGATCGACCTCTCGAGCCTCGACGGCAGCACCCGGTTCAAGCTCAGCGGCGTATCGTCCGAGGACTATAGCGGCCGCTCGGTGGCGTCGGCCGGCGACATCAACGGCGACGGCTTTGTCGACCTGATCGTCGGGGCCTTCGGGGCGGATTCGCAGGACGTCCGGTCAGGGGCCAGCTATGTGATTCTTGCCCGGGCGCCGGACACCGCGGTCACCCGCATTGGCACGCTGGCATCGCAAACGCTCGCTGGCGGCGCGTTCGACGACTCGCTCTCCGGCTTGGCCGGCAACGACACGCTGTATGGCAATGGCGGCAACGACATGCTGGACGGCGGCGCCGGCGACGACACGCTGGACGGCGGCGCGGGCAACGACATGTCGAGCGGCGGCACGGGCGACGATCGTTACTACGTCGACAGCATCGGTGACCAGGTCATCGAGGAGGCTGGCGGCGGCAACGATACAGTCTATGCGAGCGTCAGCTACAGCCTGGCCTCGGGCCCGGAAGTCGAAACCCTGCGCGCCAATGCCGGCATCGTGGGCCTCACCCTCGCAGGCAACGAGTTTGCCAATACGCTCGTGGGGAACGCCGGCAACGACCGGCTCGACGGGGGCGGGGGGCTCGACGTCCTGTCCGGCGGGAGCGGCAACGACATCTACTTCGTCGATAACGCCGCCGATCGGGCGATCGAAGCGCCAGGCCAGGGTACCGACACGATCCACACCCTTGTGTCCTACGCCTTGGGCGCCGGCCAGGAGATCGAGTTCCTGCGCGCCGACAGCGCGGCGGGTCTCATCCTGGCAGGCAACGACTTCGACAACAACCTCTACGGCGGCGCCGGAGACGACACCTTGACCGGCGGGAGTGGCAACGACCGGCTGGACGGTGGCCCCGGAGTTGACGTCCTGACCGGCGGGACCGGCAACGACATCTACTTCGTCGACGATGCCGCCGATCAGGCGATCGAAGCGCCAAACCAGGGCACCGACACGATCCACACCCTTGTGTCCTACGCCTTGGGCACCGGCCAGAAGATCGAGTTCCTGCGCGCCGACAGCGCGGCAGGCCTCACCCTTGCCGGCAACGAGCTCGCCAACAACCTGTATGGCGGCGCAGGCGGAGACACCCTCACCGGCGGGGCTGGCAACGACCGGCTGGACGGCGGCACTGGCGCCGACGTCCTGACCGGTGGAACCGGCAACGACACCTACTTCGTCGACGATCCTGGCGATCTGGTGGTCGAGGCCGCGGGCCAGGGCACCGACACGATCCACGCCACCGTCTCCTACGCCCTGGGTGCCGGCCAGGAGATCGAGTTCCTGCGTGCCGACAGCGCGGCGGGCCTCGTCCTGACTGGAAACGATCTCGGCAACTACCTCTTCGGTGGCGCCGCCGACGACATGCTGAGCGGCGGGTCAGGCGACGACAGGCTTTACGGAAGTGACGGCGACGACCTGCTGGACGGTGGCGTGGGCAACGATTCCCTGACCGGCGGCAGCGGAAGCGACAGGTTCAGCTTCACTACGACGCTTGGTTCGGGTGACAATGTCGACCGCATCCAGGACTTCACCGTCGGCGAGGATCTGATCGCGGTCGACCACGCCGTGTTCTCCGGTGGCGGGCTCGTCCCAGGCGCCCTTGCATCGAGTCAATTCGTCATCGCAGCGGCCGCGATGAATGCAGACAACCGCATCATCTACAGTTCGGCCACCGGAGCGCTGTATTACGACGCCGACGGCTCGGGCGCCGGAGCGCAGATCCGGTTCGCGACCGTAGCCGCAGGCCTGGCGATGACCCGCGACGACTTGCTGGTTGTTTGACGGCCGGCGCTCGCCCGAGCATCCGTCCGACTTCGATCGTGCCTCGCCAGAGAACTCCGCGGAACCAACTGGACGCGTCCAGCCCCGTGGAATAATGAATAATGTATCTCAGCGATCGGCGGTCTTGAGAGGGGGAGAACAATCGGTTCATGAGCGACGCGCGCCTGCTCATCGCGCCGATCGACGGCAAGGAGACGTTCAAGGACAAGGCCTACACCGCCTTGCGCAATGTCATCGTCTCGCTCGACGTCTACCGCTCGCGCACCGACATCCGGCTCGACGAGCGCCAGCTCGCGCAGGATTTCGGCGTCTCGCGCACGCCGGTGCGCGAGGCCATGGCGCAGCTCGAGCGAGAGGGCTTCGTCCGTTCCGTCCCGCGCCGCGGCGTCTATGTCGTGCGCAAGACCAAGCGCGAGGTGATCGAGATGATCACCGCCTGGGCGGCGCTGGAGAGCATGGCCGCGCGCCTGATCACCGAGTCCGCCCGCGACGAGGACATCGCCGGCCTGCGGCGCATGTTCGCCCAATTCGACGGCGAGACGCTGCACGCCCGGCTGGACGAATATTCCGAGGTCAACATCGCCTTCCACCAGGCCATCATCGAGCTCAGCGGCAACCAGGTGCTGATCCGGCTCGCCGAGAACCTGTTCACCCACATGCGCATGGTCCGCGGCCAGACGATCGGCGAGGACGACCGCGCCGACCGCTCGATCCACGATCACATGAACATCATCCGGGCGCTCGAGGCGCGCGACACCGCGCGCGCCGAGGATCTGGTCCGCCAGCATGCGCTCGGCCTGGCCGCGCACGTCGCCAAGCACGCCGATTATCTCGACTGAATTCGAAACGGGAGGAACCCATGGCCGAAGCAGCGGCACTCACGAAGCCCGATGCCGACACCGAAGAATTGACCGACGGCTTCAACCTCATCATCGACGCGATGAAGCTGAACGGGCTGACGACGATCTACGGCGTGCCCGGCATTCCGATCACCGATTTCGGGCGCATGGCGCAGGCGGCCGGCATGCGCGTGCTGTCGTTCCGGCACGAGCAGAACGCGGGCTACGCCGCGGCGATCGCGGGCTTCCTGACGAAGAAGCCGGGCGTCTGCCTTACCGTCTCGGCGCCGGGCTTCCTCAACGGCCTGACCGCGCTCGCCCATGCGACGACCAATTGCTACCCGATGATCCTCATCTCGGGATCGTCGGAGCGCGAGATCGTCGACCTGCAGCAGGGCGACTACGAGGAGATGGATCAGCTCGCCGTCGCCAAGACGATGTGCAAGGCGGCCTACCGCGTGCTGCACGCGCAGGACATCGGCATCGCCTTCGCCCGCGCCATTCGCGCTGCCGTCTCGGGCCGCCCGGGCGGCGTCTATCTCGACCTGCCGGCCAAGCTGTTCGGCCAGGTGATGAACGCCGAGAAGGGCCGCAAGTCCCTGGTCAAGGTGATCGACCCGGCGCCGGCGCAGATCCCCTCGCCGGACTCCATAAAGCGCGCACTCGACGTGCTGAAGAGCGCAAAAAAGCCACTGATCATCCTCGGCAAGGGCGCGGCCTACGCCCAGGCCGACGACGCCATCAAGGCGCTGGTCGAGAAGAGCGGCGTGCCCTTCCTGCCGATGAGCATGGCCAAGGGCCTACTGCCCGACACCCATCCGCAATGCGCCGGCGCGGCGCGCTCGACGGTGCTCAAGGACTCCGATGTCGTGATGATGATCGGCGCCCGCCTCAACTGGCTGCTCAGCCACGGCAAGGGCAAAGCGTGGGGCGACGCGCCGAAGAAGTTCATCCAGGTCGACATCGAGCCGAAGGAGATGGACTCCAACGTCGAGATCGCCGCCCCCGTCGTCGGCGACATCGGCTCGTGCGTGGCTGCCCTGAGCGAAGCGATGGGAGGAAGCTGGACGAAGGCGCCGGCGGACTGGATGGCGGCGGTCACGGCCAAGCGCGATGAGAACGTCGCCAAGATGGCGCCGCGCCTGATGAACAACAACAACCCGATGGACTATCACGGCGCGCTCGGCGTGCTGCGCACCGTCATCAAGGAGCGGCCCGACGCGATCCTGGTCAACGAGGGCGCCAACACGCTCGACCTCACGCGCGGCGTGATCGACATGTACCGGCCGCGCAAGCGGCTCGATGTCGGCACCTGGGGCGTGATGGGAATCGGCATGGGCCAGTGCATCGCCGCCGCCGTCGAGACCGGCAAGCCGGTGCTGGCGATCGAGGGCGATTCGGCGTTCGGTTTCTCCGGCATGGAGGTCGAGACGATCTGCCGCTACGACCTGCCGGTCTGCATCGTGGTGTTCAACAACGACGGCATCTATCGCGGCACCGACGTGAACAAGGCGGGCTCCGACCCGGCGACGACGGTGTTCGTGAAGGGCTCGCGCTACGATCGGATGATGGAGGCGTTCGGCGGGGTCGGCGTCAACGCCACGACGCCCGACGAGCTCAAGCGCGCCGTCAACGCGGCGATGGACTCGGGCAAACCGACCCTGATCAACGCGGTGATCGATCCGGCCGCCGGCAGCGAGAGCGGCCGCATCGGCAACCTCAACCCGCAAAGCAAGCTGAAGAAGAAGTAGGGGAACGACGATGGCGAAGAAGATCGCGAAGAAGGCGCCGGCCAAGGGCAAGGCGAAGGCCGCCACAAAGCCGGCGAAAGGGAAGGCTCCGAAGGTCGTTGCCAAGGCGAAGAAGCCAGCGCTGAAGGTCGTCGGCAAGGCGGCCCCGAAGGCGCCATCCAAGCCGGTGCCGAAGATGTCGAAGAAGCCGTGGGGCGGCGACGGCAAGGCGCTCGACGGGGTGAAGATCCTCGACTTCACCCATGTCCAGTCGGGCCCGACCTGCACCCAGCTCCTCGCCTGGTTCGGCGCCGACGTGATCAAGGTCGAGCGTCCCGGACAGGGCGACATCACGCGCGGCCAGCTCGTCGACGTGCCGGGCGCGGACAGCCTCTATTTCACGATGCTGAACCACAACAAGCGCTCGATCACGCTCGATTCCAAGAGCAAGGAAGGCATGCGGGTGCTCGAGCGGCTGGTGAAGACCTGCGACGTGCTGGTCGAGAACTTCGCGCCGGGCGCGCTCGATCGCATGGGGCTGACCTGGGAGCGCATCCACGAGTGGAACCCGCGCATGATCGTGGCCTCGGTGAAGGGCTTCGGCCCGGGCACCTACGAGGACTGCAAGGTCTACGAGAACATCGCCCAGTGCGCCGGCGGCGCGGCCTCGACGACCGGCTTTCTCGACGGCCTCCCGCTGGTCACGGGCGCGCAGATCGGCGATTCGGGCACCGGCCTGCACCTCGCGCTCGGCATCGTCTGCGCGCTGATGCAGCGCAACCGCACCGGCCGCGGCCAGCGCGTCCTGGCGGCGATGCAGGACGGCGTGGTCAACCTCTGCCGCGTCAAGCTGCGCGACCAGCAGCGACTCAAGGCGGGTCCGCTGAAGGAATACACGCAGTTCGGGCAGAACATCCCGTTCGGCGAGGCCACGCCGCGCGCGGGCAACGATTCCGGCGGCGGCCAGCCGGGCGTCATCCTGAAATGCAAGGGCTGGGAGACCGATCCCAACGCCTACATCTACTTCATCACCCAGGCGCCGGTGTGGGAGAAGATCTGCGACGTGATCGGCGAGCCGGAATGGAAGACCCATCCCGACTACGCCAAGCCGCCGGCCCGCCTGCCGCGACTCAAGCAGATCTTCGAGCGCATCGAGCAGTGGACCATGACCAAGACGAAGTTCGAGGTGATGGACATCTGCAATCCGCTCGACATTCCGGTCGGCCCGATCCTGTCGATGAAGGAGATCGCCGAGGACGAGTCGCTGCGCAAGACCGGCACGATCGTCGAGGTCGACCATCCGACGCGGGGCACCTACCTGTCGGTCGGCAACCCGATCAAGCTTTCCGACTCGATCACCGAGGTGAAGCGCTCGCCGCTGCTGGGCGAGCACACCGACGAGATCCTGTCCAAGGTGCTGAAGTTCACGCCGCGCCAGATCGCCGAGATCAAGGCTTCGGGCGCCACCGGCGAGGCACCGAAGGCACCCGCGAAGGCCATGGCGGCGGAGTAGCAAGATGCGCATCGTGGTCCATGGCCAGCAGGCCTTCGGCAAGGCCGTGCTGGAAGCGCTGCTGAAGCGCGGCGACAACGTCGTCGGCGTCTATGTCGCGCCGGAGAAGCCTGGCCAGAAGGCCGACCCGCTCAAGGAGGCGGCGGTCGCCGCCGGCCTGCCGGTGTTCCAGCCGGCCTCCTACCGCAAGCCCGAGGTCTGGGAGGAGTTCAAGGCTCTGAAGCCCGACCTGCAGGTGATGGCCTTCGTGACGCTGTTCGTGCCCGAGGAATTCCTCAACATCCCGACGCACGGCTCGATCCAGTACCATCCCTCGCTGCTGCCGGCCTATCGCGGCGCCAGCGCGATCAACTGGCCGATCATCCTCGGCGAGAAGGAGACCGGCCTGTCGATCTTCTGGCCGGACAACGGCCTCGATACCGGCGACGTGCTGCTGCAGAAGACCACGCCGCTCAGCGCGACGGACACGATGGGCGACCTCTACTTCAAGCGCCTGTTCCCGATGGGCGTCGATGCCATGCTCGAATCGGTCGATCTGGTGAAGGCCGGCAAGGCGCCACGCCTCAAGCAGGACGAGTCGAAGGCCACCTACGAGGGCCGCGCCACCGCCGACATCGCGCGTATCGACTGGGGCAAGTCGTGGCGCCAGATCGATCCGCTGGTGCGCGGCTGCAATCCCGTGCCCGGCGCATGGACGACGCTCGACGGCAAGACGCTGCAGATCTTCGAGGTGACGCCGCTGCCGGCGAAGGACCCCAAGGGCATCGGCGGCAAGTACGGCGAGGTCGCCGCGGTCGATGCGGATAGTTTCACCGTCGTCTGCCCCGACGGCCGCATCAAGGTCACGCGCGTGAAGCCGGCCGACGGTCCCAAAGTCGGCGCCGGCGAATGGGCTGCCGCCAGCGGCCTCGCGGTGGGCGCTCGGTTCGTGTGATCTCCGAGTCGTGAATACGCCTCTCCCATCTTCCTCCTCTCCCCCGCTAGGGGAGAGGTTGGGTGAGGGGGTAGCGCACAGTCTTCGAAGCCCCCTCACCTAGCCTCTCCCCCTGCAGGGGAGAGGGATATGAAAGGGGAAGAGGAACAAGAGGAAACGTCCAATGCCCGCGTCGCAGCACACCAGCCCGAAGTCCGACATCCAGATCGCGCAGGAAGCCAAGAAACGGCCGATCCTCGAGCTGGCGCAGGAGAAGCTCGGCATCGCACCGGAGAACCTCGAGCCCTACGGCCACTACAAGGCCAAGGTCTCGATGGACTACATCAAGTCGCTGCAGTCGCGGCCCAACGGCAAGCTGATCCTGGTCTCGGCGATCTCGCCCACGCCGGCGGGCGAAGGCAAGACGACGACCACCGTCGGCCTGACCGACGCGCTGAACCATATCGGCAAGAAGGCGATGCTCTGCCTGCGTGAGCCGTCGCTCGGCCCCTCCTTCGGCATGAAGGGCGGCGCGGCGGGCGGCGGCTATGCGCAGGTCGTGCCGATGGAGGACATCAACCTTCATTTCACCGGCGACTTCCACGCCATCGGCGCGGCGCACAATCTCCTCTCGGCGCTGATCGACAACCACATCTACTGGGGCAATCCGCTCGGCATCGACGGCCGGCGCGTGGCGTGGCGCCGCGTGGTCGACATGAACGACCGCAGCCTGCGCCAGATCGTGTCGTCGCTCGGCGGCGTCGCCAACGGCTTTCCGCGCGAGGACGGCTTCGACATCACCGTCGCCTCGGAGGTGATGGCGATCTTCTGCCTCGCCAAGGACCTCGCCGATCTCAAGACCCGCCTCGGCAACGTGATCGTGGCCTACACGCGCGACCGCAAGCCGGTCCATGCCAAGGACCTCAAGGCGCACGGCCCGATGACCGTGCTGCTGAAGGATGCGCTGTCGCCCAACCTGGTGCAGACGCTGGAAGGCACGCCGGCCTTCATCCATGGCGGCCCGTTCGCCAACATCGCACACGGCTGCAACTCGGTGCTGGCGACGACGACGGCGCTCAAGCTCGCCGACTACGTGGTGACCGAAGCGGGCTTCGGCGCCGACCTGGGCGGCGAGAAGTTCATCGACATCAAGTGCCGCAAGACCGGGCTCAAGCCCGATGCGGTCGTGCTGGTCGCCACCATCCGCGCACTGAAGATGCATGGCGGCGTGAAGAAGGAGGAGCTCAAGACCGAGAACCTCGCGGCGCTCGAGGCCGGCATGTCCAACCTGCAGCGCCATGTCGAGAACGTGAAGAAGTTCGGCCTCGTGCCGGTGATCTCGATCAACCGCTTCAGCGCCGACACCGACGCCGAGATCGAGCTGGTCAAGTCGGCCTGCGCGAAGCTGGGCGTCGAGGCGGTGATGGCCGACCATTGGGCAGAGGGCGGCAAGGGCGCCGCCGACGTGGCGCGCGCCGTCGTCAAGGCGGTCGAGAGCGGCAAGAGCGACCTCAAGCTGCTCTATCCCGACGACATGCCGCTGATGGAGAAGATCCGCACCATCGCGAAGGAAATCTACCGTGCGTCGGACATCTCGGTCCCGAAGCCGGTGCGCGACCAGCTCGCCTCGTTCGAGGCGATGGGCTTCGGCAAGGTGCCGGTCTGCATCGCCAAGACGCAGTACAGCTTCTCGACCAACCCCGACGCCAAGGGCGCGCCGGTCGACCACACCGTCGCCGTGCGCGAGGTCCGGCTGTCGGCCGGCGCGGAGTTCGTCGTCGCGGTGTGCGGCGACATCATGACCATGCCCGGCCTGCCCCGCGTGCCTGCCGCCGATTCGATCGACGTCGACGCCGACGGCAGGATCGTCGGGCTGTTCTGACCCGCGCGTTCGATCAAGCGCTTGCGCGTCGGCCCCGCTTCGGCAGCGTCAGCGCTGCCGCCATGCCCGTGACGTTGCACGCGACCGCGATCGTCATTGCCCCGACATAGCTGTGCGTCCTGTCGAACAGGAAGCCAGCCAGCACCGGCAGGCCGATGGCCGCCAGGCACCAGGCGATATAGGTGCGGCCCGCGATGCGGCCATAGTCGGCAGGCGGCCAGTAAAGGCCGACCCCCGCAGCGGTCGAGCCTGAGACGAAGCCGTAGCCGACGCCGATCATGCCCAGCCCCAGCACGGCCGTAACGGGCGCCGGGAAGAACGTCACCAGCAGGCCGCCGCATAGTGCCAGCGCGTGCGCTGTGCACATCACGTGCGGCACGGCGAAGCGGTCGACCAGCCAGCCGCCGCCGATGCGCGCCGCCGCGATCGCGGCGGTGAGGCCGGTCGTTGCGGCGACGGCCAGCGTCGTCGCGCCGCCATAGGTGGCGATGATCTCGCGCGCCTGGCTCAGCACCATCAGCCCGGCCGACGCGGCGAGGAAGAACGTCGCGGCGAGCTTGAAGAAAGTCAGGCCCAGCGCCGCGGGCCGCTCCGGCGCGCGGCCTGCCGCCGCCACGACCAACCGTGCCCCGCTATGGCGGACCAGCAGCGCGGCGGCCGTGCCGCAGATCAGCAGCGTCGCCGCCAGCCCGCCGAGCGTGGTGCGCCAGCCGAACGCCTCGTTGCAGGCATGGAAGGCAGGCGTCGCGATCATCGCGCCCATCGGGTAGAGGCTCACGATATAGCCGTTCACCAGCCCGCGCCGCGTCCGCACCAGCATGTTCACGCATTGCTGGCAGAGGATGTAGCCCACGCCGCCACCGGTGCCGAACACGACGCCGTAGCCCAGCAGCAATTGCGGCAGGCCGCTCGCCGTTGCGGCGAGCGCGACCCCGCCAGCGGCGATCACGGCGCTGGCGAGCACCAGGAGCGGCGCGGGGGCGAGGCGATACAGGAAGGCGGCGGCGACCGAGCCCACGGTGAAGCCCGCCGTCGCCGTCCCGAAGACGAGCGACAGCGCCGAGCGCGCGATGCCGAGGTCCTGCTCGAGCGGCCGCAGGAGCACGCTGAAGGAATAGACCGAGCCCAGCGGCAGGTTCAGGAGCGTGGCCGCCAGCAAGGCTGCCCACAGGCGGCCGGCGGTGCCGAGGGCAAGCGGAGGCGACGAATCCATGGCGACAACCTGCACCGTCGAAACGGCCGCTTCAACCGCACGCCGCCGGTCTGCTAGGGTCCGGCTTTGGAGGAGGAAACATCCATGAGCGGTAAGATCGCGGTCGTCACCGGCGCGGGCAGCGGCATCGGCCGGGCCTCGGCACTGGCCCTGCTGAAGAACGGTTACAAGGTGGCGCTTGCCGGCCGGCGCAAGGACGCGCTGGACGAGACGGCGACGATGGCGGGCAACAACGCGCCGAACGCGATGGCCGTGCCGACCGACGTCACCAAGCGCGACGACATCTTGGCCCTGTTCGCGAAGGTCAAGGCAACCTGGGGCCGGCTCGACCTGGTGTTCAACAACGCCGGCGGCGGCGCGCCGCCCGTGCCGCTCGAGGAGCTGCCCTACGAGACCTGGCTCAGCGTCGTGGCGGCCAACCTCACCGGGCCGTTCCTGTGCACGCAGGAAGCGATGAAGATCATGCGCGACCAGAGCCCTCGCGGCGGGCGCATCATCAACAACGGTTCGATCTCGGCCCATGCGCCGCGGCCGTTTTCGGTCGCCTACACCTCGACCAAGCACGCCATCACCGGCCTCACCAAGTCGACCTCGCTCGACGGCCGGCAGTACGACATCGCCTGCGGCCAGATCGACATCGGCAACGCGGTGACGCCGATGACCGAGCGCATGACCAAGGGCGTGCTGCAGCCCGACGGCAGCACGCGGGTCGAGCCGCGCATGGATGTCGAGGCGGTGGCGAACGCCATCGTCTACATGGACAGCCTGCCGCTCGACGCCAACGTGCAGTTCATGACGGTGATGGCCACCAAGATGCCGTTCGTCGGTCGCGGGTAGTCGTTCGAACCGCCAGCGCTGGCCTGCGCATGGTCTCATGGGCGGGCCAGCCAGTCGTACTTCGGACAGCAGGAGACGACGATGTTCAAATCGTGGTTCGGACGGAAACCTCCGCCCCGGCCTGAACGGCGACTGGCCCTCGCGGCTGGCTCCTCTCTGCCAAGGCCCCCCGCAGGGCCGAGTCTGCCGATCACGTACAAGGGACCGGCACTGATCCTGACGTCAGAAATCGAAGACATCACACCGGAAGCGCTCAAGGACGCCGTCCACCGGCGTATCCCGGACATAGACCTCGATTCTCCGACGCCGATCGATCCCAGCAAGCTTGCGCAACACCCGACGGTCCTCGGCTCTTATCCGGAGTCCATCAGAGCATCCCGGAGCGGGCGAACCCCGCTACTATGCGGCGTTCGCTACACGCCGGAGGTCTTTCTCGAGGATATGGCCCAGCGGAGTTTCGTAACGTCCTGCTGGTGGTGGCCGGAGACACGCGAGGTTGTGGCTCTTACGAAAGCACATGCCCTCACCATCATGCTCGGCGCTGTCGAGAGGACACCGCCCAAGGAACGCGTCCTCGTCGAGCTGCAATTGGCAGCCGCAGCACTCGATATCTTGAAAACGGCAACTGCGGTGGTTTGGCCCGACGCCAATGCCATGTGGAAACCGGACGACTTCCGCCGCGATCTGGAGCAGGCCAAGGGCGAAATTCCAGTCACACTGACCGTCGCGGTGAAGATCGGCGAAGACACGGAACATTTACGCCCCAATGGAAAGCCTACATGGTTCGCGATGACCGAAGGCTTGAACGCCTTCGGCATCATGGAAGTCGAATGGCGAGCGTTCGACAGCGATGTCTCGAACCTGGCGCCCTGGCTGCTGGGCATCGCCCAGTATCTCCTCACCAATGGACCGATCGTCGGCCATGGTGACTCGATGGGGAGCAGCGGGTCCGACACCATGCCGCCCGTCTTCGTCCGTCACGAGCCTTCAACCACGGTTCTCGGAACTCAGGCCTACGTCGTATACCCGCAGAGCTCCAACTAATACCCCTCGTGCAGCAGCGGGAAGGGTGAGTGGACGCTCGGGATGTTAGTCGGCATGGCCTGGCTGATGTAGCTCTTGTCGAGCTGCTTGAGGCTCGAGACGCCGAGCAGCCCCATCACCTCCTTCATCTCCTCCTCGAGCAGCTCCACGACGCGCTCGATGCCCGCCGCGCCGTTGGCGGCGAGGCCGTAGCAATAGAGCCGGCCCATGCCGACCCAGTCGGCGCCGAGGCAGATCGCCTTCACGATGTCGCTGCCGCGGCTGAACGAGCCGTCGACGATGACCTTCGCCTTGCCCTTGGCGACCTCGACGATCTCCGGCAGCACCGCGGCCGAGCCGCGGCCGTGGTCGAGCTGGCGGCCGCCATGGTTGGAGCAATAGACGCCCCAGGTGCCTTCCTTGATGGCGATCTCGGCATCCTCGCCGCAGCCGATGCCCTTCAGGATGAACTTCACGTCGGGGAACTGGTCCTTGACCCGCTTGTAGTTGTCCCAGGCGAAGGCAGCCTGGTGGTCCTGCCCGGTCGCCGAGGTGCGCCACGACTTCACGAAGCGCTTGGCGATGTCGCGCTCGCGGCGCGAATACACGGCAGTGTCGACGGTGATGCAGAAGGCGTCGTAGCCCGCGTCCATCGCCTGCTTGACCCGGTCAGCCACCCACTTGTCGTCGCCGCGGATGTAGAGCTGGTAGATCTTCGGACCGTCGCCGCCCTTGACGATGTCCTCGAGCTTGAGCGTCGTCACCGAGCTGATCAGCATGCCGACGCCGCCCGCGCCGGCCCCCTTGGCGACGGTGATGCCGCCGCCCGGCTCGAACGATTCGAGAGAGCCGACCGGCGCCAGCAGGACGGGAATGCGGAGCTTCTTGCCGAGGATCTCGGACGAGGGGTCGATCCTGCTCACGTCGCGCAGCACGCGCGGCTTGAAGGCGATCGAATCGAGCGCCATGCGGTTGCGCCGCAGGGTCGTCTCGGTTTCGGTGCCGCCGATCAGGTAGTCCCAGATATTGCCGTTCAGGCGGATCTTCGCCGCCTTCACGACCTCGTGCAGCGTCACGTATTCGTTTTCCAGCCCGCTTGCCATGGTCCCCCCGCCGTCGAGACGCTAGACTTAGCGCAACAAGCAAGTCGGAGGAAGCAATGGCAGCAGCAGCGGCAGCCGTGCTGCAGAGCGAAGCGGACATCCGCATACGCCCGATCAACGGCTTCATCGGCGCGGAAATCGAAGGCGTCGACCTCCGCCATCCACTCTCGCCGGCCCGGTTCAAGGCGATCCACGATGCCCTCGTGAACTACGAGGTGATCGTCTTGCGTGACCAGGACATCACGGTCGACCAGCAGATGGCGTTCGGCGCGTTGTTCGGCGACCTGTCGATCCATCCCTTCTCGCCCAACCTGCCCGACAAGCCGGAGGTCATCATCCTGGACTACTCGGCCGACAATCCGCCGGCCCTGACCGACATCTGGCATGTCGACGAGACTTTCCGCGAGGCGCCGCCGATGGCGACCATCCTGCGCGGCAAGGTCGTGCCGGAAGCCGGCGGCGACACGCTGTTCGCCTCGATGAGCGCGGCCTATCGCGGCCTCAGCGAGCGCATGAAGCAGCACATCCACGGGCTGGAGGCGCAGCACGACTTCAAGCCGTGGCGGCCCCTGTTCGGCTACAGCGATCGCGCCAAGCTGCGCAAGCTGGAGGACGAGTTCCCCAACCCGTGGCATCCCGTCGTGCGGGTGCATCCGGTGACCGGGCGGCGCGTGCTCTACGTCAATCGCCAGTTCTGCACGCGCATCAAGGGCCTCAAGGCGGACGAGAGCGACGCGCTGCTGGAGTTCCTCTACCGTCAGGCGACGATCCCCGAATACCAGCTCCGGGTGAAATGGCGGCCCAACACGCTGGTGATGTGGGACAACCGCTCGGTCCAGCACTATGCCAGTCACGACTACTATCCGGCGCGGCGCACGATGGAGCGTGTCACGGTGAAGGGCGACCGACCGCAGGGCGTCACCGGCGCCTATGCGGAGGACACGGTGCCGGCCAACGGCACGGTGAAGCCCGTCATCGCCGAGGGCACGCGTCCCGGCCCCAAACGCGCCTTCGATCGCGGCTGAGATGCGGCGGCGGACGCTGCTGGCGGGCGCGGGCGCTGCGGTGCTGCCGGCCGCGCCTCGTGCGCAATCCTGGCCCAGCCAGCCGTTCAAGGTCGTGGTGCCCTATCCGCCCGGCGGCCTGACCGACGTGCTGGGGAGGCTGGTCGGCGACCGGCTGCAGGCGGCTTTCGGCCAGCCGGCGGTGATCGACAACAAGCCCGGCGCGGCGACGCAGCTCGGCGCCGCCTATGTCGCCAAGGCAGCTCCCGACGGCTACACGCTGCTGCTCGCCACCGTCAGCACGCTTTGCATCACACCGGCGCTCTACGCGCGGCCACTGATCGGTCCCGCCGACTTCGCCGGCGTGGCGATGATGGGACGCGTCGTGCTGTTCCTGGTCTGCCGCCCCGACCTGCCGGTCGCCGATCCCCAGGCGCTGGTGGCGATGCTGCAGGCCAAGCCGGACAGTTACTCCTACGGCTCGCCCGGGGTCGGCACGGCCCATCACCTGCTGGTCGAGCTGATCCGCTCGAAGATGCCCTTCTCGGCCACGCACGTGCCTTATCTCGGCTCGGCCAAGGCACTCGTCGACCTCATGGAAGGCCGCTTCGACTTCATGTTTCTCGATGCCGCGGTGGCGCTCGCGCCGATCAAGGCCGGCAAGCTCAAGGTGCTCGCCGTGACCGGCGCGGTGCGCGATCCGACCCTGCCGGACGTGCCGCCGCTCACCGACTTCTTCCCCGGCTTCGACCTGCAGCCCTGGATGTCGATCGCCGGGCCAGCCGGCCTGCCGGGAGCCGTGATCGAGCGCCTCAACGGCGTATTGAATGCCGCCCTCGTCGAGCCCGCCTTCGTGCAGCGCCTGCGCGACGTCGGTCTGGCGGCAACGCCGCTGAGCGTCGAGGCGTTCGATGCCTTCATCAAACGGGATGCCTCCCGATGGGCCGAACTGGTAAGACTGTCCGGCGCAAAGGCCGAATAAAGCGTAGAGACGAGGTTTCGACATGAAGAGGCGCGTATTTTCGGCGGCGGTCGCCTTCGCCCTCTGGAGCCCGTTCGGCGCCGACGCCGATCCCCTGCCCGCCATGCAGGAAACCCCGATGTTCGCCGATCAGGTGAAGTCCGGTGCGCTTCCTCCGGTCGACAAGCGCATACCGACGGCGCCGTCGGTCGTGGAGCGCTTCGCCGGTACGGACGGTCCCGGCCATCCCGGCGGGCAGGTCAACATGCTGATGGCGACGGCGCGCGACACGCGCATGATGACGCTCTACGCCAACGCGCGGCTCATCGTGTACGATGACCACTTCAAGCTGCAGCCCGATATCCTCGAAAGCTACGAGGTGAAGGACAGCCGCGAATTCACGTTCAAGCTGCGGGCCGGCCACAAATGGTCGGACGGCGCGCCGTTCACGACCGAGGACTTCCGCTACTACTGGGAAGACATCGCCAACAACGCGGAACTGTCGCCGGGCGGGCCGAGCATCGAGCTGATGGTCGACGACGAGCCGCCCGTAGTCGAGATCGTCGATCCGCTGACCATCAAATACAGCTGGAAGAAGCCCAACCCGAACTTCATCGAGAGCCAGGCGCGCGCCGCCCCGCTGTTCCTGTACCGGCCGGCGCACTATCTCAAGAAATTCCACAAGAGGTACACGCCGGTCGAGGAGATCGCGAGGGAGGCCAAGGGCGGCCAGGCGATGGGCAACTGGGTGCAGATCCACCGACGCGTCGACGTGATGTACAACAACGACAATCCGGATTTACCGACGCTCAACGCCTGGAAGCTGATGACCGCGCCGCCGGCGCAGCGCTTCGTGTTCGACCGCAATCCCTACTACTACCGGATCGACCAGAAGGGCGTGCAGCTCCCCTATTTCGACCGTGTGATCTTCACGCTGGCGGCGACCAACCTCATCCCCGCCAAGGCAGGATTGGGCGAAGCCGACCTGCAGCCGCGCTATCTCAACATGCGCGACTACACGTTCCTCCGGAAGAGCAGCCGGAGCTCGGGCGTCGAGGTGTTTCTCTGGGAATCGGGCTCGGGCTCGCAGCTCGCGCTCTATCCCAACCTCAACGCGAAGGACGAGGTGTGGCGCAAGGTGATGCGCGACGTGCGGTTCCGGCGTGCCCTGTCGCTGGCCGTCGATCGCGACGAGCTGAACGAGGTCGTCTATATCGGCCTGGCACGGCCCTCCAACAACACGATCATGCGACGCTCGGTGCTGTTCAAGCCCGAGTATGCGACGAAGTGGGCGACCTACGATCCCAAGGCAGCCAACGCGCTGCTCGACGAGATGGGGCTGACCCAGCGCAGCAGCCTCGGCTTCCGCCTGCTGCCCGACGGCCGGCAGGCGACCATCATCGTCGAGCATGCCAGCGAGGAGACGGAGGACGCCGACGCGCTGTCGCTGATCGCCGACCAGTGGAAGCAGATCGGCATCAAGCTCCTGTTCAAGCCGCAGACGCGCGAGAACTTCCGCCTGCGCGCCTTCTCCGGCGAGGCGATCATGACCGCCTATGCCGGCATCACGACGGCCGTGCCGACGGCCAACACCAGCCCGCGCGAGTTCGCGCCGACCACGCAGGGCGGGCTGCAATGGTCGCGCTGGGGCATGTTCATCGAGAGCAAAGGCAAGCAGGGTGAGAAGTGCGACCTGCCGGAAGCCTGCGTACTGCTCGACTATCTGCGCAATTGGGAAACCTCGACCGACGAGGCGACCCGCCTCGAGGCGTGGCGAAACATCCTCGAGACGAATGTTGACCAGGTGTTCTCGATCGGCACCGTCAACGGCATCATGCAGCCGCTCGTGTCCGGACCAAAGGTCCGGAACGTGCCGAAGGAAGGCTTCTACGCCTGGGATCCGGGCGGCTATATCGGGCTGTACAAGCCCGACACCTTCTGGATCGCGCCGTAGATCTTGCCGAAGCGCGGGCGTCTCGCCCGCCACATCGAGCACGAGCGGACGGGACGTCCGCGCTCCGGCAAGAGATCAAGCCGCCGGAGTCGGCTCGCCGAGCGAGAGCATCAGGCGGTTCGCCCAGTTGAAGAACGACGCGGCGTTGATCACGTCGACGATGGCGTCGTCGTCGAGCCCGACCTCGCGCAGCGCATCGATGTGCCGCGGCCCGAACGTGATCGGCGTCTCGGTCAGCGCCACCGACGCCGCCACGATCGCGTTCCAGCGCTTGTCGAGGTCGGCACCGACGCCTTCGGCGAGGAGCTTGTCGACGTCGGCGACCCTTTTCGAATAGGTCGCCGCGAAGCGCGCGTGCACCGACGCGCAGTAGATGCAGCCGTTCAGCCGCGAGGTCGTGGCGGCGGCGAGCTCGCGCTCCGCGCGCGGCAGGCCGGCATCGGGATTGTAGAAGATGTCCTTGTCGGTCCGGGTGCGCGCCTCGAGCACGTCGGGATCGCGCGCCAGCAGGCGGAAGTAATCGGACTTCACGCGTGCGGCATCGACCAGGCTGGCGAGCTGTCGCTCGGTCATCCTGTCGGCCGCAACCGGCTCGAGCCACGGCAACCAGTCGAGCATGTCGCGCGTGAAGACGGCCGGCACCACGTGGCCGGATTGGGGAACGGTCTTGTCGGTCATGGTGCCCTCACGACTTGGCGGCGAGGACCTTGAGGCCCGCCACCACACGGATCTGAAAGGAAAGGAACGCCACGAGCTGCGACAGCGTCACGACGGCGTCGGTCGTCCAGCCGGCGTCGAGCATCGCCTGCAGCGACGGCGGCGCGGCATCGCGCGGATGGAAGACCAGCATGTGGACGTGCTCGAAGGCGGCGGCCAGCTTCGGGCCGAGAGCCTTGCGCTGCGCTTCGGCAACACGATGGATCGGGCCCGGCGTGTCTTCCTTGCTCAGCGGACCTTTCGGATAGGCTCCGTAGGGACCCTTGGTCGATGCCGCCGCGATCTCCGCATCGATTGCTCCGGCGCTCCCGAGCTTGGCGGCATAGAAGTCCTTGATCGCCGTCTGCCCGTGCAAGCCGGCGACGAAGACCGCGATGGCGTAACGCTCGGCCGGCGAGAAATCGCCATAGTCGGCTGGCGCGAACAGCGAGTCGTAGCTCTTCTGGGCATGCTCGCGCGCCACCGCGCGGCGCGTGCGTCGCACCGTGTCCAGGTGCGAGCCGGGCGCGATGCCGGCCAGGGTGTCGATGACGTCGGCTTGCATTCGTTTCCTTCCTCAGGCGACGCGGCGAACGCTCGCCGTCCCGTCGCGGACCCAGCCTAGCGCGGGCGCCACCTTCTCCGCCATCAGCTCGATGGAGCGCAGGATGAAGGGATGCGGTGGGTCGATCGAATGGACCTGCATGGTGAGGTCGGTCGCGCGCTCCAGCGTCGTGTCCCGGCGCAGCGAGTCGATCACCTCCTCCGGCGTGCCGAGATGGACGTCGAAGGCCTTGATCAGGTCGTGCACCGACCCGCTCGGGGCGGGCGCTCCCGCCGCCGCGCGCTTGTTCACCAGCCGCGGCAGGCCGGTCTCGGCAAAGCGGTAGGCATCCTTGCGGTCGTCGACGACGAAGACGGTGCGCGAGGCGAGAATGCGCGGCGCACGCCCCGCAGGCAGCGCTTCGATGTAGGCGTCGAGCATCGGGTTCTGAATCGCGTCGAGCGGCACGAACGGTGCGCCCGGCTCGCGCGGCTGGGTGCGCGACAGCATCAGGCCGTCGCCCGCCGCGCCCGCTCGCCGCGAGCCTTCGACCGAGAAGGTCGCCTGCCAGATCCGCTCCACCAGCGTCGGGCTGGACGGATAGAGCCGGTCGCCGCCGGTCAGGATCCCGCCCGACCAGGCCTTGCGCATCAACTCGAGATTGCCGTTCATCAGGCGATGGCGGTCGCGGCTATCCAGACCGAAGGCGGTAAAGGCCGTGAGATTACCGCCGGGACCGACGCCAACCTCCAGCCGGTGAGCGCTCAGCAGGTCGAGCACGGCGGCGTCCTCGGCCACCCGCAGCGGCAGCTCGAGCGGCAGCGTGACGATGCCGGTACCGAGCCGGATTCGCGACGTGGCCGCCGCGGCGTGCGCGAGGAACACGAACGGCGCGGGCAACCCGCCCTCGGCCTCGTGGAAGTGATGCTGCGCGATCCAGGCCGAGTCGAAGCCGCTCCGCTCGGCCTGAACGATCTGCTCGGTCGCGAGGCGATAGCGTTCGGCGGCATTCGTGTCGTCGAGCAGGCGGGTGAAAAAACCCAAACGCTTGGTCATGCGCGCGACCCTCGCGCGAAGATCGGCCTCATGCAAGGCGCAGCATGTCTCATGCGCCGTGCGTCCCGGCCGCTGGTACAGTCCGTGCATGGTTCTTGTCGTGATGTGATTGCACGACGTGAGGATGTGGTTCCCGGCGACGAATCTTCGACGAGAACATTCTGTTTGCCGGCAACGCCGCCACTGCCACGTTCTGCGCCCTGTCCGCAACGGCCCCCAGCGTGAGGTGCTCCATGCCCGTGCTTCATCGTCGTCTCCTGCTCGGCGCCTCAGCCGCCGCCCTTCTTGCCGCCATCGCGCCGGCCCTCGCCGAACCGGCCAAGGGCGAGCCGATCTATCTCGGGGTCAGCGGCCCGCTTACCGGCCCCAACGCGCAATACGGCGCGCAGTGGAAGATGGGCTTCGACCTCGCGCTCGACGAGATCAACGCCGGCGGCGGCATCAAGGGCCGGCCGCTCGCCTATGTCTTCGAGGACACGCAGAGCGACCCGCGCCAGTCGGTCGCCGTGGCGCAGAAGTTCGTCGCCGACCCGAAGATCGTTGCCGAGCTCGGCGACTTCGCCAGCCCCGCCTCGATGGCCGCCTCGCCGATCTACCAGAAGGCCAAGCTGGTGCAGTTCGGCTTCACCAACTCGCATCCCGACTTCAC
>CAMFJT010000033.1 GCA_945957125.1 uncultured Rhodospirillales bacterium | reverse complement strand
CTGCAAAGGTGAGATCACCACGAACCCGCTCTTACACAAAGTTCCTGACACCCTCTCGGCACCGGCCATCTGCTGTTCACGCGGCTGGACGAGACGTATGAAAAGGCACTCGACGCGGCGACCGAGACGCTGAGCGTCCGCTACGCGATGGACTTCCGCAAGGCGGCGCAACGCTACTGCGCGCTCGGCCCGCCGGCTCAGATCGCAGAGTGCATCCGCGCGTTCCACGCCGCCGGCGTGCGGCATGTCGTGCTTGACCTGCTCGGCCCTTATGAGCAGCGCGACACGCAGATCGAGCGCGTCGCCGCCGAGGTGCTGCCGCTGCTGAAGGACCTCACAGCGACAGACGGGCGGGCTGGCGCTCAGGACAAATACGCCACCGCATGAGCTATAGCAGGTATGTTGAGGCATTCTCGCAACTCAAGCACCGGTCTTCCGGACGGTACCGCAGGGGCCGAATCTTGGGTCGCGCGACCCTACATTTTCGACGCCATGGGTGGTCGTTCAGACCGACAAGCTTGGACAGGCGCACGCGGTGGCCCCCGCCGTTGTGGATCTTCTGCGAGCCAGCTCCCCGGATCTCCTCCTCCCATACGCGCATCGGGGCAATTGTCTTAGCCGTAGCTGGCGAAGATCATCATCATGCCGACATCCACGGGGGCTTCTTTGTTCTGTGTGCTTGCTCTGAGCCATGTCGCGTATTGGCAGAGCCTACATTCATCCCAAGCGCAACAATGGGACACTTTCGGAAAGCCGTCGCGCGGCCGATTGCATCGCGCGGCTCAGCGGCCCGACGGCATCGCCGTTGAGGTCATGCGAGTGCCCGGCGGCAGTCAGAATCAGCAGCAGCTCCCACGCAGGCGACAGCACTGGCACCGACACCAGCGTGATGCCTTGAAACATGCAGCCGTGGTCCACCGCGAAGCCGGATTGCTTCGCCTCTCTGACCCGAGCAGAGAACTCGTCGAAGGAGGGCTTCTCGTACCAGCTCACTCGCGAGAACATGGCTTCGAGCTCCACGTCGCCGACGCTGCCGAACGCGGCCATGATCACGCCGGACGCGCCTGCCGGACCGACGTACTGCCGACCGATCGTGGCATAGAGATCGGTGCGGAATGAGGAGCCGACCCAGTCCAACAGCAGCAGAGAGGAGGGTCCCAGCACCTTGGCGAGATAGACCGACACGCCATGCGTGTCGGAAACCGCATGCATCAGCGGCCGCGCCAGATCCATCAGCCCGCTGCGTCGCAACACGCCATACGCCAGCTCAAGAATGTGCAGGCTCACCGAGTAGCTGCGCGTCCTCTCGTCATAGCTGACAAAGCCCTCGGCTTGCAGCGTGCGCAGAATGTTGTACGCGGTCCCGCGGTGCAGCCCCGTGGCCCGCGCCACTTCACTGGCGTTCAACGGCCGCTCGCAGGCGTTCAGCGCGCGCAGGACGCTCGCCGCGGCCGCCACTGCTCCGACTGGCTTGCCGGGACCCCTCCGATTCCCATCGGCAGATCGCCCTCGGCTTGGGGCGCTCGATTCGCCTTCTACGCCTGTCGCTTGGAGTTCTTCGCTTGAACTGGCTGGTTCCCGATTCATGGCTGCTTTCCCCCGGAAAGCGCGTTGCCCCCTACCGAAGGTCATGATAGAGGTCCAATCGGCACAATACAAATCATGTGTCTTCAATAGAAGACATCGGGAGTAAGATGGCGGTAGATCCGCAGATCCAGGCATTGCTCGACAAAGGCACCGGCGTGCCGGCGACGCACACTCTGCCGGTCGATGCGGCGCGCGCGCAGTACGAGGCGCGTATCGCGCTGATGGCGCGCCCGGCCGAGATCGCCGGTGCACACGAGCAGGCGATCGATGGACCGGGCGGGCCGTTGCGCATCCGGATCTACACACCGCTCGGCACCGGTCCTTTCCCGCTACTGGTGTTTTTTCATGGCAGCGGCTTCGTGTTGTGCAGCCTCGATACGCACGATGGCATGTGTCGCAATCTGTGTGCCGGCGCGAATTGCGTCGTCGCATCGGTCGATTATCGGCTGGCGCCGGAGCACAAATTCCCGGCCGGGATCGAGGACTGCCTGCATGCGACGCGATGGGCTGCGGCGCATGCGGCCACGCTGCGCGCCAACCCGACGCGCATTGCCGTTGGGGGCGACAGTGCCGGCGGCAACATGGCGGCGGTCACGGCTCTGCGGCTGCGCGACGAAGGCGGCCCGGCATTGTGCGGCCAGCTGCTGATGTATCCCGTAACCGACTACCATACCCCCGGCACTCCTTCGTACGAGGACAATGCGGAGGGCTACGGGCTGACCCGCGATACGATGAAGTGGTTCTGGGCCCACTACCTCAACAACCCGTCCGAGGCCGCACACCCTCATGCGTCGCCGCTCCGTGCGACGAACCTGGCCGGCTTGCCGCCTGCCCTTGTCATCACGGCCGAATACGATCCGCTGCGCGACGAGGGCGAACTATACGCGCACAAGCTGCGTGCGGCCGGCGTCCGGACGGCGCTGAGCCGGTACGACGGTGTCAACCACGGATTCATGTTCTGGGTCGGCGTCGTCGACAAGGCCGGCGTTGCGATGAAGGAGGCCTGCGCATGGCTGCGTGGCGCTTTTGCCGGACCGAGATAGCCTTCTTTCGATCCACTCCACAGCAATACGGCCCCCCGGAGGTTCCATGCGGCTCGACAAGTCTCATCCGATGGCTGCCCGACCGGCAGAGGCCCGCAGTTTCGACGCGCTGATTGTCGGCGCCGGTTTCTCCGGCCTGTACCAGCTGCTCTGCCTGCGCGACCGGCTCGGCCTTTCTGTCCGGTTGCTGGAGGCCGCCGACGGGGTCGGCGGCACCTGGTACTGGAACCGCTATCCCGGTGCGCGGTGCGATTCCGAGAGTCATTCCTACGCCTATTACTTCTCTGAGGAACTGCTTCAGGAATGGACTTGGTCGGAGCGCTATCCGGAGCAGCCGGAGATTCTGCGCTATCTCAATCACGTGACGGACCGGTTCGACCTGCGGCGCGACATCCGCTTCGGCACGCGGGTGACCGCCGCTCACTACGACGCGGTCACGAACCGCTGGCATGTGACGACCGAGGCCGGCGAGCGCTATGTCGCAAAGTTCCTGATCACCGCCGTCGGCTGCCTGTCCGCGGCGAACATCCCGGACATTGCGGGGCTCGATAGCTTTGCCGGCACCTGGTACCACACCGGGCAGTGGCCGCATGAGGGCGTCGATTTCACCGGCAAGCGGGTTGGGATGATCGGCACCGGCTCGACCGGCATCCAGGCGGCTCCGGTGATCGCGCAATCTGCGGCGCAACTGACCGTTTTCCAGCGCACCGCCAACTACAGCATTCCCGCCCGTAACGGGCCGCTCAGCGACGACTTCAAGCGCTGGGCAAGGGCGAACGCAGCCGAGATCCGCAGCGTGATGCATTCCACCCCGAACGGCCACCCGTTCGTGATCTGCGACCGCTCGGCGCACGATGTCACGGACGAGGAGCGGCAGGCGATCTACGAGGCGGCCTGGGAGAAGGGCGGGCTGCAATTCCGCGCCGCGTTCCGCGATCTGCTGACCGACAAGGCCGCCAACGACACCGCGGCCGAGTTCCTTCGGCAGAAGATCCGGGAAGTCGTCAAGGATCCGGCGACCGCGGCAACGCTGGCGAATATCGACCACCCATTCGCCACCAAGCGGCCGCCGATCGACACTGGCTATTTCGAGACGTTCAACCGCGACAACGTCAGCCTGATGGACGTGCTCGCAAACCCGATCGAGTGCATCACTCCCGACGGCATCCGAACGCGCGACGGCACCGAGCACAAGCTTGACATCGTGGTCTTTGCGACAGGCTTCGACGCGATGACCGGCCCGCTCTTGCGGATGAACATTCACGGCCGTGACGGGCTCTCGCTGCGCGAGGCGTGGCGGGCCGGCCCGCGCACATATCTGGGACTGCAGATCGCCGGCTTCCCGAACCTGTTCACGATCACCGGCCCCGGCAGCCCCTCGGTGCTGTGCAACATGCCGGTGGCCATCGAGCAGCATGTCGAATGGATCACAGCCTGCATTGCGCATATGCGCCGGCATGGTTTCGACCGGATCGAGCCTACCGAGCAGGCAGTTGACGGCTGGGTGGAGCACGTCAACGAGATGGCAAACGCGACCCTGCTGCCGCAGGCGAAGCACTCCTGGTATCTTGGTGCCAACGTACCCGGCAAGCCGCGCGTCTTCATGCCCTATGCCGGCGGCATGGCGAGGTACCGCACGGCCTGCGCACGCATTGCAGAGAACGGGTATGAAGGGTTTGCCTTGAGCGCTGAGACGGGCGCCCTGCAGCGTTCGGCCGTGAGTTGAAAAAGAGAAACGCTGGCATGCCGGACGCCCTGGTCATGGCAGAGCCGCTTGTTGAAGCGGACAGCCTTGAACAGTCCAAGCACATGGCAACCATGTACCATGCGTCAAATGGTGATGACCAGCTGGAGCAGCCAATGTCGGTCTCGGTGACCGCCGGCGCCGACCTTGACCCTAAGCTGCGGCTTGGAGCAGCAAGTTAAGCTGGTTGCGCTCCCCCGATTTGAACCTACTGGGCTGGGTGCGCGTCTGCTGCCGCCTGCACTGCATAAGAGCTAAGCAGCCATCCTGCGTTCCTTGCTCACCAGCAACGCTGTGACAAAGGCGTTCCACTTCTTCATGCCCTCGCGCTTCTCGGGCATGTACTGCCACCGATCGTAGTGCTTCGAGGATACGTCTTGTAACGTGTGGTTCTGCAAGCGGTCGCGGATTTCCTTCGGTACGCCTGCCTTGCCCGCGAGCGTTTTCCACGTCCGCCGTAAGTCTCGGTTGGTGACGACCGGGATCACGCCGCGGCCGCGCTGCCGCCACATGAATGCATAGAGAGTGCCGGCCGAGACGGGCCTCGTCGGGTCCATCGCCGACGGGAAAAACCACCCGTGCTCGTTTGGTTTGATAGAGTCCAGTAGGTCGGCCGCGAGGTCGGGAACGGGAAGTGAGTGGGGCTTGCCATTCTTTGTCTTCGACCAGTCGAGGATGCGCTCTTCGGCATCCCACTGATCGACATGGAGTCGAGCCATCTCCTCGACGCGTTGGCCGGTGAGCATCAGGATCCGAACGGCGCGGAGGTAGGGAGGGTGTACCGGCACGTCTGGGCACTCGAGCCACTTGTAGAGTTGCGAGAACTCGTCCTCGTCAAGCCAGCGCGTGCCGCGCACCTTTGGCTCGGTCGGGATGCTTGCGGCGGGGTTGTACGCGAGGCGAAAGCGACGGGGCGAGGCAGTGCGGTAGTCGTGCTCGGACTTCATGCCCCAGCTGAATGCGGAGCGGATGTATGAGCGGACGTGATCGGCCATGGAGCGCTTGCCGCGTTCGTAGATCGGACGGAGCAATTCGATAACCTCATCGGGCTCGATCTCGCGCGCCTGCCGATGACGGCCAAGCGTGTCAGCGATCTTGTTGAGGCCCTTCTCCGCGTCTTCCCACGAGGGTTTCCCCGCATCCTTGAGTGCCTTCACATAGGCATCGAAGAGGTCACCCACGCTGCCTGGCCGGGTGTCTCCGGCGATCTTGATGCTGCGCCCCTTCTGAATGACGTTGGCGTAGTCACGCTGGAAAATTTCGCGTGCCTGGGCGAGCGAAATGGACGGGTACGAACCAAGCTTCTTCTTGGTCCGTTTGCCATCGCGCCACTGCTGCGCCATCCAGTCGGCCGTCACGCGCGTCGGCATGGGTTTCAACACCAGCACAAGCCGGCCGGTGCCGCGGCCCTCGCCATCAACGAGGCTCTCCTGAGAGCTTTGTAGTTCGACCCGCTTCATGGCCTGCCGGATCGCTGCATCTGTAAGACTTGCCATCCTTCTCACCACCCTCACCAAATTGGGGGCGGTAACGAGGGTGCAGGGGTCGGCTACTGGGGGCGGCAGGCCCTCGCATCCCGCGAAAAACCGCTCCCATTTATGACTCTAACCGATCCCAGTGAACAAGGGATAAGTGTCGTGTTTAAGCGGTTTCTAGCGTGATTGAGCGTGATCAGCCGGTTTGAGTAGGGTGGTTGTGAACCAGGATCAGCGCGGCGGCGCCGAGCTCGAGCGCGCGCTTGACGACCTCGCGCGGATAGACCGGCGTGTGGTCGATCGTGCCGCGCTGCTGCACCTCGTCGCCGATCAGCACGTTCTTGCGGTCGAGGAAGAGGATTCGGAACTGCTCCGTCTTCTCGTGCGCGAGCGCGGCGTGGCAGTAGTCGATGAGCTGCTGCCAGTTGGTCAGGACAGGCATGTCCTTGACCTTGCGCTCGGCCAGCCGACGGCCCGATTCGCGAACTGCACGGAACAGCACCAGCGTGCGTTGGTCGATGTCGAACTCGCGCAGCTGCGCCGGCTCGGCGGCGAAGATGTCGCCCAACGTGCCGAAGCGCTCGAGCAGGCGCTTGGCCAGCGGCTTGGTGTCGACGCGTTCGATCGCATAAAACAGCAGTAGCTCAAGCAGCTCGTAGTCGGGCAAGGACTCGATGCCGGCCTTAAGCACCCGCTCGCGCAGCCGGCCGCGATGGCCATGATAATGCGGCGCGGGCGCCGCCGCCGCACCGCTATTGTGGCCGGCTGGGGCAGGGATCGCCTCGATCGCCGCAGCAAGCTTCGCCGTCGGGTCCTCGCCCGGGAATTCCCAGCATTGGTCGAGCCGGTTCCAGGTCCCTCCGGCTTCGCGGAGCAGGGCCCGATGCGGCAGGGTGTTGCCGCTCACGCGCCATACCGCATCGGCTGCCTGCAGGCGCAGTCCCGCCGCGAGGAGCGACAGGAGGGCATCGTCGTCGGTCGATGACGCCGCCGGCTCGGCCGCGGCTCTTTTCGCTCTCCCCATGCGCCGACCATTCCCGACGACCGCGGCGGAAACGCGGCAGGAAAAGGATGAAGCCATGGATTAGGCTGCGGGTCATGACCACCGCCTTTGCCCAGATCGATACCGCCTGCGCCGCCTTCGCCCAGCAGCATGACATTCCCGGCCTCGTCGCCGGCGTCGTGCAGGACGGCCGCCTCGTCCATGTCACTGCGTTGGGTCTGGCCGACGTCGAGGCGAAGCGCCCCGCCACACCGGAGACAGCCTTCCGCATCGCCTCGATGACCAAGAGCTTCACCGCGCTGGCGATCCTCTCGTTGCGCGATGCCGGCCGCCTCGCCCTCGATGCGCCGCTGGCCGAGTATGTGCCGCAGTTCGCCGCCGTCCCGCGGCCGACCAGGGACAGTCCGCCTGTGACCGTGCGCCATCTGCTGAGCCACGTCGCAGGCTTCGTGACCGACGACCCTTGGGGTGACCGCGTGCTGGGCATGACTCCGGCCGCCCTCGACGCGCTGATGGCGGACGGCAAGCTGTTCGCCCGCGCGCCGGGGCTCGCGTTCGAATACAGCAACCTGGGCTATGCGCTGCTCGGCCGCGTGCTGACGAACGTCAGCGGTGAGCCCTACCAGGCCTTCGTGCGGCGCACGATCCTCCAGCCGCTCGGCATGACCCGGACGACCTTCGATGCGTTCGCGGCGGCCCAGGGCGATTTTGCCTGGGGCCAACGTCTCGACGAGGGAAAATGGTCGCGCGAACGGCTCGAGCCCGATGGCGAGGTCGGCGCGATGGGCGGCCTGGCGACGACGGCGGCGGACTATGCCCGCTATGTCGCCTTCCTCCTCGACGCCTGGCCGGCGCGTGACGATCCGGAGAGCGGCCCCGTGCGCCGCTCGACGGTGCGCGAGATGAGCCTGTTCCATGCGCCGCCGTTCCTGCCCGATACGGTCGACGGCCGTGCTGCGCCGGCCAGCGCCTACGGCTACGGGCTGGTGAACTCTGCCGACCCGAAGATCGGCCGCCGCATCCACCATTCCGGCGGCCTGCCGGGCTACGGTTCGCACATGCTTCTGCTGCCGGAATCGGGCATTGGCGTCTTCGCCTTCGGCAACCGCACCTACGCGCCGATGTCGCGCCTCACGCTCGCCGTCGCCGAGACGGTCCATGCCCTGCAGCCGCCGCGCCGCGCCGCCGAGCCGTCGCCCTGGCTGAAGCGCGCCGTCGAGGCCGTCGTGGCGGCCTATGACGCCGGCCGCATCGAGGTCGCCGAGGCGGCGCTCGCTGAGAACCTGCTGCTCGACATGCCCGCGCGCCTGCGTAATGGACCGCTAGCGGCCCTGCGGCAGCGCATGGGCAAGGGGCGGTTGGAATCGATCTCCCCCGTCCATGCCCTCAGAGGAAGCTTCATCCTCGACTGTGCCAATGGCCGCGTGCGAGGCTCGGTCACGCTGTCGCCGGATGCCGAGCCCGGCATCCAGAGCCTTACCCTGGAGCCGTCAGGCTGAAACGGCGTGCTCGGTGCTGGCCTGCGCCAGGTCGTACGGCGGCTTGGTCAGGCCCATCGGCGAGAGGGTGAAGAACTCGACGCCGGTTTCGGTGATGCCGACGGAGTGCTCGAACTGGGCGGAGAGCTGCTTGTCGCGCGTCACCGCCGTCCAGCCGTCGCTCAGGATCTTCACCTGCCAGGTGCCGACATTCACCATCGGCTCGACGGTGAAGAACATGCCGGGCTTCAGGACGGGACCGGTGCCGGCCCGGCCGTAGTGCAGGATGTTCGGGGCATCGTGGAAGATGCGGCCGAGACCGTGGCCCGAGAAATCGCGCACCACCGAGAAGCGCTGCGATTCGACATAGGTCTGGATCGCGTGCCCGATATCGCCGACATGGCCGCCGGGCCTGGCGGCCGCGATGCCGCGCATCATCGCCTCGTAGGTGACGTCGCACAGCCGGCGCGCCTTCACCCCGACATCCCCCGCGAAGAACATGCGGCTGGTGTCGCCGTACCAGCCGTCGAGGATGGTCGTGACGTCGATATTGACGATGTCGCCGCTCTGCAGCCGCTTGTCGCCGGGGATGCCATGGCAGACGACATGGTTGATCGAGGTGCAGATCGACTTGGGGAAGCCCCGATAGTTGAGCGGGGCAGGGATTGCCTTGTGGTCGAGGATGAAGTCGTGGCAGAGCCGGTCGAGCTCGCCGGTGGTCACGCCCGGCACGACGTGCGGGGTGATGAAATCGAGCGTCTCGGCCGCCAGCCGGCCGGCCCGGCGCATGCCCTCGAAGCCTTCCGGCCCGTGCAGCTTGATGGTGCGTTCGTCGCGGCGCCAATAGTCGACGCTGTCGTCCTCGATGTCGCGGGGGCTGGTCATACGGCCCTATTTGGCACCGGATGCCCGCGGGAACAAGGCCGTGCTATGTTGTTGAAATGCCAGAGACTTCCAAGACCGTCACCGCCGCCATCCTGGTCATAGGCAACGAGATCCTGAGCGGCCGCACCAAGGATGCGAATATCCAGTACCTCGCCACCGAGCTGGGCAAGCTCGGCGTGCGGGTCATGGAATGCCGCGTCATCCCCGATATCGAAGCCACCGTCGTGGCCACCGTGAACGAGCTGCGGGCGAAGTTCGACTACGTCTTCACGACCGGCGGCATCGGCCCGACCCACGACGACATCACCGCCGACTGCATCGCCAAGGCCTTCGGCGTCGGCATCTCCGAGCATCCCGACGCGGTCGAGCGGATGACCCGCCACTACGGAAATCCGGCACTGTTCACCCCGGCGCGGCGGCGCATGGCACGCGTGCCCCATGGCGGCATCCTGGTCGACAACCCGATCTCGGTGGCCCCTGGGTTCCAGATGGAGAACGTCTTCACCTTCGCCGGCATCCCGTCGGTGGCGCAGGGCATGTTCCAGTCTATGAAGCACCGGCTGGTGGGCGGCGATCCGGTCCTCTCGCGCACCGTGCGGACGAACCTGCCCGAAGGCATCATCGCCGAGCCGCTCGGCGCGCTGCAGAAGCGCTACGAGGACATCGACATCGGCTCCTACCCGGCCTTTCGCAACGGCAAGCCCAGCGTCTCTCTGGTGCTGCGCGGCACGGATGATGCACGGCTGGCGACCGCCGCCGGCGAGCTGATCCGCACGATCAAGGAAATGAACGGCGAGGCGGAGGAGTTCGCGAGCTAGGGCTTCAGCCGCGCGGCGCAAGGGGTCGGACGCTGGTCGAATGTGATGCAATGCTGACGAGCTTCGCCGCGGATCGGCAGGACGGGCAAGCCTTCGTCATGGTCCCGTCGTGATGCCGGCCAGGGGAACGGTCCCGCTGCAATGGATCGCCCTCGTCGGCCTGTCCGCGATCCTGGCTGCGCTGTTGCTCTGGCTGCATGCGCCGGCGGCGCTGATGCTCGGGCCGCTGCTGGCGGCGATCGTGTTTGCGGCCGGCAACGGGCGGGTGAAGATGCCGCTGACGCCGTTCGTCGTGGCGCAGGGCGTGGTCGGCAGCATGATCGCCAAGATGATCCCGCTGTCGATCGTCGGCGACATTCTCGACCATTGGGCGCTCTTCACCTTCGGCGTGCTGGCGGTCGTCATGGTCTCCGCGTTCATCGGCTGGCTGATGACCCGGCTGCGCATGCTGCCGGGCACGACCGCCCTGTGGGGCACCAGCCCGGGCGCCGCCTCGGTGATGACCTTCATGTCCGAGTCCTACGGCGCGGACATGCGGCTGGTCGCCTTCATGCAGTATCTGCGGATCGTGCTGGTTGCCGCGGCCGCCGCGCTGGTGGCCAAGCTCTTCGGCGTCAATCCCGAGCACCACGTGGCGCCCGAGATGGTGTGGTTCCCGCCGGTCGACTGGCTGGCATTCGCCGAGACGATGGCGGTCGCCGTGCTCAGCCCGGTGATTGCCCAGCGGCTCAACATACCCGCCGGTGCGTTCCTCGTGCCGATGGTGGCCGGTATCGTGCTGGTGCATTTCGGCCTGATGACCATCGAATTGCCGCCGTGGCTGCTGGCCGGCTGCTATGCTTTCATCGGCTGGAATATCGGGCTGCGCTTCACCCGCTCGCTGCTGGTCCACGCCCTCAGGCTGCTGCCGCGCATCATGGCCTGCCTCGTGGCGATGATCGTGCTGTGCGGCCTCATCGCCGTCCTGCTGGTCTACGGCGCCGGCGTCGATCCGCTGACGGCCTATCTCGCGACCAGTCCCGGAGGATCCGATTCGATCGCGATCATCACGGCCTCGAGCGATGCCGATGTCTCCTTCGTGATGGCCATGCAGACCGTACGTCTGATCGCCGTGCTGTTCCTCGGGCCGATGCTCACGCGCTATATCGTCATGCACACCAATCCCGTACGACCTCCGGACAAGTGACGCCATGACTCACCTCGCGCCGTTCTTTGCCGGGGCGTTCCTGTGCAACGCGCTGCCGCATCTTGCGGCGGGCCTGCAGGGCAGGCCGTTCCCGACCCCGTTCGCCGCGCCGCGCGGCGTGGGCGATTCCCAGCCGCTGCATTGCGGCAAGGTCCGGCAATGACGGTCCAGCGCGTCGTCACCTTCGATTTCTATGGCACTCTGGTGCAGTGGCACGAGACGCTGGAGGTCGCCTTCCGCGAGATGCTGCTGCGCCGTGCGCTGCCGGTCGCGGGCACGGCGGCGCTGCTACGCGACTTCGCCGCCGAAGGCCGCCGCCTGCGCGATGCGCCGCCGTGGAAGCCGTACCGGCAGGTGTTGCACGACAGCGTCGCATTCGCCCTTCGACGCGCCGGGCTGGCCGCCGACGCGGCCGACGGCGAGGCGCTCGTCGCCCGCGTTTCGACCATTCCGCCCCATGTCGACGTGCCGGCGGCGCTCGCCGTGCTCAAGACGCGCTACCGGCTGGCGGCGATCTCCAACACCGATGACGACCTGATCGCCGGCAGCCTGCCCGGCCTCGGCGTCGAACTCGATGCCGTCGTGACGGCGCAGCAGGCGCGCGCCTACAAGCCGGACCTGCGGCTGTTCCACCACGCCCACCAGGTGCTCGGCGTGACGCCGGCCGAAGTCGTGCATGTCGCCGCCAGCCAGCCGCTCGACATGGCGGTGTGCCGCGTGCTGGGCATTCGTGCCTTCTGGGTCAATCGCCGTGGCGAGAAAGCCGAGGAGCGATACAAGCCGTTCACCGAGGTCGCGACCGTCGCGGAAGCGGCGGCGCTTCTATAGAGTTGCGATCATGACCAATATCCACGACATGAGCGCGGCCGACTTGCTGGCCGCCTACAAGAGCAAGAAACTTTCGCCGGTCGAAGCCACCGACGCCGTCATCCGGCGGATCGAGGCCTGGGAGCCGAAGATCAAGGCGCTCTACGCACCGGATTTCGACGGTGCGCGCAAGGCGGCCAAGGCCTCGGAGACGCGCTGGCAGAAGGGCGCGCCGCAAGGAACGCTCGACGGCGTGCCGATCACGATCAAGGAGAACATCGCGACGAAGGGGGTGCCGGTTCCGCTCGGCACGGCCGCGACCGAGCTGGTGCCGGCCGCTGCCGATGCGCCGGCGGCGGCGCGGGTGCGCGAGGCTGGCGCGGTCCTCCTCGCCAAGACCACCATGCCGGACTACGGCATGCTCTCGTCGGGGCGCAGCTCGTTCCATCCCTTGACGCGCAACCCGTGGAACCTCGCCTGGAACCCCGGCGGCTCGAGCGCCGGCGCGGGCGCGGCAGCGGCCGCCGGCTACGGCCCGCTGCATCTCGGCACCGACATTGGCGGTTCGGTCCGCCTGCCGGCGTGCTGGAACGGCATCTTCACCCTGAAGCCCAGCCTCGGCCGCGTTCCGGTCGATCCGCCGTTCCTCGGCCGGGCAATCGGACCGATGACACGCACCGTTGCGGACTCCGCTCTGCTCATGGCGGAACTGTCGAAGCCGGATGACCGCGACCACATGAGCCTGCCGCCGGCCGACATCGACTGGTCGGCCGGACCGCTCGAACCCAAGGGACTGAAGATCGGGCTCCACCTCGATGCCGGTTCGGGCCTGCCGGTCGATCCGGAGGTGACGGCGGCGGTCGAGGCGGCCGCCCGGCTGTTCGCCGACGCGGGCGCCACGGTCGAGCCGCTCGACGGCTTCCTGTCGCCCGAGATGCTGCATCTGCAGGACCTGTTCTGGCGGGTGCGGAGCTGGGTCGATTTCTCCGTGCTGAGCCATGCCAGGCAGGCGAGCGTGCTGCCCTTCATCGCCGACTGGTGCCGCGGCGGCGCCGACGTCCCGGGCCCGATGGTGATCAGGGGCGTCAACAACTATATGGCGATCCGCGCCGCGACGACGCGCGCGACCCAGCCGTTCGACTACGTGCTGTCGCCGGTCTCGCCGGTGCCGACCTACAATGCCGAATGGGAGACGCCGACCAACGACGTCAACCGGCCGCTCGAGCACATCTCCTTCACCATGCCCTACAACATGAGCGAGCAGCCCGCTTCGTCGATCAATTGCGGATACACGAAGGAGGGCAAGCCGATCGGCCTGCAGATCGCCGGCCACCGGTTCGACGATCTCGGCGTGATGCGCCTGTCGCGCTGGTTCGAGCAGGCACGCGCGCCGCAGAAGAAGTGGCCCGAGCCGTCGTGACCCCACGCTGGGACCGCGCCACTCCGTGGCACTCATGAGGCGCCACGGAGTGGCGCGGTCCCAGCCATGAGGCCTCTCGGCATCCTGATGCTCGACACCCGCTTCCCGCGGATCGAGGGCGATATCGGCAATCCGGCGTCGTTCGACTTCCCGGTGATCTTTCGCACCATGACGGGCATCGGGCCGGCCGACGCGGTAGCGGCGCATCCCGACCGGCCGCGCGTGCTCGCCGCACTGAAGGCCAACGCCGAGGCGCTGGCGGCCGAGGGTGCGGTCGGGCTGTCGACGAGCTGCGGCTTTCTCGCGCTTTACCAGAAGGAGCTGGAGGCACTGTCGCCGGTGCCGGTCGCGACCTCGGCATTGCTGCTCATCCGGACGCTGACGGGCCGCAGGGTCGGCGTCCTCACAGCATCTGCAACCAACCTCACGCCGGCTCATTTTGCCGCCGTGGACGCGCCGCGAGACACTCCGGTCGGAGGCCTGCCGCCGGATGGCTCGTTCGCCGCGACCTTCCTGCGCAACGGCCAGACCCTCGACCGCGACGCGGTCGAGCGCGAGACGGTTGCGGCCGGAAACGCGCTGCTCGCGCGCCATCCCGGCATCGACACGATCGTGCTCGAATGCACCAACCTGCCGCCCTACAAGGAGGCCCTGAAGGCTGCCCTCGGCGTGGCGGTGCTCGATGTGCTCGACCTGCTGCGCGACTTTCGGAAGCGGCTCGGCTGACGGGCACCGAAATTGCTGCGATAGTCGCGGCAAGGAAAGGCAACAGGGGCTGAGCAATGGGCATTCGTGGAATTCTGCTGGCGGCCGTGCTGGCCACCGCATCCTGGTCGGCGCCCTGGACGGCACAGGCGCAGGACATCGGCGTCGGGCTGATCGTGCCGCTGTCGGCGCCGGGAGATCCGACTGGCGGGCAGCTCATCCGCCGCGGCGCGGAGATCGGCGTCGACATGATCAACGCCCAGGGCGGCGTGCTGGGCAAGAAGCTGCAGCTTTTCGTGCAGGATTCGCAGGGCAAGCCGGAAGCCGGCGTTGCCGCCTATCGCCGGCTGGTGAGCGAGAACAAGGTCGTCGCCGTGCCCGGCTTCTTCCATTCCTCGGTCGCCATCGCCGTCAACGAGGTGGCCAAGGACATGGGCGTGCCGACGCTGGCGGTGCAGGCCTCGGCGTCCGACATCACGGCCAAGCATTACGACATCGCCTTCCGCACCCACGCGATCGATCCGGTGCGCGTCTCGACCTGGATGGAGTTCATCAAGCAGAAGGGCTTCAAGCGCGTCTCGATCATCGCCGAGACGACGGACTACGGCATTGGCCTCGCCGACGAGACGCTGGCGCAGAACAAGGCGGCCGGCGGCGGCGTCGAGATCCAGAAGGTGATGTTCGATCGGACCGTCACCGACCTCACGCCGCAGCTCCTGCAGATCAAGGCATTCAAGCCCGATCTGGTGATCAATATCGGTGTCGGCCAGCCGCTCGACCTGATCATGGACCAGGCGACCACCATCGGGCTGTTGCCCGCCACGCCGATGCTGATCTCCTACGACGCGCCGACGCGGCCGCAGTACTGGCAGCTCCACGAGAAGAACGGCGCGGGGATCTACTTCATCGCCTATTACTCGCCCAAGTCGAAGCTGTCCGACATCGGCGCCGACTTCGCCAAGGCCTATCGCGAGAAGTACAAGGAGGATCCGGTCTACGGCGCGCTGAACGGCTTCGGCGCCATCGCGATCCTGTCGCAGGCGATGAAGGCAGCGAACAGCGCCGATCCCAAGACCCTGATCAAGACGCTGGAGGGCGGCACCTACAAGAGCTGGCCCGACGCGCCCGTGACGTTCCCGAAGGCCGACGGCGTTTACTGGCATAACTGGGTGCCGCCGGTCCTCATCCTGCAGATGACCCAGCCCAAGCAGGACTGGAAGGACGCCGAGGTCGTCGTCACCTACTCGAAGAAGTAGTGCCTGGAATGACGCGGGAGCACGGTCCGCCGGGAGCGCGGCTCTCCAGAGCCGCTCTTCCAACCGCTGATTTTTGTCGTGACCTGGCCGCGCACGCTTTAGAACTCTTTCTCCGTCTCCCCCATTCCCCCCTCATCCTGAGGAGCGTAGCGAAGCGGAGCGTCTCGAAGGATGGCGACGCGAAGGACGGAGCCGCTGCCTTCATGAGGTGTAGCAGTAGCGTGCCGGTTGCCACCAAAGGCGCGGGGGGTTACCCCCGCGCTGATCGAGACACTCCGCTTCGCTCCGTTCCTCAGGGTGAGGTTGTTCCTGTAGTTCCAGCGAAGTCAGCGCGCGTGAGAGCCGCGCTCCCGGCCGCTGACCTTGGCTTCTTCCTCATGCTCCTCTCCCCCGATAGGGGGAGAGGCGGGGAGAGGGGGATTCAGATGCTTTCCGCCATACGCTCCGTCCATCCTGCCGCACGGCGTGAGATGAGCATCGGCAGGGTAGGTTCCACCGAGTGCAACCCCCTCTCCCAACCTCTCCCCCTATCGGGGGAGAGGAGCATGATGCCTCCCGGACAGCGGTAGCGGATGTACTCCACCGAGCTCGTCGTGCAGACGTTCATCTCCGGCATCATGATCGGCGTGCTCTACGCGCTCATGGCGCTGGGGATCACGTTCATCTACTCGATCATGCGCATGATCAACTGGGCGATGGGCGAGTTCTACATGATCGGCAGCTACCTGCAGTACATGCTGGTGGCGTGGCTGCTCGGCCCCGACCTGTGGTGGCTCGCCATCGTCGTCTCGACGGCCGGCGTGTTCGTGCTCGGTCTCCTCACCCAGTGGAGCCTGCTGAAGCCGATCTTCAAGAAGCCGCCCGAGGCGCGCGACGACTATGCGACCGTCGTCACGCTGGCGCTGCTGCTGATGCTGCGCAGCCTCGCGACCGGCATCGCCGGCCCCAACCAGTTCACGCCGGGTTCGAACCTGCCGATCGTCATGGTCGGGCCGATGCCGCTCGCCGGCGCGCGCGTGGCGGCGTTCGTCTTCGCGCTGGTGGCGCTGGCCGCCTTCTGGGCGGTGCTGCGCTACACCTGGTACGGGCTCGCGCTGCGCGCGGCGTCGCAGAGCCGGGTGGGCGTGCAGACCGCCGGCATCGACGTGCTGCGGGTCGATCGCGTCGCCTTCGGCATCGGCGTGGCGCTGGCGGGCCTGGCGGGCGCGTTGCTCGCGCCGGTGTTCCTGGTGTTCCCGACCAACGGGCTGATCACGACCGTGAAGGGCTTCGAGATCGTGGTGATCGGCGGGTTGGGCTCGATCCCCGGCGCGCTGATCGCGGGCGTGTTGCTGGGGCTGATCGAATCGTTCGGCGCGGCGTTCGTCGATTCCGCCTACCAGAACATCTACGGCTTCGCGCTGGTGCTGCTGGTCCTGGTGCTCAAGCCGACCGGCCTGTTCGGCGAGCGCGGCCGCGAGGCGTGATGGCGGCGGCGCTGGAAGCGATCGGGCTGCGCAAGCGCTTCGGCGCGCTGCAGGCCGCCAACGACGTGACGCTGAGCGTCGACGCGGGCGAGATCCGCGGCCTGATCGGCCCCAATGGCGCGGGCAAGACGACGCTCGTGAACCTCGTTACCGGCGTTTACCGGCCCGATGCGGGCGAGGTGAAGCTCGCCGGCCAGAGTATCGGCGGGCTTGCCATGCACGAGATCGCGCGCCGCGGGCTGGTGCGCTCCTTCCAGGTGACGCGGCTGTTCGGCGGGCTCACGGTGCGGGAGAACCTGCTGACCGCCTTCTATGCCCGCCGCCCGTCTGCCAATGACGACGGCGAGGCGCAGGCCGAACGCATGATCCGCCTCACCACGCTCGGGCCGCTCGCCGACACCCAGGCCAAGAAGCTGTCCGGCGGCCAGCGCGCGCTGCTCCAGATGGGCTGCGGCTTCATGGTGCCGGGAAGCTGCTACGTGCTCGACGAGCCGTTCGCCGGCATCAATCCCGTGATCAAGGAGGTCATTCTCGACATGATCGTGGAGATGAACCGGGAGCAGGGCGCGGCCTTCCTCGTCGTCAGCCACGAGATGGCGATCATCCGCAAGCTCTGCCCGCAGGTCACGGTGATGATGGAAGGGCGGGTCGCCGCCCAGGGCACGCTCGACGAGGTCGCGCGCCTGCCCGCCGTGGTGGCGGGCTATCTCGGCAAGGCGCTCGAATGAGCGCGCTGCTTTCCGTCGACAGTGTCTTCGCCGCCTATCAGCCGGGCGTCGACATCCTGCAGGGGCTGTCGCTCACCGTACCCCAGGGCGGCTTCGTGCTGGTGATCGGCCCCAACGGGGCGGGCAAGTCGACCCTGCTCAAGACGGTGTTCGGCCTGCTCGGCGCCCATCGCGGCGCCATCGCGCTCGATGGCCGGCCGATCGCTAACCTGCCGCCGCACGAGATCAAGCGGCTGGGTGTGAGCTACGTGCCGCAGGAGCTGAATACCTTCCCGCAGCTCACCGTCGAGGAGAACCTCAGGATCGGCGGCTGGACCTTGCGGCGCGAGCCCGCGCGCCTGAAGGAGCGCATCGCGCGCATCCATGAGATCTTCCCGGTGCTGGCCGAGCGTCGCCGCGACAAGGCGGGCAGTCTCAGCGGCGGGCAGGGGCGCATGCTTTCCGTCGCGCGCGAGATGATCACCGAGCCGCGCCTGATGCTGGTCGACGAGCCGACGGTCGGCCTGGCGCCCAATCTCGCCGAGCAGGTCTACGAGCTGCTGCAGACTGCGCGATCGGCGATCGCCACGACCATCCTGCTGGTCGACCAGAATGTCTCCGACGCGCTGCGCCATGCCGAGGATGTCGTGATGATGAATCTCGGCACGGTGAAGGCGGCAGGCCCGGTCGGCGAGTTCGGCGAGGAGCGGGTGCGGGCGCTGATCCAGGAGTGCCTGCTGGGATGAGCGCCTCCTTCCGCCGCTCCGCCGTGGCGATCGCCGTCGCCGCCGTCATTCTCGCGCTGGTACCGCTGGTCGCCGGCAGCTTCATGCTGCATGTCGCGACCATCGCCTTCTACTACGTGATCCTGGCGGCGAGCTGGAACCTGCTGGCCGGCTATACCGGCCAGTTCTCGCTGGCGCATCATGCCTTCGCGGCGATCGGCGCCTATACGTCGGGGCTGATGGGCTACCATCTCGGTACTTCGCCGTGGATCGGCATTCCCTGCGGCGTCGTGCTGGCGGGCCTGTGCGGGCTGGTGCTCGGCCGGCTGGTGCTGCGCATGCGCGCGATCTATCTCGCGATCGCGACCTGGGCTTTCGCCGAGACCTTCCATATCTATCTCACCGCAGACTACAAGTTCACGCGCGGCGAGCTGGGGTTGAGCGTGAAGTCGCTTTACGGCACGACCGACCCGATGCCGTACTACTTCACGTTCCTCGCGCTGACCGTGGTGGTGCTGCTCGGCCTGCGGCTGCTGATCGATTCGCCGCTCGGCTATTTCATGCGCGCGATCAAGGACGACGAGTTGCGCGCGCGCAGCCTCGGCATCGACACGACCAAGGTGAAGATCGCGGTGTTCGCCGTCTCCAGCGCCATCGCGGGCCTCGCGGGCGGCTTCTACGGTCACTTCATCGTGCTGCTCAGCCCGCAGATGATCGACTTCTCCGAGATGGCCAAGATCGTCGTCATGGTGGTGATCGGCGGCTTCGGCACCTTCCTCGGACCGATCATCGGCGCGGCGCCGGTGCAGGTCGTGATGACCTACCTGCAGGCCTACGGGGAGTGGAACCTCGCGGTCTTCGCGCTGATCGTGATCGTGCTGATGCGCTTCAGCATGGAGGGGCTGGCCGCTCTGTTCACGCCGCTGTGGCGGCGGGTGTGGAAGCTGCCGTGAACTACGACGTCGTCGTGGTCGGCTCCGGCGCGGCCGGCCTGTCGGCGGCGCTCGCCGCCGCGGTCGATGGCGCGAAGGTGATCGTGCTCGAGAAGTCGCATGTGCTGGGCGGCACGACGGCGATGTCGGCGGCGGGCACCTGGGTGCCGGCCAACCATCACATGCTGGCGGCCGGCCTTTCCGACTCCGCCGAGGAGACGCTGGCCTACCTTCGCGCCACCGCGCCGCCGGGCTGGGCGGCGACCGAGGACGCGCTGTGGCGGGCGCTGGCGGAGAATTCGGCGCCGATGCTTCGCTTCGTCGAGGATCATACGCCGCTGGTGTTCGAGCTGGTCAACCATCCCGACTTCTATGTCGAGGCGCCGGGCGGCAAGCTGCACGGCCGCATGGTCTCGCCGACCCTGATCAGCCGCTACATCCTGGGCCGCTGGTGGAACCGGGTGCGCCCGTCGGTCAAGCCGCAGTTCTTCACCTACAAGGAGATGGTGAGCGGCGTGCTCAAGGATCCGGTGCGCGCCGTGCTGCGTCTCGGCCCGTCGCTCGCCTGGCGGGTCCTGGCAGGCAAGGTCGGGCTGGGCAACGGCCTGATCGTCGGCCTGACGCGCGGCTGCCTGGATCATGGCTGCACGATCGCGATGGATGCCGATGTGAAGCGGCTCGCGACCGAGGGCGGTGTCGTCAGCGGCGTCGAGGCCGTCATCGACGGCAAGCCGGTCACCATCGCCGCGCGCAAAGGCGTGATCCTGGCGACCGGCGGCTTCGACTGGGCGCCCGACTATATGCCGCGATATTTCCCGGGCATCGATCTCACTGGCGCGCCTGACAGCAATACTGGCGATGGCCAGCGCATGGCCGAGGCGGTCGGCGCCGAGCTGGCGCATATGGACCAGTCGAACATCGCACCGGCGACATTCACCCGATACGAGGAGCGCCGCCATGCGCAGCCCCTTTACGAGAGCTATGCGCCGCACTGTATCCTGGTGAACCGCGAGGGCCGGCGCTTCGTCAGCGAAGGCAGTCCCGCGCTGGGGTCGGCAATCGACGAGCGCGGGCCGGACGGCCGGTCCAGGCACGCGCCGGTGTGGCGCATCTTCGATTCTCGTTACAGCAACCGGCTGTCGGCGATGTACGCCGCCAAGGACCCGGCCTTCGTGCGAACGGCGGACACGATCGAGGCGCTGGCGCTGAAGATCGGCCTCGATCCCGCGACGCTGCGCGCCACGGTCGATCGCTTCAACGGTTGGTCGAAGGAGGGTGTCGACCGCGACTTCCATCGCGGCGAGACGGCGTGGGAGCGCTACTACACCAAGGATCGTGCGCTCGACACCGTTGAGAAAGGCCCGTTTCATGCCGCGCCGTTCCTCTATGTGAGCCTCGGCACCAAGGGCGGCCCGCGCACCGACCATCACTGCCAGGTGCTCCGCCCCGACGGCAGCGTGATCGGCGGCCTCTATTGCGCCGGCATCGCCATGGCGAGCCCGATCGGGACGAAGGCGGTCGGAGCCGGCACGACGATCGGCCCATGCCTCACTTTCGGCTACATCGCCGGCAAGTCGGTGGCGCGCCGCAACGCCTGAGCTTCAAATCCGTCTCCCTCTGCCCTATCGCGGGAGAGGAGGCATGTCGCTATCCTTGCCCAGCAGCCGGCGATAGATCGGCTGCAGCACGGTCGGGATGACGTAGATCGGCACCTGCACGGCGGCGATGAACAGGAAGATGTCGGGATCGGCAGTCACCGGCAGCACGGCCATCAGCAGGGCGTTGTTGCGGCCGCTGGAGCAGTAGCCGGCGGTCAGGGCGGTGCGGCGGTCGGTGAAGGGCAGGGTACCGAGCGCCATCACGGCGTTGCATAGGAACATGCCCGCGAAGGAGCCGACGACGAAGCCCGCGAGCTTCACCGGTTCGGCCAGCGCCCGCGCGACGATGCCGTCCATGAGTGGGATGGCGAAGACCATCAGCACGAGCACCGCGCAGCCGTCGATCTTGTGCGCGTTGTGGCGCAGTCCGTCCGGCTTCAGCCAGGCTCGGATCGCGATCGCGCCGGCAAGGGCGATCAGCACGATCGTCGCCAGCCGCAGGCTGAGCGCCATCGCGCTGATCTGGAGATCGAGGCCGAGCAGCCAGAGCGCCAGCGGCGGCAAAGTGAGCGGCACCGCGAAATTGGTGATCAGCGAGACCAGCAGCGCGAGCGACACATCGAGTCGCAGGAACGCCGCCGTGGTCGCGGCCGAGGTGACGGTCGGCGCCATGGCGCTGAGGCAGAGTGCGGCGACCAGTCCCGGCCAGACGTCGAGCGCCCGCCACAATGGCCAGACCGCGAGCGGCACGGCCACCAGGATCGCTGCCGACAGGGCGAGGGCGAGGCCGGGCCGCGCCAGCAAGGCGCGCACCCGCGGCCAGTCGGTGCGGACCAGCGCGAGCATCAGCAGGATCGTGGCGAGCGGGCCGACCAGTGGCCGGGCGGCGGCGGCGAGGTCCTGGAACAGGACCCCGACCAGCAGCGAAAAAGGCAGCAAAGTGGTGGCGTGCCGGCCCATCCGGCGCAGAACGAGATCCAGCAGGTCCATTGCCCCGCACCCTATCACAGGCTGGCGAGGCTGCGTCTCCGCTGGCGCGTCTTCCTCGCTGTCGCAATACCCCATGATGCGCTACTGGAGTGGCGCGCCCATAGGCGCCAACTTTGACCGAAAAAGCCCGTCGTCCCGACCGGAGCCGAGCGAAGCGAGGCGTAGTGGAGGGACCTCTTCACGCAACGCCTGCCGGGATGAGCAGGTCCCTCGACTACGCTTCGCTCAAGGCACATGTGAATGTGCCGACTCGGGACGACGGAAAAATCGAAAGCGAACTAAAAGTTAGCGCCTATGAGTAGCGCGCCCCAGCGGAACTCGTCTGATTGAAGAATCTGCAAGTCCCGAGGACGACATCGATTCGGGCGCGCACAACAATTTGACCCATTCGGGTGCAGCCTGGCCATTCAAGGAGGCTAGAGTGGGGCATGGTCCTTCGTATCCTGCTGGCGGTGCTGCTCCTCGGCGCGGGGCCGGCCTACGCGCAGCCTGCGCGCGTGCCCGATTGCACCGCCGATGTCGTGTTGCACGACGCCCTGACGCTCGATGTTGCCTACCACTGCCGATCGAGCCTGCCGCTCAGCTTCGTGGCCGAGAGCGAGCGGGCGCAATCCTTCGTGGGCAACTTCGCGGGCGGCAGGATCGAGTCGGTGAACGGGCTGGTCGAGGCACACTACCGCTTCGACCTCGGTGGCTATGCGCGCGCCATCAACACTCCGGCGGACGGCATCCAGCGCGGCAAGAGCGTCCTGGTCCCGCTTGGCGGCTGGCTGCTCGAGCCGCGCGGCTACCAGCGGCTGCCGGTGATCGACATCCGTGTGCGCACGCCCGACGGAATGGCCTTCTCGAGCGGCCTGCCGAGAGTGGGTGACGCCTGGCGGCTCGCCGACGCCAGCGTGCGCTTCGCGGGCTATACCGCGCTCGGCCGGTTCGAGCTGCATGAGCTGGTCGTGCCGGCGCCCGGCAGCCTGCGGCCGGGGCAGCCGAAGAAGGACGCCGTGCTGCGGCTGGCGTTGCTCGATGGCTTTGCCGAGGGTTCGCGCCGGGCGATCGTCGACTGGGTTCGCCGCACCGCCGAGGCCGAGGCGAACTACTGGCACGGCTTCACGGCACCGGAGATGCTGGTCGGGCTGGTGCCGGTCCCGCGTCCCGGCGTCGGTTTCGGACGGACCCAACCCGCCGGCGGCGTCACGGTGATGGTGGAGGTCGGCGAGAACGCCGACTCTCGCCGCCTGTTCAACGACTGGGTGCTGGTTCACGAGCTGATCCATTCCGGCATGCCTTACATCCGAGGCCGCGCCACCTGGTTCATGGAAGGCTCGGCGACCTACGTCGAGCCGATCATCCGCGCCCGCGCCGGCTGGAAGACCGAGGAAGAGGTCTGGAAGGAGTGGATGATGAACATGCCGCAGGGCGTCGGGGTCTTCCCGCGCGGTCTGCCGGCGGCCTCGGGCCGCGAGAACTACTGGGGCGGTGCGATCTTCATGCTGTTGGCCGACCTCGCCATCCGCCGCGAGAGCGATGGGGCGAAGGGGCTGGAGGACTGCCTCGCGGGGGCGCTGTGGGACGGGCTCGACGGCGCCGGGCGCGTCTCGCTCGAGGCTTACACGCAGGCCTGCAATCGAGCGACCGGCACGAAGGCGATGAGCGCGCTGATCGATCGCTATTACAACGCGAACACGCCCGTCGATCTCGACGCGTTGTGGAAGGAGCTCGGCGTCTCGATGGTCGGCGGGCGCATCGTGCTCGACGACAGCGCACCGCAGGCGAAGTGGCGCCGCATGATCGTCATGGGACCGCCGGGCGCGGCGCCCCGTCCCGTCAAGCTGCCGTGGGAATCATGACGGCGGGCGTCTGGCTGGAAGAGCTGACCTGGACCGAGGCGAAGGCGCGGTTCGATGCGGATGCCGTCGTCGTCATTCCGATCGGCGCGGCATCGAAGGCGCACGGCGCGCACCTGCCGCTGAAGACCGACGCATTGACGGCGCGCGCCCTTGGCCAGCGACTGATCGAGCGGCTGCCGGTGATCACCGCTCCGGTCGTCGGCTTCGGCTACTACCCGGCATTCACCTCGTTCGCGGGCAGCCAGCATTTGACGGCCGATACGTTCAAGGCGGTGATGCGGGAGTTGATCGCGAGCTTGACCGCCCACGGTGTGCGCCGCATCGCGTTGGTCAACACCGGCGTGTCGACGGAGAAGCCGCTCGACGAGGTCGCGGCCGAGACCGGCGCGCTCGTGCTGCACATGCGGCTGACGGGGCAGGCGGCGGACGGCTTGATCGAGCGCAAGGACGGCGGCCACGCCGACGAGCGCGAGACCTCGGTCGTGCTCGCGCTCGACCCGCGCAGCGTGCGGATGGACAAGCTGGCCCCCGCCGGGGACTTCGAGAAATCCGCCGCCACCGGCGATCCGACGCGTGCCTCGGCCTTCAAGGGCGAGCGCCTGATGGCGGCGCGGGTCGACGACATGGTCGCCGCGCTCGTGGCCCGCTGGCCGGATCTTGCCGGATCGCGGGCGTCCCGCTCGCTCTGAGTTGCGAGCGGGCGGGACTACCGCCGCTCGAAGTCGATGCGTTCGTCGACCGGCAGGCCGAGCAGGTGGCGGCGCAGGCAGTCGAGGCCGAGCTCGACGGCGCCGACACGGACCCAGTCGCGGCCGCCGATCAAGCGGGCGGTGCGCGAGACCGTGCCGCGCGCGTCGGCGATCTGGACGGTGATCGTGGCGCCGAAGTCCGGTCGGTCCGGGCCCTCGTCGAGTTGGGCCGAGACGGCGAGCGCGTGGCTCGCGCCGCTCTCGGCACGCAGCGTCTCGGCCGACGGGCCGGCCGCGATCACGCCCTTGCGGAAGACACCCTCGGCGCCTGCCAGCGGCGCGATGCGGGCGGCGATGTTGCCGCCGGTATAGTCCTCGCCGACCGCGAGCGTGAGCGACCGGGCGCGAAGCTCCCGCAGGATCACGCCCTCCAGCGTCTCGTTGTCGTCGGCGACGACGAAGTTGCCCAGCCGGCGGCGGACCTCCGCTTCGACCGGCGCCAGACGCGAATTGAGGTCGGCTTCGTCGGCGCCGCGCACCGCGAGCTTGGTCTCGAGCTGGGGATAGTGCGCCTGGAAGCCGAGCTTGATCTCGCCGTCGATGGCGAGGCCGGGGATGCCGGCCAGCATCTCGTCGGCCCGGCTCTCGCCGATGCCGAAGGTATGGAAGCGCTTCAGGCGCGTGACGCCGGTGATGCCGCCCAGCTTCAGCAGCCGCGGGATGACCTGCTCGTCGAGCATGCGCCGCATCTCGCGCGGCACGCCGGGCGTGAACAGGAACCGCGCCTTGCCGATCGTGACCGCGAAGCCGCAGGCCGTGCCGATCGGATTGTCGATGAACTCCGCCCCCTCCGGCAGCATCGCCTGCTTGCGGTTGTTCGCGGGCATCACGCGGCCGCGGCGCGCGTAGGACTCGGTCATGCGCTGCATCCAGTAGTCGCTCAGCACCAGCGGCACACCGCACGCCTCCGCCGCGATCTCCTGCGACAGGTCGTCGACCGTCGGTCCCAGGCCACCGTTCACGATCACGGCATCGGCCCGCCCCCCGGCCTCACGAAAAGCGGCGAGCAGGCTTGCGCGATCGTCGCCCACGGTCGTGCCCCAAATTACGTCGAGCCCGACTTCGCCGAGGCGCCGCGCGATGTGGCTGTAGTTGGTGTTGACCGTCTTGCCGCTCAGGATTTCATCGCCCGTGCACAGGATCTCGACCTTCATCATTCCCCCCTCGCTGCATTCCTCCCTTGTCATACAGGAGAGTCTCCCCGGGCGCGCAAGAGATCATGATGCCGTCATGTATTTGCGTGCTCGACCGATCGAGGGAGCGCCGTCGCTTGCTCTCGACAACGCGTCCCTTGCGCTCGACTACGAGCGCATCAGCGCGACCCGGCAGTTCGAATCAGGCAAGCGCCTGGCCGCCGATCTCGGAATCGGAGCCGGCGAACGCGTGCTCGATGTCGGATGCGGCACGGGGCTGCTGGCCTGCCACATCGCCGAGCTGGTCGGTCGCGAGGGCCGGGTGCTGGGGATCGACCCGCTGCCGCTGCGCATCGGGCTGGCGTCGAGCCGGTCGCGCGACAACCTCGCCTTCGAGGTCGGCGATGCCTACGACCTCGACCGACTGCCCGACGGCAGCTTCGACGTGGTGGTGTTGAACGCGGTGTTCCACTGGCTGCCCGAGAAAACCGGGCCCTTGCTGTCCTTCGGCCGCGTGCTGCGGCCGGGCGGTCGGATCGGCATCTCGACCCAGCTCAAGGGACACTTGAACCAGGTTCACAGCATCCTCCGTACCGTGCTCGCCGAGCCGCCGTTCGACCGCTACCCGCGCCTGCGGGAATCGATCACCTTCCGCGTCGCGCCCGACGAGCTGCGGGCATTGTTCCAGACCACCGGCTTCCTGCCTGTAAGATTGGAGGTGCGCGAGAGCGAACGCCGCCACCCCTCGGCGGAGGCTGCGGTGCGTTTCACCGAGGCGAGTTCCTTCGGCAATGCGTTCGGCCACCTGCCGCCGGAACTCAAGGAAACCGCCCGCGCGAGGGCGCGCAAGGCGCTCGCGGCGATCGCGGAGCCGGATGGCAGCATCGTTACCGACGCCCATCGCCTGACCGCGATCGGCGAGCGCCGCTAGCTATCGCGGGAGAGCGGGCCGGGCGCGCTCGATCGGCATCACGGTCCGGTGCTCGACCTTGCCGCCGCGCAGCAGGGCGAGCGTGATCGCGCGGCCGATCCGATCGGCGTTGAGCAGGCGGATCAGCGCGTCGGCACCCTCGATGGCGACGCCGTCGACCGACAGCACGAGATCGCCCGCCAGCACGCCGGCCGCGGCCGCCGGTCCGCCCGGCTCGACCTCGCTGACCCGGATGGCGCGGGCGCCGGCGCCGGTCGCGAGCGCCAGGCGGCGCGGCAGCGGCACGGTCTCGGCGGCGATACCGATATGGGCGCGCCGCACCCGGCCGTGCGCGATGAACTCGGTGACGGCGAACACCGCGGTGTTCGACGCCACGGCGAAGCAGATGCCCTGCGCGCCGTTGATCATGGCGGTGTTGATGCCGACCACCTCGCCGGCTGACGACACCAGCGGCCCGCCGGAGTTGCCCGGGTTGAGGGCGGCATCGGTCTGGATCACGTCGTCGATCAGCCGGCCACCGACCGAACGCAGCGAGCGGCCGAGCGCGGAGACCACGCCGGCCGTCACCGTCGATTCGAAACCCAGTGGATTGCCGATCGCGACCACCACCTGGCCGCGCCTGAGCCGCGCGCTATCGCCCAACACTGCCGACGGCGTGCCGGCCGGAAGCACGGTGTGCAGGAGGCAGAGGTCGGTGTCCGGGTCGTCGCCCAGCACGCGCGCCTCGGCACGGTTGCCATCGGGAAAGGACAGTCGCACGCGGCGTGCGCCGCCGACCACGTGGGAATTGGTCAGCACCAGCCCGTCGCCGGCGATGACCACGCCCGAGCCGGTGCCGCTGCCGGGCTTGCCGTTCTCGGCAAGGCGCTCGACGCGCACGACGGCGGGGCCGACCCGATCGACGACCGAGACCACGCTGCGCGAATAGGCGTCGAGCAGCACGTCGTCGGGGAGAGGCGGAGGAGAGTCGAGGGGCATGGCAGGTCTCCAGGGGAGGAGACGCTATATGGGGAGGCCTTCGGCTTTCGCCATCCCACGCGTCTTTACTGCCGAAGCGCCATTCCGACCGATGCAGCAATGCCGCTCGCCGCGGCTTACGGCACTATCCCCGCTTCCCGGAAGTAGCGCAGCGTGCCCGGGTGCAGGTCCTCGAGAGAATCGGCGCTGACCAACGTGTTGGCGGCAGTCGTTTGCGTCAGGTAGGTCGGCCGGGCCTGAAACCGTTCCATCTTGTGAAGAGCGACCGAGAGCCGGTAGACGAAGGCTTCGGCAAGTTCCGTCCGGGCCACGATGAAGCTGGCGGAGCCGATGGTTTCGAGCGGCTGGCCTTGTCCAGGGTAGGCACCGCGCGGCACGGTAAGCGGCACGAGGAAGGGATGGGCGGCATGGATGCGAGCGATCTCCGCGGCGTTGGGCACGATGAAGCGCACCCCTAACGGGTGCTCGGCAATCCGCAGGAAGGTCGGCAGGCGCAGCCCGCTGCCCCAAATGGCCGTAGCGCTACCGTCGAAGATGTACTCCGGCCCGTCGGTGAAATTCACCGGATAGATCGCGCCGAAGTCGCGATCGAGGTCGAGCCCGAGACCGCTCATCGCATAGCGCGCCTGCACGGCACTGCCTGTACCGCGCGGCTGCCAGACGACCGGCTGGCCCCGTAGATCCGCGATCGACCGGCGGTGGCTGTTGCCGAGCGTCGCGAACATGCCAGGCGTGTAATAGATGACGCTGACGATCTTCAGCCGCCCCGGCATGCGCGCCTCGCTTTCGTCGTAGACCTCCCCGCTCACCAACCCGATGTCGATGGTGCGCGCCTTCAGGCGGGCGACATTGTCGGTCGAGCCGTCGGTACCGACGGGCCGAAGGACCAGGCCGCGATCGATCGACTTCAGGGTCTCGACGAGCGCCACGGCGTAGGGCGCGAAACCACCCCCATCGAGCGTGGTTCCAAGGGTCAGAGTTGCCGTCTGCGCCAGGGCCGCAGAGGGTGCGCCGAACAGGAGACCCGCGACCAGGGTGCGCCGTCGAACCATGAGCCGTTACCGTGACCCTCCAGGGTGGATATTACGGAGAGCCAGGGACAACGCAAAGGAAAGCCGGCACGGCCGACCGTTCGACCTCTACGGATTACCGCGAACCGTGATCCGGCTGGCCGGTATCGGCTGGTAATACCCTCCGCCGGCCTTCGGCCGATGGCATTGGTAGCGGCGCTGCTTGAGTGTGTCGTCGCATTCGAAGACATACTCGGAGTACTGCACGCCGGGACCGGACGGAATCAACAGACCCGCCGTCGATTCCGCTACCTTGCATGTGATCTTCGTCGAGTCCGCGCCGGCGCCGACCTGATCCACCAAGGCGATGTGGTTCTCCTGAAGCCACACGATGGCATCGCCAGCCCGAATCTCCTCGATCGTCGCGCGCTCGATGCCGCGGGTGCGGAATTGGGTCGCGCTGTAGCCCTGGTGATGGGTCGTTTCGTAGCCGTACGACACCGAGGCGAACCCGCTGCAGTCCATCCCGGCCTGCTCGTTGCAATAGCTCTGCAGCGCTTCTTCTGTGGGCGCCACGACCCCAGCCGCTTGCGCAAGGAACAGCGCGCGCCGGATCTCCGGCGGCGAGGCCTTGCCGCAGAAGAAGCGCCACAGCTCCCAGTTGTCGACGTCGAGCGTGTCGGCTTCGCCTGGCTGGGGTGTCGAGAGCGGAAAGTACGATGGGCTGCTCGTCGTTTGCGCCGGAGCGAGAGGTGACAGAAATGCCGCCGTCGTGGTCTTGAACGGGGAAAAGACCGAACACTGGAAGGAGCCGAGATCGAGTGCGGGAGAATTGACGTGCAGCGGCAACGACCAGGTGTTCCCCCGCGAACGCGCCACCTTGCGAAGATGCTCGGTCAACGTCGCGAAACCGGGCCCGCCGTTCGAGTCCTTGTTCGGCGTCGTCGCGGTGTTCAGATATTTCGTGATCTTGACGGTAACGTAAGTGCCGGCCGTCGTCGGCACATCGAGTTTCATGAGCTTGTCGTAGAGCGTTTTCGGCGTGTATTTCACCGCCGGGTCGGGCCGCAGCATGGTGCGGGCGGCGGCATCGAGCTGGAAGGCCCGTAGCGTCTTCGCTGCCGTCACTGGCATGCCGTTCCTCCCGATCGAGATGGTTGCGGCGGCAGCTTAGCGCGTTTGACACGTCGCCGGCAGCCCTCCCAGACTCCCGGCATGACCGGCTCCACCCTCCGCCTTCTCCTCACCGGCGATTCGATCCTGCAGCGACGCCTGCAGAGCCGCAGCGACGAGGCCCTGCGGCCGCTGTTCGATCGGGTGCGGGCCGCAGATGTCGCCTTCACCAATCTCGAGGTGCTCGCCAACGACTATCGTGGCGATCCCGCGCTGGAAAGCGGCGGCTCGCATTTCGGCGCGCCGTCCTGGGTGCTCGACGAGCTGGTCGAGGCCGGTTTCTCGCTGTTCGCGACGGCGACCAACCATTGCCTGGACTATTCGATCTCGGGCCTGCTTCATTCGATCGAGGCGATGGAAGCACGCGGGCTGTCGTTCGCCGGCGTCGGACGCAACCTCGAGGAGGCGCGGCGTCCGGTCTACCACACCCATCCGCGCGGCACCGTTGCGATGGTGTCGTGCGCCTCGTCCTTCGCCAAGGGGCAGGAGGCGGGAGCGCAGCGGTCGGACATGCCGGGGCGGCCGGGACTCAATCCGCTGCATTTCGAGACGGTGCACGAGGTAACCGACGTGCAGCTCGCCGCCCTGCGCGATATTGCAGAGGGGTTGGGGCTCGAGGCCGAGCGTCAGGCGAAGATCAGGCTCGGCTTCGCCTTTCCGCCGGCCGATCCGTCGGTCTTCCCTTTGGGTGAGTTGAAGTTCCGTCTCGCGCCAGCCGCAGCCAATCGGCCGGCGGTGCGGACCTCGGCGAACCGCAAGGACATCGACGCGATGGTGCGCTGGGTTCAGGAGGCGAAGGGGCTTTCGGACCTGGCGATGGTCAGCCTGCATGCCCACGAGCAGGGCGAGAGCAAGGAGATCCCGGCCGAGTTCATTGCCGCCTTCGCGCGCGAGATGGTCGACGCCGGCGCCGACCTCGTCGTCGGCCACGGGCCGCACCTGTTGCGCGGGATGGAGATCTACAAGGGCAAGCCGATCTTCTATTCGCTGGGCAACTTCCTCGGCCAGAACGAGCTGGTCGCGAGGATTCCCGCCGACGGCTACGAGCGGTTTCGTGCCGATCCCGAGCTGAAGCCGGGGCAGGTCTATCAGCAGCGCACCAACAACGACCAGGGCGGCTTTCCCGCCGACCGGCGCTACTGGGAATCGGTCGTGCCGATCCTGACCTGGGAAGGGCGGGAGCTGCGCGACCTCTCGTTGCTGCCGATCAGCCTCGGCTGGAAGGACGTGCGACACCGGCGCGGCCGGCCCAGGCTGGCCGAGGGCGAGGAGGCGCGCGGCATCCTCGAGCGCTTCGCCGCCCTGTCGAAGCCCTTCGGCACGACGGTCGACGTGGAGAGGTCTGCGGTCCTGCTCTGACTCTTCGGCTGCCTACTTCACGCCGCCGGCCGACAGTCCCTGCACGATCTCCTTCTGGATCACGATCGTCAGGATGATCACCGGCAGCATGACCACGATCGCCGCGGCGGCGAGCGGGCCCCAGGCGAAGCTCTCGAAGGTCAGCATGTTGTAGACGGCGACCGGCATGGTGCGGGTGGTGCGGCCGGCGAACACGGCGCCGAAGATGAAATTGTTCCACGACGAGATGAAGGCCAGGATCGCACCGACCACGATTCCGGGCCGGGCGAGCGGCAGCGCCACGTGGTAGAACGCCTGCCACAGGCTCGCGCCGTCGATACGCGCGGCTTCCTCCAGCTCGTGCGGCTGGGTCTCGAAGAAGCCGATCATGATCCAGACCACGATGGGGAGGGTGATCACCATGTGGGTCAATGCGATCGGCCATACCGAGCCGATCATCCCGAGCACCTGGAACAGGGTGAACAGCGGGATCAGGTAGGACAGGCCCGGCGTCATGCGGCTGAGCAGCAATACCGCCGCCATCTTGTGGGCCCGCGCCTTGGCGATGCCGTAGCCCGCCGGCACGCCAAGGATCAGCGCCGCCAGGGTCGCCGAGCCGGTGACCTGCACGGAGTTCCAGAAGTAGAGGAACATCGGGCTTTCATCGAACACCTTCGCGAAGTTCTCGAAAGTGACTTCCTCGGGCCAGAAGACCGGCGGCCAGGCGGTGTTGTCGATGTCGTATTTCAGCGACAGCGAGATCATCCAGAAGAACACGAACAGGCAGGGGGCGAGCAGCACCGCGACGGACAGCGCAAGCGCGACCTTGTCGACGACCTTGCGGACACGGGCTCGGGTTCGGTAGTTCATGCGCTCACGACCATTTCGCCTTCTGCCGCGCCCACAGCAGCACCAGCGACAGCGCCACGATGATGGCGAAGAACACGATCACTACGGCCGAGGCGGTTCCGACCTGGTTGTAGGCGAAGGCCTGGGCGTAGAGGTAGACGTTCAGCACCTCGGACGCCGTGCCGGGCCCGCCGTTGCAGATCGCCCAGATTGTCTCGAACACCTTGAGTGCATCGATGGTGCGCATGATCAGCGCGACGACGAGGAAGGGCAGGACCAGCGGGTAGGTGATGTTCCAGAACATCTGCCACTGATTGGCGCCATCGATCAGCGCGGCCTCGTAGGGCTCGTTCGGTAGCGAGGCCAGCCCGCCCAGCACGATGATCATCACGAACGGCGTCCACAGCCAGATCTCGACCAGCACGAGGCTCGGGATCACGGTCGTCGTCGAGTACACCCATTGCGACGGCGGCAGGCCGACCAGCGTCAGCAGGTAGTTCAATACGCCGAGCTGGGGGTGGAACATCATCGTCCAGACCAGCGCCACGGCCACCGGCGTGGCCATCATCGGCATGATGAACAGGGTGCGGAAGAAGCCACGGCCACGGAACTTCTTGTGGAAGACCAGCGCCGCCAGCGTGCCCAGCACCATCGGCAACACCACGGCCAGGATGGTGAAGTAGATCGTGTGGCCGATCGATTCAAGGAAGCGCCGGTTGGTCAGCAGGTTCGCATAGTTGTCGAGCCCGACGAACACCTGCTTGCTGCCGATGTGCCAGTCGTTGAGGCTCATCCAGATCGTGAAGAGCCACGGGAAGATGATCAGCGCCGAGCTGACGATCAGCGCCGGCCAGATGAACAGCAGGTAGGGCCGCAGGCGGCGCTCGCCCGCCGCCCGTGTCCCCGCCGCAATGGTTGCTTCAGCTCCGGCCATCTACGCTACGCACCTCATGTTCCTCTCCCCCTTTGGGGGAGAGGCTAGGTGAGGGGGTGGCCACACGGGCCTCCCTCGCAATGATCTGCTCGTCCCGTTGAGGCGTCCCCCTCACCCGGCCTCTCCCCCCGGGGGGAGAGGAGTTTGAAAGGCGCGCCCGGGATCAGCTCGCCTCGCTCTTGTCGAGCACCGGCTGGAACTCCGCCGTCGCGCGCTTCATCTCGCCGGCGGCATCGGCCCCGCCCAGCAGGTTGGTGAGCGCGGTGCCGATCGTGTCGCGGAACTCCGTCACCGGCACGATCACCGGCAGGCCGGACATGCTGAGCGGCGCGCAGGCGGCCGCGGTCTCGGCCCATTCCTTCGGCACGGTGAGGCTCGACAGCACCGCCGGATCCTTGAGCGGCGCGGTGCGGAAGGGGATACCGCCGCCGACCTGCAGCATGCGGCTGGCCATCTGGCGCCCGGTCATCCACAGCATGGTGAAATAGCCGGCTTCCTTGTGGGCGGCCGCCTTGGGCACCGCCATGCCCGTGCCGAAGGTCACCGAGCCGTGGCCCTTGGGGCCGGAGGGCGGCAGGACGTAGCCGACCTTGCCCACGACGCGGCTCTTGGTCTTGTCCTCGAGCGGCGCGGCAAAGCCCGTGGCGTCGACCCACATCGCCGCCTTGCCCTGCATGAAGAGGCCCTGCGCCTCGTTCCAGTTGAAGCCGGTGACGCCTTGCGGGCCGTAGGAGGACAGGATCTTCTTGTAGTATTCCGCCGAGGCGATGGCGTCGGGCGTGTCGGTCAGCAGCTTCAGCGGCTTGGTGTTGGTGATCGTCTCCTGACCCCAGCCGGAGAGGAGCTGCGTCCACAGCACGACGTTGGCGTTGCGCACGCCGCGGCCGACGAAGCCCGCGACGCCGGCCGCCGGATCGTGCAGCTTGCCCGCCGCGACCATCATCTCGTCCAGGGTCTTGGGAAAGGCGACGCCCTTCTTGGCGAACAGCTCCTTGTTGCAATAGACGATGAAGTAGTCGCACAGGATCGGCAGCGCGTTGACCTGGCCGTCCGAGGTGGTGGCGAAGCCCATGCCCATCTTGGACACGTCTTCCAGCTCGTACTCGGCCGGCATCATCTGCGGGTCCTTGAGCCACGGCGAGATGTCCTGCAGCCAGCCGGCCTTCTCGAACTGGCGCTTCTGCACGTGGAAGGCGAAATTGAAGACGTCGAACGACGGCTTGCCCGAGTTCAGCTCGATCGCCACTTTCTGGCGCGCCTGCTGCTCGGGAATCACCTCGATGCCGAGCTTGATGCCGGTCTGGTCGAGGAATTCCTTCTGGTATTTCTTCATCAGGTCCGCGCGCGGACCGGTCTCCATCAGCACCTCGACCGTCTGGCCCTTGAAGCGCTGCCAGTTGAAGGCGCCGCTCTGGG
>CAMFJT010000032.1 GCA_945957125.1 uncultured Rhodospirillales bacterium | reverse complement strand
CGGCCGTTCGTAGTCCGGCCCGACCAGGCAACCCGACAGGGAGCCGGCCAGGACGGTCGCGACAATCAAATTCCTCCCCGCGTGGCGGCGCGGGGAGGTGGCGCGGTAATCGGCGACGGAGGAGTCATGGGCTGCAAACCCGGTGTGGCCCATGACCCCTCCGTCAGCGTAAGACGCTGACACCTCCCCATAAGAATGGGGAGGAAAGCCTGATCGTCTATTCCAGCTCATGTGCGCGCCTCGAGACCGCCCATCGCGCGCGCCAGCCGGCTGTGGCTGTCGCGGTCGCGGCGACGGAAGCGATCGAGATAGATGTAGATGACGGGGGTCGTATAGAGAGTCAGGATCTGGCTGACGACCAGGCCGCCGATGATCGAGATGCCGAGCGGCTGGCGCAGCTCCGCGCCGTCGCCGAAGCCCAGCGCGAGCGGCAGGGCGCCCAGCATCGCCGCCATGGTCGTCATCAGGATCGGCCGGAAGCGCAGCAGGCAGGCCTGGTAGATCGCCTCGGGCGCCGCCAGCCCGTCGTGCCGCTCGCGCTCCAGCGCCACGTCGATCATCATGATGGCGTTCTTCTTCACGATGCCGACCAGCAGCAGCACGCCGATCATGGCGATGATGCTGAACTCGATGCCCGAGAGCTGCAGGGCCAGCAGCGCACCGATGCCGGCGGAGGGCAAGGTCGAGAGGATCGTGATCGGGTGGATGTAGCTCTCGTACAGCATGCCGAGCACGATGTAGATCGCCGCCAGCGCGGCGAGCACGACCAGGATCTGGCTGTTGAGCGACTGCTGGAAGGCGCGCGCCGTGCCCTGGAACGAGCCGTGGATGGTGGTCGGCATGCCGATCTCGCGCATCGTGTCGTTCACGTAGGCCACTGCGTCGCTCAGCGTCTTGCCCACTGTCAGGTTGAACGAGAGGGTGCTGGCGACGAACAGCCCCTGGTGGTTGACGCCGAGCGGCGTCGTACCGAACTCATAGTTGGTGACGGCCGACAGCGGGATCATCGTCTCCGGCGACGTGCTGACCGCCGCCCCGGTCGATGCCGAGCCGCGGCCGCTGACGGCGATCGCGTTGGTGCGCTGGTTGCGCACGGCGGCGCTGGGATCGAGCAGCGTCGCGCCGGCGCCGGTCAGGGCGGCGATCTGGGGCGTCTGGGTGGGCGCCGACTGGGTCACGGTGCCCGCGGTCGACTGTGCGCCACTCACCGCGCCGCCCGACGTGCTGACATAGATGTCCTTCAGCGATTCCGGGTTCTCCCAGTATTCGGGCGAGACCTCCATGACCACGTGATACTGGTTCAGCGCATTGTAGATCGTCGAGACCTGGCGCTGGCCGAACGCATCGTAGAGCGTGGCCGAGATGGTGCGCGACGACACGCCGAGCCGTGCCGCCGCGTCGCGGTCGATCGTCAGGTTGACCTGCAAGCCGCGCTGCTGCTGGTCCGAATCGACATCGGTGATCACCGAGGTATCGCGCCGCAGGGCTTCGACCAGCTTCGGTCCCCAGAGATAGAGGTCCGCCAGGGAATCGCTCTGGAGGGTGAACTGGTACTGCGAGTTGCCCTGCCGGCCGCCGACCCGGATATCCTGCGTTGCCTGGAGAAAGACGTTCGCGCCCGGCACCTGGGCGAGCTTTGGACGCAGCCGCGCGATCACCTGATCGGCCGATTCCTTGCGCTCGCCGAGCGGCTTCAGCGTCGCGAACAGGAAACCGGAATTGACCTGGAACCCCCCGGTGAAGCCAACCACGCTCTCGATCGCCGGATCTTCGCGGATGATTCCGACGAACTGTCGGAACTTCCGGCGCATCGACTGGAAGGAGATGCTCTGGTCGGCGCGGATGCCGCCGACGATGCGGCCCGTGTCCTGCTGCGGGAAGAAGCCTTTCGGGATCTGCACGTACAGGAAGATATTGAGGATGACGGTGGCGAGGAACACCACCATCGTGAGCCGCGGATGGCGCAGCACGATGCGGAGCGTGCGGCCATAGCCGTTCTGCACCGCCGTGAACATGCGCTCGCTGATCCGCGCCAGCCGGCCGGGCGGCTTTTCCGCTTCGCCCCCCTGCTCGTCCTTGCGGCGCGGCGGCTTCAGCACGTAGGCGCACATCATCGGCGTCGTGGTGAGCGAGATCACCATCGAGATCAGGATGGCGATCGACAGTGTCACCGCGAACTCGCGGAACAGCCGGCCGACGATGCCGCCCATCAGCAGGATCGGGATGAACACCGCGATCAGCGACAGGCTCATCGAGACCACGGTGAAGCCGACCTCGCGCGAGCCGAGCAGGGCTGCCTTCATGCGCGGCATGCCCTCCTCGATGTGGCGCTGGATGTTCTCCAGCACGATGATGGCGTCGTCGACCACGAAGCCCGCCGCGATGGTCATGGCCATCAGCGAGAGGTTGTTCAGGCTGTAGCCCAGCAGGTACATGACGCCGAAGGTGCCGACGAGAGAGACCGGCACGGCGACCGAGGGCACCAGCCCGGCCCGGAACGAGCGCAGGAAGGCGAAGGTCACCAGCACGACCAGGATCACGCTGATGGTGAGCGCGCGCTCCACTTCCCGCAGCGAGGCGCGGATGGTGGTTGTGCGGTCCGACGCGATCATGAGATCGACGTCGTTGGGCAGGGCGGCCTGCAGGTCGGGCAGCAGCGCCTTCACCTCGTCGACCGTCTCGATGATGTTGGCGTTGGGCTGCAGGTAGAGGATCACCAGCACCGAGCGCTTGCCGTTGGCCTGGCCCTCGTTGCGGATGTCCTCGGTGGCATCGATCACCTCGGCCACGTCGCTCAGCCGCACCGGCGCGCCGTTGCGCCAGGCGATGATCAGCGGCCGGTACTCCTCGGCGGTACGCGACTGGTCGTTGGTGTAGAGCTGCCAGCGTTGCTCGCCGACCTCGATGCCGCCCTTCGGCGTGTTGGCGTTGGCGGCGGCGAGCGCGGCGCGCACGCTTTCGAGGCCGATCTGGTACTTGGCCAGCGCCGTCGGATTGATCTCCACCCGCACCGCCGGCAGCGAGCTGCCGCCCAGGCTTACCTGGCCGACGCCGGTGACCTGGCTCAGCCGCTGCTGCAGGATGTTGGAGGCCGCGTCGTAGAGGCGGCCCTGGCCGAGCGTTTCCGAGGTCAGCGCCAGGACCAGCACCGGCGCGTCGGCCGGGTTGATCTTGCGGTATTGCGGATTGCTGCGCAGGTCGCTCGGCAGGTCCGCGCGTGCGGCATTGATCGCGGCCTGCACGTCGCGCGCCGCGCCGTCGATCGAGCGCGACAGGTCGAACTGCAGGGTGATGCGCGAATTGCCGACCGTGCTGGTCGAGGTGATCTCGGTGACGCCGGCGATCGCGCCCAGCCGGCGCTCGAGCGGCGTCGTCACGCTGGTCGCCACCGTGTCGGGCGAGGCGCCGGGCAGCGAGGCGGTCACCGAGATCGTCGGGAAGTCGATCTTGGGCAACGGCGCCACGGCGAGGTTGACGAAACCCAGGATGCCCGCCAGCAGCACGCCGAGGGTAAGAAGGGTCGTCGCCACCGGCCGGGCGATGAACGGCGCGGAGAGATTCATCATGGCCGGGACCGCGCCACTCCGTGACGCCTCATGCTCATGAGATGAGCGCCACGGAGTGGCGCGGTCCCAGCGAAGACTTTCCCTCCCCCGTCTTCGGGGGAGGTGGCGCGGTAATCCGCGACGGAGCGGGTCAAGGGTTGCGGCGTTGCTTGAGTCCGACCCCCTCCGTCAGCGTAAGACGCTGACACCTCCCCCGAAGGCGGGGGAGGGAAAGACAACAGCGGGCTCGTCTTCACGGCCGATGGCTTTCCGGCAGGTCGGCCAGCGGGTAAGCCGGGGTGTCGAGCGGCTTGCCGCGCACGCGCCGGGCGAGCCGGTCGAAGGCGAGATAGATCACCGGCGTGGTGAACAGCGTCAGCACCTGGCTGACGATCAGGCCGCCGACGATGGTAAGGCCGAGCGGATGGCGAAGCTCCGAGCCGGTGCCCGAGCCCAGCATCAGCGGCAGCGCGCCGACCAGGGCGGCGATGGTCGTCATCAGGATGGGACGGAAGCGCAGCAGGCAGGCCTGGTGGATCGCCTCGAGCGGCGCCTTGCCCTGGTTGCGTTCGGCGTCGAGCGCGAAGTCGATCATCATGATCGCGTTCTTCTTGACGATGCCGATCAGTAGCACGATGCCGATGATCGCCACGACGCTGAGATCGTCGCCTGCGATCATCAGCGCCAGCAGCGCGCCGATGCCTGCCGATGGCAGGGTCGACAGGATCGTGATCGGATGGATGTAGCTCTCGTAGAGGACGCCGAGCACGATATAGACGGTGACGATCGCCGCCAGGATGAGCATGAGCTGGCTGTCGAGCGCCTTCTGGAACGCAAGCGCAGCGCCCTGGAAATGGGTCTGCATCTGCCGCGGCATGCCGATCTCCTTCTGCGCGGCGACGATGGCATCGACCGCCTGGCCGAGCGAGGCTCCCGGCGCGAGATTGAAGGAGACGGTGGTCGCCGGGAACTGGCTGAGGCGATCGAGCCGCAGCGGCGCGGTGCGCTGCTCGAAGGTGGCGATCGCCGACAGCGGCACCTGCTTGCCGGAGGTCGAGCCCGGCAGGTAGAGGTTGTAGAGCGAATCGAGCGTGCGGGCCATGCGCGGCTCGACCTCGTAGATCACGCGATACTGGTTCGACTGGGTGTAGACCGTCGAGACGATGCGCTGGCCGAAGGCGTCGTAGAGAAGGTTGTCGATCGTCGCCGCGGTGATGCCGAAGCGCGCGGCGGCATCGCGGTCGATCCGGATGAACATCGCCAGGCCCTTGTTCTGCAGATCGCTGGCGACGTCGGTGATCTCCGGGATCTGCGCCATGCGATCCACCAGGCGTGGCACCCAGACGTCGAAGTCGTCCGGATTGGGGCTCTCGAGCACGAACTGGTACTGGGTGCGGCTGACCGTCGAATCGATGCTGAGATCCTGCGCCGGCTGCATGTAGAGGGTGATGCCCTGCAGCGACGCGGTCTCGCGCTGCAGCCGGCGGATGATCTGGCTGGCGCTGAGCGTGCGCTGGTCGCGCGGCTTGAGGTTGATCAGCATGCGCCCGGAATTGAGCGTCGGGTTGGTGCCGTCGACGCCGACGAACGAGGTCAGGCTCTCGACATCGGGATCGTTCAGGATGACGTCGGCCAACGCGCGCTGGCGCTCGCTCATGGCCTCGAACGACACGCTCTGCGGCGCCTCCGTCACTGCCTGGATCAGGCCGTTGTCCTGCACCGGGAAGAACCCCTTGGGGATCAGGATGTAGAGCACGACGGTCAACGCGACGGTGCCGAGCGCCACGACCAGGGTGAGCCCCTGGTGGCGGAACACCACGACCAGGCACTTGTCGTACCAGCCGATCAGCCTGTTGAACCAGCGCGCGCCCAGTGCCTCGGCTTCGGCATGCCGCTCCTTCTCGCCGGCGCCCTCCGCCACCTCGCGCTTGCGCAGCAGGATGGCGCACATCATCGGCACCAGCGTGAGCGAGACCACGGCCGAGATCAGGATGGTGACCGACAGCGTGACGGCGAACTCGCTGAACAGCCGGCCGACGACGTCGCCCATGAAGAGCAGCGGAATCAGCACCGCGATCAGCGACACGGTAAGCGACACGACGGTGAAGGCGATCTGGCTCGAGCCCTTGAGCGCCGCCTCGTACGGCTCCTCGCCTTCCTCGATGTAGCGCGCGATGTTCTCGATCATGACGATCGCGTCGTCGACCACGAAACCGGTGGCGATGGTGAGCGCCATGATCGACAGGTTGTTGAGGCTGAAATCCGCGAGGTACATCACCGCCAGCGTGCCGACCAGCGACAGCGGCACCGACAGGCTGGGGATGATGGTGGCGCGCCAGTCGCCGAGGAAGAGGAAGATCACCACCACGACCAGCAGGACGGCGAAGGCCAGCTCGATCTGCACGTCGTGGACCGAGGCCCGGATCGTGATCGTGCGATCGGTCAGCACCGCCACGTCGAACGACGGCGGCAGCGTCGCCTTCAGGGTCGGCAGCTGCGCCTTGATGCTGTCGACCACGGCGATGACGTTGGCGCCGGGCTGGCGCTGGACGTTCACGATCACCGCCTGGGTCGCGTTCATCCAGGCGGCCAACCGGTTGTTCTCCTGCGCCGCCTCGACCGTCGCGACCTCGCGCAGACGCACCGGCGCGCCGTTGCGCCAGGCGACGACCACGTCGTTGAACATCTCGGGATCGGTGATCTGGTCGTTGGCGTTGATCGTGTAGGAACGCGTCGGCCCGTCGAAATTTCCCTTGGGCGTGTTGACGTTGGCGTTGGTGATGGTGGTGCGCAGGTCGTCGACGTTGAGGCCGTAGGCAGCCAGCGCCGTCGGGTTGGCACGAATGCGGTAACCCGGCTTCTGGCCGCCCTCCAGGCTGACCAGGCCGACGCCGGCGATCTGCGAGATCTTCTGCGCCAGCCGCGTGTCCACCATGTCGTGGACCTTGGTCAACGGATCGGTCTTGGAGGTGACCGCGAGGGTCAGGATCGGCGCATCGGCCGGGTTGACCTTGGCATAGATCGGCGGCGCCGGGAGGTCGGCGGGCAGCAGGTTGCCGGCGGCATTGATCGCGGCCTGGACCTGCTGCTCGGCGATGTCGATCGAGAGCTTGAGGTCGAACTGCAGCGTGATCGCCGAGGCGCCCGCCGAGCTGGTCGACGTCATCTGGTTGAGGCCCGGCATCTGGCCGAACTGACGCTCGAGCGGCGCGGTGATCGACGAGGTCATCACCTCGGGCCCGGCACCGGGATAGAGCGTCAGGACGCGGATCGTCGGATAGTCGACCTCGGGCAGCGCCGAGAGCGGCAGGAAGCGGTAGGCGATCATGCCGACCAGCATGATCGCGACCATCATCAGCGAGGTCCCGACCGGACGCTCGATGAAGATCCGCGACGGGTTCATGTCGGCGGCCGGAGCTACTGTTCGGTCTGAGCGGGTCGACCGCCGCCGGCGCCGGCGCGGCGCTCGCCGTTGGCGCCCTGGCGTTCGCCTCCGTTGCCCTGACGTTCGCCGTTGGCGCGACGCGGCCGTTCCGCCGGGGCAGTCCCGGGAGCAGTTCCCGGTGCTGCGGCCGGCTGGCCGTCCGGCGGCGCGGCGGCCACAGGCGGACCGGCGGTACCGGGCGCGCCGCGTCCGCCGCCGCTGCCGGGCCGGCGGATCTTCGCGCCGTCGCGCAGCCGGTCGACGCCGTCGATCACCACCTCGTCGCCGACCTCGAGGCCTTTGACGACCGCGATCTTCTCGCCGTCGGTGGCGCCGGTCGCGACCACGCGGATGGCGACCGTGTCGTCGGCCTTCACCAGATAGACGAACGTGCCCGGCTGGCCGCGCTGGATGGCGGCGACCGGCACCACGGTGGCGTCCTTCACCGTGTCCGCCAGCAGGCGGACATTGACGAACTGGTTGGGGAACAGCGCCTCGTCGTCGTTGTCGAAGACGGCGCGCATCTTCACCGTGCCGGTGGTCGTGTCGACCTGGTTGTCGATGGTCGAGAGCTTGCCCTGGCCGAGCTGGTTCTTCTGCGCCCGGTCGAGCGCCGTCACCGGCAGGGTGGCGCCGTCGCGCAGGCGCTTGCGCACCGTCGGCAGCGAATCCTCGGGGACGGTGAACATCACCGAGATCGGCTGCATCTGGGTGATGACGCAGATGCCCGTCGCATCGCCCATGGTGACGTAGTTGCCCTGGTCGACGAGGCGCAGGCCGATGCGGCCCGTCACCGGCGCCACGATCCGGGTGTAGGTGAGGTTGAGCTTGGCGCTGTCGACGATGGCGTGGTCGGTGATGAGCTGGGCCTCGTACTGGCGCACCAGGGCGGCCTGGGTATCGAGCTGCTGGCGGGCGATCGAGTCCTGCTTGACCAGCGTCGTGTAGCGCTGCAGGTCGATCTGCGCGTTCTTGAGCAGGGCCTCGTCCTTGGCCAGCGTGCCTTGGGCATTCTGGAGCGCGACCTCGTAGGGACGCGGATCGACCACGGCGAGCAGGTCACCTTTCTTGACCGACTGGCCTTCGGTGAAGTGGACCTCGACCAGCTGGCCGGTGATCTGCGTCTTGACCGTAACGGTGGCCAGCGGCGTCACCGTTCCCAGCGCCTTGATGACGATCGGGATGTTGCCTTTGGCGGCAGTCGCGATGCCGACCGGCGTTGCAATTCCCTGCCCGAATCGGCCCGGACCGCGGGCGGCAGTGGATTGGGTCGCGGTCATGTGGGTGGTGATGTACCAACCGGCGCCCGCGACCACAGCGAGCCCCAACCCAATCCCTAGTAGGGTTCTCAGCCGTGACATCTATCCGTGCGCCCCCAAAACAGTCTCCCCCCATCATACGGAGTGAGCGCCCGGAGTCTCCCCCGACGATCGAACGGGCGCAAGGCGAGCTGCAGGGAAGTAGCCGCAGTCAACCGTCGAAAAATGGCGAAAATAACGACGTGGCGCGTCAGTCGAAAGGAATGTAGCGCAGGTTGACCATGAACAGGTTCTCGACGGCACCGGGCGCGCCGCCGAACCCGCCGTAGGCCTGGCGGGCGACGTTGCTGTATTGCAGGCCGCTGCGGACCGTGCCGTAGCGGCCGCTCAGCATCGTCCAGTTCAACCCGACCGTCCATTCGCCGAGCGTCTGGTTGTTGCCCGCGCAGCCCTGGCCGCCCGAATTGGCGGCATTGGGATTGAAGCAGCCTCTGTTGTCGAAGGTCGGATTGCCGTAGCCGCCGCCCGGGAAGTAGCTGGCGCCGATCCAGTTCCAGCCATAGAAGCCATAGAGGTCCAGCACCTTCGGCAGGACATGGCCCACCACGCCGACCGTGCCCATGCCCTGCGGCAGGGCCGCAAGGCTGCCGTCCTGCTGGAAGGTGACGTCGGGCAGGCCGCCGGCACCGTAGCGGCCGATGCCGCTGCCATACATGAAATTGCCCATTACATCGGCCCACTTGCCGACGGGAATGAAGGCGCTGACCCCGAAGCCGCCGCCGAACGTGTCGTAGTTGACGGATTGATTGCCGAAGGCGACCTGGCTGCGGAACCAGCGCGCGACGCCGAACGCATCCACGTGGCCGAATCCGGTGTCGAGCGCGACCTTGGCAATGAGGTCCGGCGCGACGTTGACGCTGTAGCTCGCCTGCGGGTTGAGCCCGGAGTTGCCCGGGTACTGGGTGAACGCGCTCTGGCCGGCCGGCAAGGACGCGGTGCCGCCGAACACGGTCTGCGGCGTGTTCGCTTCCACGCCGAGCGCGACGCTGCCGAACGACAGACCGTCGAACGCCTTCACCGCACGCACCATCGGAACGCGGGCATAGCTGTAGCCGACCATGTAGTTGGTATCGATGGTCGGCGGCTGCCACGTGCCGAGAGCGCCCAGCCCCTTCTTGAACGGGGTCGCCAAGCTCCAGGCCTGCCCGCCCAGGAGATACCAGGAGCTGCCTTCGTAAGTCCCGAACGCCTGGCGCAGACGCGGCGTATAGCTGTTCGACTGGACAGAGTTGGCGCCGCCCGCCCCGTTGTTGAAGTCCATTTCCACGTAAGCCATGAGCTGCGAGGCCTCCCCGACCGGCGCTTCGATCTTGCCCGTCAGGCGCGTCTGCTGCGCGCTGAGCCCGATCTCGCCGGAATTGCCCTGCGGCGTCGGCCCATAGAAGGGAATGCTGCTGTAGCCGGTACCGGTTCCGCGGTTCTCGTTCCTGCTGCGATAATAGCCGGTGAGGTCGACATAGCCGCCGAGCGTCAGCTTCGCCGCGCCGAGCATGAAGCTGCCGTTCGGCTTTTCTGGGTTGCCGGCGAGACCCGACGGAGGACCGCTCGGCGCAGGCGAGGGGGGCGAAGGGGGCGGGCCATCTGCCGGCGCGTCGCTCGGGACCACGGCGCCCGGCGCCGCACCCGCCTTTGCCGGCGCGCCGGCGGCCGCTCGCGACGCGGGTGCGGGGCGCGTCGCCGCCCGCTTCTGGCTCGCTTCGAGCTGCTCGATCCGCTTCTGCAGGAGCTTGATCTGGTCGAGCAACTCCTGGGTCGTGGGCGCTGTCTGCGCCGCGGCCGGCGCGGCGAGCGCCAGCGCAACGGCTGCCGCCCCCACCATCAGGGATGCACGACACGAACCATTCGCAAGCATGGCCATACTCCCCCGTCCGGGAGAGTATCGGCCTTCAATGCTGAGACGGCGTTTCGGCCGGGCGAAGGTTCGGTGACCGCCTTCGCTCGCCGTGCGGCCTGCGGCGGACCGCTATTGCCGCGTCGTTTCCTCCTGCGGCTTCACGTAGAGCTCGTTGCCGCCGGCTTTGAACTTCTCGCTCATCTCCGCCATGCCCTTCTGCGCATAGTCGCGGATGTCCTGCGTGATGCGCATGGAGCAGAACTTCGGCCCGCACATCGAGCAGAAATGTGCCGTCTTGTGCGCATCCTTGGGCAGCGTCTCGTCATGGAACTTCTCGGCCGTCGCGGGATCGAGCGAGAGGTTGAACTGGTCGATCCAGCGGAAGTCGAAGCGTGCCTTGCTGAGCGCGTCGTCGCGCAGCCGGGCGGCCGGGTGGCCCTTGGCGAGGTCGGCGGCATGGGCGGCGATCTTGTAGGTGATCACGCCGACCTTCACGTCGTCCTTGTCGGGCAGGCCGAGATGCTCCTTGGGCGTGACGTAGCAGAGCATCGCGGTGCCGAACCAGCCGATCATCGCCGCGCCGATGCCCGAGGTGATGTGGTCGTAGCCCGGCGCGATGTCGGTCACGAGCGGCCCGAGCGTGTAGAACGGCGCTTCGCCGCACTCCCTGAGCTGCTTGTCCATGTTGGCCTTGATCTTGTGCATCGGCACGTGGCCGGGCCCCTCGATCATGACCTGGCAGCCCTTGTCCCAGGCGACCTTGGTCAGCTCGCCCAGGGTCGTCAGCTCGGCGAACTGCGCGGCATCGTTGGCGTCGGCATTGCAGCCCGGGCGCAGCCCGTCGCCCAGCGAGAACGACACGTCATACTTGCGCATGATGTCGCAGATGTCGCCGAAATGCTCGTAAAGGAAGCTCTCGCGATGCTCGGTCAGGCACCATTGCGCCATCATCGAGCCGCCGCGGCTGACGATGCCGGTCACCCGGCTCGCGGTCAGCGGCACGTGCGCCAGCCGCACGCCGGCGTGGATGGTGAAGTAGTCGACGCCCTGCTCGGCCTGCTCGATCAGCGTGTCGCGGAAGACTTCCCACGACAGCTTGGTCGGATCGCCGCCGACCTTCTCCAGCGCCTGGTAGATCGGCACGGTGCCGATCGGCACCGGCGCGTTGCGCAGGATCCATTCGCGCGTGTCGTGGATGTTGCGGCCGGTCGACAGGTCCATGATCGTGTCGGCGCCCCAGCGGATCGCCCACACCATCTTCTCGACCTCCTCCTCCATCGAGGAGGTGACCGCCGAGTTGCCGATATTGGCGTTGATCTTCACCAGGAAGTTGCGGCCGATGATCATCGGCTCGAGCTCGGTATGGTTGATGTTGGCCGGGATGATGGCGCGGCCGAGCGCGATCTCGTTGCGCACGAACTCCGGCGTGATGAACTCCGGCAACGCCGCGCCGAAGCTCTCGCCGTCGGCCAGCCGCTCCTTGGCGAGCTCGTGTGCCTGCTTGCGGCCGAGATTCTCGCGCGCGGCGACGTAGACCATCTCCTTGGTGATCACGCCGGCCTTCGCCCACTCGTATTGCGTGATCTTGTGCCCCTCGAGGCCGCGCATCGGCCGGACGCGAGCCGGGAAGGGCTGCAGCGCGGTGGCCTTCACGTTGCCGTTGTCGATCGGCTGGATCGGCCGGCCGTCATAGTCCTCGACGCCGCCGCGCGAGAGCACCCAGCCGCGCCGCACCGGGGCAAGGCCCGCGCGCACGTCGATGGCGATCGTCGGATCGGTGTAGGGGCCGGTCGTGTCGTAGACCCGGACCTTGGGTTCGGTCGGGGAAGAGAGCGTGATCTCGCGCAGGGGCACGCTGATGTCGGGCGCCGCGTCGGGCGTCACATAGATCTTCTGCGAGGCCGGCAGCGGGCCGGTCGTGACCTTGGGGGTCGGTATGATGGTATCCATGACGAGGATCTCCTGGAGCAAGAGGCGGACGGAGACCCGGCGTGTCGTGCAAAAGGAGGCATCCTGTCCCTTCGCCGGCATGACCCGGATCAGGTTCAAAGGGTCACCGCGCTGCCCGGGACGGGCGGTCGGTATCTCAGCCCCCTGTCGGGGCACCCCTTGGACGACAAGCATCTTAATCAATGGCCTGCAGGAAGCGTACTGAAAATGAAGACGCCACCTTGAAAGTAAGGTAATTTTGCATTACATGACAGATGCACCGTCGGAGGATGTTCCATGACCACCCTGACAGTCACGGCCCGAGGCCAAGTCACCTTCAAGAAGGAGGTCTTGAAGCACCTGGGCATTCAGCCGGGCGACAAGATTCATTTGGATCTGTTGCCGGACGGACGGGCGGAATTGAAGGCCGAACGGCCGCAGGGGTCCTGGCGCACCCTGCAAGGCGCGCTCAAGGGCAAGACCAACGGCGCACGGCTATCCATCGAAGAGATCAACGACGCCGTCGCCGAAGCCGGCGCCGCTGCCGGTCTCCGGCGACGGTCATGAAGATCACCGTCGATACCAACGTGCTGCTGCGCGCGATGGTCGGGGACGATCCGGGCCAGACGCCCGTGGCAATCGAGGCCCTTGAAAGGGCCGAGCTCGCGGCGGTCAGCCTGCAGTCGCTTTGCGAGTTCGCCTGGGTTCTCGAGCGAAGCTATGGCGTTGCGCGCTCCGACATCGCCGCTGCGATCCGCGCCGTGCTCGACATCCGCAACATCGCGGTCCACCGCCCGGCGGTCGAAGCGGGCCTGCGAATGCTCGAAGCCGGCGGGGATTTCGCCGATGGCGTCATCGCCCATGACGGCCGCTGGCTGGGTGGCGAAACCTTCGTTTCATTCGACAAGAAGGCGGTGAGGCTGCTGACGGCTCAGGGCCAGGCAGCCCGGCTCCTGGGATAGGCAGCCGATAAAGGGCCGATCAGACGACCTTCGCCGCCCGCATCTCCGCGATCTCCGCCGCCGAGTAGCCCGCCTCGCCCAGCACCTCGTCGGTATGCTCGCCGAGCTTCGCCGGCGGGCGTTCGATCGAGCCGCCGTCGTGCTCGAGGCGGAAGCCGGAGCCGACGACCTTGATCGGACCGTGCTCGGTCTCGACCGTCTGCATGATGGTGCGATGGCCGTAGTGATCGAGCTTGACCGTCTCCGGGATGGTCAGCACGCGGCCGGCCGGGATGTCGTTCTTCGCGAAGATCTCGGCCCATTCGGCCGACGTGCGCTGCTTCATCGCCGCCTCGACGATGTCGTGCAGCGCCTTGTTGTTGGCGATGCGGGTCGGCCAGTCCTTGAACTGCGGATCGGCGGAGGCGTCCTCGCGGCCGAGCTGCTTCATCAGGCGGTGGAACTGCGGCTCGGTCATCACCGCCAGCACCATCCAGCCGTCCTTGGTCTTGAACAGGTCGCCGGTCGGCTTGCGCGTGACAGAGAGGTTCTGCGCCTGCTCGTGCACCCGGCCGGTCATCATGTGCTCGGTGAACTGCTGGGCGAGGAAGCCGGTCACGGCGTCGATCATCGACACGTCGACGAGCTGGCCCTTGCCGGTGTGGGTGCGCTGGTAGAGCGCGGAGGCGACGCCGAAGGCGCCGGTGAAACCGCTCATCACGTCGGCGCCGGCGAAGCCCACGCGGGTCGGCCCGTTGGACGGGAAGCCGGTGATCGACATCAGCCCCGACATCGCCTGGATCATGCCATCGAACGCCGCCGTCGCCTTGTCGGGGCCGACCTGGCCGAAGCCGGAGACCGCGGCGTAGATCAGGCGCGGGTTGATCGCCTTCAGCGTGTCGTAGCCGATGCCGAGCTTGTCCATCACGCCGGGGCGGAAGTTCTCCATCACCACGTCGACCTTGGGCACCATGCGCTTGATGACCTCGATCGCCCTGGGCTGCTTGAGGTCCATGATGATCGAGCGCTTGCCGGCATTGACCGCGACCCACGGCGCGGCCAGCCCGCGCTTCTCCCACGCATCGGCGCGGTTGCCGTAGCGCATGTCGTCGCCCTCGCGCGATTCGACCTTGATCACGTCGGCTCCCAGCAGCGCGAGCTGGTAGGAGGCGTAGGGACCTGCGAGGACACGCGTGAAGTCGAGGATCTTCACGCCGGCGAAGGGTTTGCTCATCTCACACTTAATCTTTCCAACGGCCTCAGGCGACGCCCGCCTTCTGGCGCTGGGCCAGCGCGGTCTGCTTGATCTTGTCGTTCTCGGCGCGACGCCGGGCGACTTCCTCGGGCGGCATGCGATCGACGTTGTTGTAGTCGTTCTTCCAGTCGCCGTCGTCGTTCCAGCGCAGCGGCGACTGCACCGTCGTGCGCGGCCCCACCGAACTCTCCAGCACCTTCAGCGCCAGGTCGAGCGTGAAGCCCTGCGTGTCCGGCTCGTGCGGCTTGCCGCAAGAATTGCCGAGCGGGAAGTCGCTGAACAGGAAGCGCGGCACGCCGGCCCATTCGACGATGTCCTTGGCAGCTCCCATGACGATCGTCGGGATGCCGTTCCGTTCGAGATATCGGGCGACCAGACTCACGGTCTGGTGGCAGACGGGTCAAGTCGGGACGAGCAGCGCGGCGTCGACCTGGTCCTGCCGGCAGCGCGCCAGGATCTCCGGCGCGTCGGTCTCCAGGGTGACCCTCTGGCTGCGGTTGGTCGGCGCGCCGTGGAAGCGCTTCGCCAGCTTGAAGCGGCCTTGCGCCGCGAACGTGCGCATCAGCGGCAGCGGGAACCAGGTGTTGGAATCCTTGGCCGTCGTATGCTTGCGGTCGTAGCCGATATGGCTGATGCGGGTGTCGTGATCGACGTCCGTGTCGCCGGAATAGACCGTGTAGAACTTGGCGCCCGCGTTGTAGAGCGCGCCCGGCCCCTGATCGCCCTTGTCGGGCTGGTAGGGCGCCGCCGTGCTGATCAGTGCCAGCGTGCTGTCCTTCAGCGGCTTCTTCAGCGGCGTGAAGGGCGCGTCGACGTAATGCGCCCACCGATAGGGATTGTCGTATCCCAGCTTGAGGTAATATTCCCGCGTGCGCCGCATGTAGTCGATCGGAGCATCGAACTCCGGCGCGAAATCGGTGGTGTCGGTCATGCCCGGAACCTGCGACCGGCGGCGCGCGAAGTCAATTTCGCATCGGATGACAATTTCGCGGGCAGACCTTAGCTTGCCGAAAAAGGGGCTTCGGGAGGAAGGAACGATGCGGTTGAACCGTCGCGCAACGCTCGCCGGCGCGCTCGCGCTGGCCGGCGGCGCCAGGGCCGAGGAGACGCCGCTGCGCGTCGTCCTAGGCTACCCGCCCGGCGCCAGCAGCGACACGCTGACCAGGCTGGTCGCGGACAGGATGCGCGTCGCGCTGGGCCGCCCGGTCGTGGTCGAGAACAAGACGGGTGCCGCCGGTATCGTCGCCTGCCTGAACGTCAAGGCGGCACCGCCCGACGGCAACACCCTGCTGATGACGCCGCTGGCCAACATGGTCGCGTTCCCGCATTCCTACGGCAAGCTCGACTACGACCCGTTCAAGGACTTCGCGCCGGTCGCCGAGATGGCCACGTTCGACCTCGCGCTTGGGGTCGGTGCGGACGTGCCCGCGAAGACCCTCGCCGACTATGCCGCCCTGGTCCGCAAGGGCGGCGCCTATGCCAACTTCGCGTCGGCCGCCGCCGGCAGCCTGCCGCATTTCTTCGGCCTGATGTTCGCGAAGACGGCCGGCCTGCAGCTCACCCACGTGCCTTACAAGGGAACGGCGAGCGTCATGCAGGCGATGATGTCGGGCGAGATCCCGGCGGCGGTGCTGGCGGTCGCGGACTGGGGCACGCTGGCGGCGTCCGGCAAGGGGCGCATGCTCGCGGTGTCGAGCGCCGCGCGGCTGGCGCAATTCCCGCAGGTGCCGACCTTCAAGGAGAGCGGCTACGACATCGAAGGGTCGGCCTGGTACGGGCTGTTCGCGCCGGCCGGCACGCCCCAGGCGATCATCGACCGGCAGGCCGCCGCCGCCATCGAGGCCGTGCGCCAGCCCGACGTCCGCCAGAAGCTCGAGACGCTCGGCCTGCAGGTGACCGGCCGCGGCCCCGCGGACATGGCGCGGATCCTGCGCGCCGACGACGAAAAATGGGGCCCGGTGATCCGCGCCTCCGGCTTCAAGGCGGACTGACCATGATTGCCATGACCCGTCGCGCGGCGATTGCCGGCGGCATCGCCCTGTCCGCGCGGCCGACGCTGGCGCAAGGCTGGCCCGGCAAGCCGATCCGCTTCCTGGTGCCCTATCCGGTCGGCGGCATCGTCGACATCGTGGCCCGCGCGGTCGCCGAGCCGATGGTGACCGAGCTCGGCCAGCCGATCGTGGTCGATCCCCGGCCGGGCGCGAACAGCACCCTGGCCACCGCGATGATCCCGCAGGCGCCGGCCGACGGTTATACCTGGGTGATCGCAACCCTTGCCCATGTCGTGGCGCCGCTGCTGCAGCCGGTATCGTACGACCCGCTGAAGGATTTCCAGGGCGTGGCGCTGGTTGCCGTCGCCAACTCGGTCGCAACGGTGAATGCCGACCTGCCGGTCCGCGACCTCAAGGAGCTGGTCGCCTACGGCCGCGCCAACCCGGGCAAGCTCAACTATCTCAATCCCGGCAACGGCTCGTCGATCCACCTCGCCTGCGAGCTGCTCAAGAGCGAGGCGAAGTTCGACATGACCTCGGTGCCCTATCGCGGCATCCCGCCGGGCATGACCGACCTGCTCGAGGGCCGCCTGCAGGTCGGGCTGCTGCCCGGCCCGCTCGCCCTGCAGCACGTGCAGGCGGGCAAGCTGCGCGCCATCGGCTTCATCGGCCGCCAGCGCAGCCGCATCCTGCCCGACGTGCCGACCTTCACCGAGCAGGGCTTCGGCGAGGCCGAGGTGATGAGCTGGTACACCATCGCCGTGCGCGCCGGCACGCCGGGCGACATCGTCCGCCGCATCCACGACGCGGCCATGAAGGTGACGGCCCAGCCCGAGACCCGCGACCGCCTCGACAAGGCCTCCTGCGAGGTCCCCGCCCCGCGCACCCCGACCGAGGTCCAGGCCCTCTACGCCGCCGACTTCGCCCGCTACGGCAAGCTCGTGAAGGAGGCGGGGATCAAGGGCGAGAGTTGATGCCAATGGACGCTGGAAGTCACCTAGATCGAGAGCTATTCTTATAGGCTGCACAACCGTAAGAATGCCTTCCCATGGCCCATCGAAAGCGGATTTTTCTCGTATTCGAAGGTGGCGGCGCCAAAGGTATTGTTCATGTGGGCGCCCTCCGGGCACTCGATCGGGAATCCCAGATCAAGATCGCCGGCGTTGCCGGCACTTCAGCCGGCGCGATCGTCGCCGCTCTGGTGGCAGCAGGCTACAGCGCCGAGGAACTGGTCGCCGAAGATGGGACCAGCCCAATATTGCAGCTTCTGGGGATGGACGCGGCGACTGACTTTTTCGGCCGCCAATGGGGACGACTGGCCCTGGCCCGATGGGCCGCCAGCGATCTCGCCGTGGCTCTGTTTCTGATGGCCGTACCCTCGGCCGCGGCAGCCTTGGCAATCTCCTGCTTCGGCAATCTGTCATGGTCGGAAGCGGGTTTGCTCTTCGTCCTGTGCTTCGCAGCGACGCTGGCGTGGATCGGAACGCGGCTCACCCGAGGCCTGAGCAATCTTGATGTCCTCGTCGAGAAGCTCGACCGTGCCCTTGCCGTGAAGCTTGGAATCGAGGGTCCGGTTCGGTTTGCCGATGTCGAAGCGATTGGCATGCCCCTGCGCATCGTCGCAACCGACGTCGCCGCACGCCGCCTCAAGATCTTCTCCGGTACTGCGACGCCATCGGTGCGGGTGGCTGAGGCCGTTGCGGCATCGGCCGCGCTGCCGATCGCCTGCTCGTACCGCGACATAGAAGGCTGCCGGTACATCGACGGCGGCATCGTGAGCAATCTGCCTGCCTGGACCTTCGACGAAGAGCGTGCGCTCGATCCGGATGCCATCACGCTGGCGATAACGATAGAAGCCGGCGCGAATGCCTCGACGAATGCCGGACTCGGCCCGCTTGGCCTGCTGGCATCGATCCTCAAATCGGCAATGTTTGGACGGCAGCATCTCGAAACCAGGGCCGCGCCGCGGCTCTTCATCCTCCCGCTGAAAACGGAGATCCAGGTCGTCGATTTCGACATCGGCCGGGACAGGGTCGCTGCGAGCGTCAGCAGCGCCGAAGCGACGGCAAGGCTGCTGATAAACGAACGCCTGTTCGTCCTGCCGCAGCGTATCGAGGATGCCTGCGCGCACATCGGTGAACTGGTAGACGCGCTGCTGGAGCCAAACCCGCGGCCTCCCCATCACCGAACACGCGTTCTTGTGGCGCTGCGCGACCCTGGGGCCATTGCCTCCTGGCGCATCCAGCACGGCTGGAATCTCCTGCCGACAGACACTGATGATCAACTTCTGCTTCCTGAGGCCTCCAGCGTCATCGGCTTGGCCGTAACGCAGAAACGACCGGTGCTCTCGCCGATACCTTTCGACCCCGCGGCCGGGCTATCGGAACCGGGGGATCGCTATCGAAAGGCCTTGGTCCGCAGCGACTTGAAGTGGTGCCTTGCCATTCCTATTTCGACCGCCGAAGCAGCTACGGAGACAATCGGGGTGCTGGCGGTCGATAGCGACCTGGCCCTGGAATACTTCAAGTTCGATGTGGAAACAGTGACTGAACTGGCCGAAACTGCTTCAGAAGTGATGGGCTCCCTGATTCAGAGCGCCTTGAAGATCCGGTGAAGAGAATGAGCAACCAGAAAACGAACCCGCCTCTCTTCGTCAATGTCACGCCGGCCCGCCTTCCCGCGGCCGATGCGGCGAAGCGCCTCGACAAGCTGCGGGAAGCCGGCGCGGCTGCCAAGGCTGCGGTCAACTCTGTCGTCGAGGAAGACCGCCGACGGCGTTCGGAGCTCGCGGAGTCGGTCACCGACCGTGCGATGCGCAGCACGGTCCGCCGCTTCATGGAAGAGTAGCCCGAACCCGACACCGATGTGAGGCTGCAGCCATAGTGCGGCCCAACTTGCCCGCGCTATATAGGGGCTGGCTTTGGGAGCGCGGTAAATGGCGATCGGACGGCGCGGAGTTCTGGCGGGCAGTGCCGCCTTGTGGCTGGCGGCGCCGGCCATCGTCCGGGCGCAGGACGCGTCCAAGATCCACACCAGCCACGGCTTCGCCATGCATGGCGAGCCCAAGTACGGGCCGGATGCCGGACCGCCGGATTTCGTCAATCCCGACGCCCCCAAGGGCGGCACGGTGCGCTACGGCGCGCGCGGCACGTTCGACTCGCTGCATCCCTTCATCGTCAAGAGCGTGCCGGCCGCCGGCATCAGCGCGCTGTGGGACACGCTGTGCTGGTCGTCGCGCGACGAGGCCTCGACCGAGTACGGGCTGATCGCCGAGACGATCGAATGGCCGGAGGACCGGTCCTGGGTGGCCTATGCGCTGCGCCCGCAGGCGCGCTGGCACGACGGCACGCCGATCACGGTCGAGGACGTGATCTTCAGCTTCGACATCCTCAAGGCCAAGGGCCAGCCGCTCTATGCCCTCTACTATCACGACGTGCTCAAGGCGGAGAAGGTCGGCGACCGGAAGGTCAAGTTCACCTTCCGCGACGCCACCAACCGCGAGCTGCCGCTGATCGTCGGGCAGCTTCCGATCCTGCCGTCCAAATGGTGGGCCTCGCGCGACTTCGAGAAGGTCTCGCTCGAGGTGCCGCTGGGCAGCGGACCCTACAAGGTCGAGTCGTTCGACATCGGCCGCTCGATCACCTATCGGCGCATGCCCGACTGGTGGGGCAAGGACCTCTGGCTGTCGCGCGGCCGCAACAACTTCGACACGATCCGCTACGAATACTATCGCGACGTCACGGTGCAGTTCGAGGCCTTCAAGGCGGGCGAGATCGACGTGCGCCAGGAAAACATCGCGCGCAACTGGGCGACCGCCTACGACATCCCGCCGGTCAAGGACGGCCGCATCGTCAAGGCCGAGATCGCGCACGAGCTGCCGACCGGCATGCAGTGCTTCAGCTTCAATCTCCGCCGCGAGCTTTTCAAGGACCGCCGCGTGCGCGAGGCGATCGCCGGGATGTTCGACTTCGAATGGAGCAACAAGAATCTCTTCTACGGCATGTACAAGCGCAACGACTCGTTCTTCGGCAACTCCGAGCTCGCGTCCTCCGGCCTGCCCGCGCCGGCGGAGCTGAAGTATCTCGAGCCGCTCAAGGGCAAGATCCCGGACGAGGTCTTCACGAAGGAATTCAAGCTGCCGCTCACCGACGGCACCGGCAACGTGCGCGAGCTGGCGCGCCGCTCGCTGCAGCTCCTCAAGGAGGCGGGCTGGGAGGTCAAGGACGGCAAGATGACCGACAAGTCGGGCAAGAAGCTCGCCTTCGAGATGCTTCTGAACGACGCGAGCTTCGAGCGCATCGCGCTGCCCTACAAGCAGAACCTCGAGCGGATCGGCGTCGAGATGAACGTGCGCACCGTCGACACCGCGCAGTTCAAGCGGCGCGAGGACGAGTTCGACTTCGACGTGATGTCCGACGGTTTCGGCCAGTCTCTGTCGCCGGGCAACGAGCAGCGCGACTTCTGGGGCTCGAAGGCCGCCGACACGCCGGGCAGCCGCAACACGGTCGGCATCAAGGATGCCGCGATCGACCAACTCATCGAGAAGCTGATCGCCGCGCCCGACCGGGAGAGCCTGATCGCCGTCACGCGGGCGCTCGACCGCGTTCTGCTGTGGAACCACTTCGTCGTGCCGGCGTGGCACAGCAACAAGGCCTACGTCGCCTACTGGAACAAATTCGCCCGGCCGTCGAAGAGCGCGAAGTATGCACCGGTCGCGCTCGACACCTGGTGGATCGACGGCGCCCGGGAAAAGGCCCTGCCGGCGCCCGACAAGAAATAGCCTGCCCGTCGGATGCTGTCCTACGTCCTGCGCCGCCTGATGCTCATGGTGCCGACCCTGCTCGGCATCATGGTGCTCAATTTTGCGATCATCCAGGCAGCCCCCGGCGGGCCGGTCGAGCAGATGCTGTCGCAGATCCAGGGCACCGGCAGCAACGCGACCGACCGCTTCTCCGGCAATGTCAGCGACACCAGCGCACGCACCCAGGCCGATACGTCGGGCGGCGGCGCCGGCACCTATCGCGGCGCGCGCGGCCTGCCGAAAGAGCTGATCGAGCGGATCGAGAAGATGTACGGCTTCGACAAGCCGGTGCACGAGCGCTTTTTCCTGATGATGAAGAACTATCTCGTGTTCGACTTCGGCGAGAGCTTCTTCCGCAACCGGCGCGTGGTCGACCTGGTGATCGAGAAGATGCCGGTCTCGATCTCGCTCGGCCTGTGGACGACGTTGCTGGTCTACCTCGTCTCCATTCCGCTCGGCATTCGGAAGGCGGTGCGCGACGGCTCGCGCTTCGACCTCGCGACGTCGAGCACGCTGATCGTGCTCAACGCCATCCCCGCCTTCCTGTTCGCACTGCTGCTGGTCGTGCTGTTCGCGGGCGGCAGCTACGTCAAATGGTTCCCGCTGCGTGGGCTGGTGTCGGAGGACTGGCACCAGCTCGGGCCGGTCGACAAGGTGCTCGATTATTTCTGGCACATGGCGCTGCCGATCCTGGCGATGACCATCGGCGGCTTCACCACGCTCACCTTCCTGACCAAGAATTCCTTCCTCGAGGAGATCAACAAGCAGTACGTGATCACCGCCCGCGCCAAGGGGCTGGTCGAGAGCCGCGTGCTCTACGGCCACGTCTTCCGCAACGCCATGCTGATCCCGATCTCGGGCTTCCCCGCGGCGCTGATCGGCGTGCTGTTCACCGGCTCGATGCTGATCGAGGTGATCTTCTCGCTCGACGGCATCGGCCTGCTGGGCTTCGAGGCGGCGCTCAACCGCGACTATCCGGTGATGTTCGGCACGCTGTACTTCTTCGGCCTGCTCGGCCTGTTGATCGGCCTCTTGGGCGACGTGCTCTACACGATCATCGATCCACGCATCGATTTCGAGGCGCGCGCCTGATGACCCCGCTGACCCGGCGCCGCCTCGCGATCTTCCGCGCCAACCGGCGCGGCATGGTCTCGCTCGCGCTCTTCAGCCTGCTGTTCGTGCTCTCGCTCGGCGCGGAGCTGCTGGCCAACGATCGGCCGATCCTGATCCGCTACGACGGCAGCTTCTATTTCCCGCTGGTCCGCGACTATCCCGAGACGACGTTCGGCGGCGATTTCCCGACCAACGCGGTCTATTCCGATCGCGAGGTCCAGGAGCTGATCGAGAAGAAGGGCTGGATCGTCTGGCCGCCGATCCGCTACGGCTACGCCACGGTGATCGGCGGCGAGGGCCGCAAGTCGCTGCAACCGCCCTCGCTCGCGCACCTGCTCGGCACCGACGACCAGGCACGGGACGTGCTTGCCCGGCTGATCTATGGCTTCCGCATCTCCGTGCTGTTCGGCCTCGTGCTGACGATCCTGAGCTCGATCATCGGCATCGCCGCCGGGGCGCTGCAGGGCTATTTCGGCGGCTGGGTCGACCTTCTGTTCCAGCGCTTCCTGGAGATCTGGTCGAGCATGCCGACGCTCTACATCCTGATCATCCTGGCGAGCTTCATCCAGCCGGGGTTCTGGGTGCTGCTCGGCATCATGCTGCTGTTCTCTTGGATGGCGCTGGTCGGCATGGTGCGGGCGGAATTCCTGCGCGGGCGGAACTTCGACTATGTGCGGGCCGCCCGGGCGCTCGGCATGGTGGACGTGCGCATCATGTTCCGGCACATCCTGCCCAACGCCATGACCTCGGCCCTGACCTTCCTGCCCTTCATCCTGGCCGGCTCCGTGACCACGCTGACGGCGCTCGACTTCCTGGGCTTCGGCCTGCCGGTCGGCTCGCCCTCGCTGGGCGAGCTGCTGCTGCAGGGCAAGAACAACCTCAACGCCCCGTGGCTCGCCTTCACCGGCTTCGCCGTGATCGCCGTCATGATGACCCTGCTGGTGTTCATCGGCGAGGCGGTGCGCGACGCCTTCAACCCGCGCAAGGTGCTGGCATGAGCGAGCCCGCCCTGCTCGAGGTCCGGGACCTCTCGGTCGCCTTCGGCGCCGGCGCGAACGCCGTCCAGGCGGTCAAGGGCGTGAGCTTCGACATCGCGCGCGGCGAGACGCTGGCGCTGGTCGGCGAATCGGGCTCGGGCAAGTCGGTGACCGCACTCTCGGTGCTGCAGCTCCTGCCCTATCCGCAGGCGCGCCATCCGACCGGCTCGATCCGCTTCCAGGGCCGCGAGCTGGTCGGCGCACCGCCGCGCGAGCTGCTGGCGGTGCGCGGCAACCGCGTGTCGATGATCTTCCAGGAGCCGATGACCTCGCTCAACCCGCTGCACACGATCGAGCGGCAGGTCAACGAGGTGCTGATCCTGCACAAGGGGCTCGGCCGCGAGGCTGCCCGCAAGCGCACGCTCGAGTTGCTCGAGCAGGTCGGCATCCCCAACGCCGCCGAGCGGCTCGGCGCCTATCCGCACCAGCTCTCCGGCGGCCAGCGCCAGAGGGTGATGATCGCCATGGCGCTGGCCAACGAGCCCGACCTGCTGATCGCCGACGAGCCGACCACGGCGCTCGACGTCACCATCCAGGCGCAGATCCTGAAGCTTCTGAAGAGCCTGCAGGCAAAGTACGGCATGGCCTTGCTGTTCATCACCCACGACCTCGGCATCGTGCGCAAGGTGGCCGACCGGGTCTGCGTCATGACCAGGGGCGAGATCGTCGAGCAGGGGCCGGTGGCCGAGGTGTTCGACCGGCCGCAGCATGCCTACACGAAGCATCTCCTGTCGGCAGAGCCGAAGGGCCGGCCGGCCACGGCCGATCCGGAGGCGCCGGAGATCCTGCGGCTCGACGATCTGAAGGTGCACTTCCCGATCAAGCGCGGCGTGCTGCGCCGGACGGTCGGCTACGTGAAGGCGGTCGACGGCGTCAGCATCGCGCTTCGCGAAGGGCATACGATCGGGCTGGTCGGCGAATCGGGCTCGGGCAAGACGACGCTCGGCCTCGCGCTGCTGCGGCTGGAGCGCAGCGAGGGCGGCATCGTGTTCGACGGCCGCGACCTGCAGGCGCTCAGCCAGCGCGACATCCGTCCGCTGCGCCGGCAGATGCAGATCGTCTTCCAGGATCCGTTCAGCTCGCTCAGCCCGCGCATGTCGGTGGCGCAGATCATCGGCGAGGGGCTGGAGGTGCATGGCATCGGCACGCCCGAGGAGCGCGCGCGGCTGATCGACGAGGCGCTGCGCGAGGTTGGGCTCGATCCCGCGGCGCGCGAGCGCTACCCGCACGAATTCTCCGGCGGCCAGCGCCAACGCATCTCGATCGCTCGCGCGCTCGTGCTGAAGCCGCGCTTCATCGTGCTCGACGAGCCGACCTCGGCGCTCGACATGAGCGTGCAGGCGCAGATCGTCGACCTCTTGCGCGACCTGCAGCGTCGCCACAGGCTCGCCTACCTGTTCATCAGCCACGACCTCAAGGTTGTACGCGCGCTGGCCGACGAGGTCGTGGTGCTGCGCAACGGCCAGGTCGTCGAGCGCGGCACCGCGCAGCAGGTGTTCGACGCGCCGCAGACGCCCTATACGAAGGCGCTGATCGCGGCGGCGTTCAATCTCGAGACGGTTGCGTAGAGGGGGAGTTCATGGCGGGGGCCATTGCGTATATCAGCCGCGACACCGACGGGCTGGCGTGGAACAAGCTGCTCGCCGAGGGGCTGGGTCCGATCGACTTCCGCACCTTGCGCGCCGGTCTGGGCAACACCGACGACATCGAGATCGCGCTGGCCTGGAAGCCCACGCCCGGGCTGCTCGCCTCGTTCAGGAACCTGAAGATGATCGTGTCGCTTGGCATGGGCGTCGATCACCTGCTGGCCGACGACAAGCTGCCCGACGTGGCGATCACGCGCATCATGGATGAGGGCCTGGTCGGCCAGATGAGCGAGTACGCGCTCTATTGGGGCCTGTGGCACCATCGCGACATCGAGAAATATGCCGCGAGCCAGCGCGCGCAGCAGTGGAAGCCCGAGGAATTCGTCGACACCATCCACCGTCGCATCGGCGTCATGGGGCTGGGCACGATCGGGCAGGACACGGCGCGGAAGTTCGCGGCGCTGGGCTTCCCGACCGCCGGCTGGAGCCGCACTGCCAAGACCCTGCCCGGCGTCGAGACCTTTCACGGCGCCGATGGCCTGCCGAAATTCCTCGCCCGCACCGACATCCTGGTCAACGTGCTGCCGCTCACGCGCGAGACGCGCGGCATCATGGACAAGACCCTGTTCGCCGCGCTGCCCAAGGGTTGCTTCGTGATCAACATGGGCCGCGGCGGCCATGTGGTCGACGACGACCTGCTGGCCGCGCTCGATTCGGGTCACATCGGCGGCGCCGCGCTCGACGTGTTCAACGTCGAGCCCCTGCCGCCGGAGCATCGCTACTGGACGCATCCCCGGGTGCACATCACCCCGCACATGGCCGGGTACACCAACCCCCGCACCGCCTCGCCCGGCGTGATCGACAACATCAAGGCGCTGCGCGCGGGCCAGCCGCTGAAGAACACGGTGGACGCGAAGACAGGGTATTGAACGATTTCCCGTCGTCCCGACCGTAGCCGAGGGACCTCTTCATGCGGCAGCAGCCATGAAGAGGTCCCTCGGCGTCGCTCGGGACGACGGATCTTTGTCCTATCCTACGCCATCACTTTCGAAGCAGCCTTGATGTTGGACCGCTTGATGCGGTCGAGGTTGCCGCCCTCGATGCGCACCAGCTTGGTGACGGTGTCGCGCTTGGGCGAATGGATGACGTGCACGTCGTAGAAATGCGCGTCGCCGGGGCGCAGCGTGTAGACCTTCTCGGGCTCGACCAGGGTCGGGCTGGTGCCGTCGCCCGCGCGCACGACCTTCCAGTCGGTCATCTCTGTGTCGCCCTCGGCGAGGCCGTAGATCGCCCAGCTCGAGCCGTGGTCGTGCGGCTCGCCGTGCGCGGGCTTCATGTAGACGTGGCCGCAGACGCAGAAGCCGAGATCGGGGTCCTCGTACAGCACACGGCGCGGCTTGCAGTTCTCCGGCGTGAGATGCTGTGCGACGAACTCCTTGTCGAGGCACACCTTGGAGACGAGCTTGCACACCGCCTCCTTGCCGGCCTGCCCGGGATCGGCCTGGAGGGCCGCCTTGATGTCGCTGCTGAGCTGCTCGAGCGTGTAGGTCATGACTTCACCCTTCGTTCTATCGTCGCGAAGATAGCGCGGGCGGCCTGGGCTTCGCCACCCTCGGGACGGCCGGGCCGCGCGCTGTTGTTCCAGGCCATCATGTCGAAATGCGCCCAAGGCACATCATCGGGTACGAATTCCTGCAGGTAGAGCGCCGCGGTGATAGCGCCCCCGAAGGCGCCGGCCGAGACGTTGTTGATGTCGGCGACCTTGCTGTCGAGCAGCTTGCGATAGGGCCGGTAGAGCGGCATGCGCCACATCGGATCGGCCACCGCCGTGCCCGCGGCGAGCAGGCCGTCGGCCAGGTCGTCGTCGTTGCAGAACAGCGCCGGCAGGTCGGTGCCGAGCGACACGCGCGCGGCGCCCGTGAGCGTCGCACAATCGACCATCATGGTCGGCTTCTCCGCTGCGCCTTCGTGCAGCGCGTCGCAGAGGATCAGCCGGCCCTCGGCATCGGTGTTGCCGATCTCGACATTGATGCCCTTGCGCGTCGGCACCACGTCGAGCGGCCGGAAGGCGTTGCCCGACACGCTGTTCTCCACCGCCGGCACGAGCAGCCTCAGCCGCACCGGCAGCTTGCAGGCCATGACCATCGACGCGACCGCCATCATCGTCGCCGCCCCGCCCATGTCCTTCTTCATGTTGAGCATGCCGGCCGCCGGCTTGAGGTCCAACCCGCCGGTGTCGAAGCACACGCCCTTGCCGACCAGCGTGACCTTCGGGTGGCTGGGCCGCCCCCAGGTGAGATCGATCAGCCGCGGCGCGCGTGCGCTGGCGCGGCCCACGGCGTGGATCATCGGGAAGTTCTGCTTGAGCAGATCGTCGCCCACGATGACCTTGAGCCTGGCGCCATGCTTCTTCGCCAGGCCGCGCGCGGCGTCGGCGAGCTCGGCCGGCCCCATGTCCGACGATGGCGTGGTGATGAGGTCGCGCGCCAGGCAGATCGCCTCGATCATCGCCGTGGCCCGCGCCTTGTCGGCGCCCGCCGGCCACAGGAACTTCGGGCCGTCCTTCGCCTTCTTCGCCTTGTAGCGCTCGAAGCGCCAGGCCCCCAGGCCGATCGCGACGGCGGCATCGGTCGGCGACAGCGGCGCAGTGTCGCCCAGCCTCCACGTGCCGGGCGGCAGCCGGGTGGCCAAGGCGCCAACGTCCCACAATGTCGGCTCCGCCGGCATCACGAGAACTGCACCGAAAGTCTTTCCGCCGTCACCCGGGAGGACGGCAAAATCTCCCGCCGCACCAGCCAATCCCAGCAATTCCACCCAGCCGCGGCTCGCCGCGCCCTGCTCCTTGAGCCACGAACGCCACCGGGGCGCGGCGACAAACTGCACCGGCAGCGAAGAACTCGCCCGGTCGACGAACGGCAGTGCCATGGACATGCTCACCAAACTGTAGTGCAAAGAAGCGAGATTGCCGGCCAAACGCGCCGGCTGGCAAGTAAGGAGGGGGCATGGCCGAATTCACGGTCGTGATCGGCAACAGGAACTACTCGTCGTGGTCGCTGCGCGGCTGGCTGATGGCGAGGATCGCGGGGATCGAGTTCGAGGAGATCGTCATCCCGCTCGACCTGCCCGAGACGCAGGCGGCGATCCGCAAGCACTCGCCCTCGGGGCGCGTGCCGGTGCTGCTGCATCGCGGGCTCGCGGTGTGGGAATCGCTGGCGATCGCGGAGTACCTCAACGACCTCAAGCCCGAGGCCGGCCTGTGGCCGCCATCGGCCGCCGCGCGCGCGCATGCCCGCTCGATCTCGACCGAGATGCATGCGGGCTTCCTCGACCTGCGCAACAACATGCCGATGAACATCCGCGCGTCCTATCCCGGCAAGGGCATGACGCCGGCGGTGCGCGCCGACATCGAGCGCATCACCTCGATCTGGCGCGACTGCCGCAAGCGTTTCTCCGCCGCCTTCAAGAAGGACGACGGCTTCCTGTTCGGGGCGTTCGGCGCCGCCGACGCGATGTTCGCGCCGGTGGTGACCCGCTTCCGCACCTACGGCGTGAAGCTCGACAGCGATTCCGACGCCTACTGCAATGCCGTGCTCGCGCAGCCGGCGATGAAGGAATGGATCGACGCCGCCAAGCACGAGCCGTGGCTGATCTCGGCGTACGAGCTGGGCTGAACCTCGACGAGCCGTTCTCCACCCACCCGCACGCTGAGACGCGACACGAGCAGGAGCGTCAGCGGGCGTCGCTGGCCTTGGCCGCGGCTTCCTTGAGCCGGCGGACATCGTCCGGCGACAGGGTCGGGCGGTCGATCTTGACCGTCAGCCTGTCGAGCTTGGCGCTGAGCGCGAACGGGGGCTTGTAGTCCGCATCGTTCACGCCGGTCAGGGTATCGGAGCCGATATCGAAGCTCTCGTCCCACTGCAGGATCATGGGGAGAGTGCGTTCCATGCGCTTCGTCGCCACGACCTTGCCGTCGACCGACAGCGTGCCGGTGCCGGGCCTGCCGACGCCGCTGAAGTCGTTGAACGCCAGCGTGCCGACGCCGAGCCCATCGTACTTGAAGTCGAACGTCAGCGTATGGTGACCCGGCGCCAGGCGTTCGGTTGCCTCCCATTTGAGGCGCTCCAGGTCGACCAGGTTCCACAGGAACACCGGCTTGCCGTCGAGCAGGTAGAAGCCATAGCCGCCGAACCGGCCACCCGACGTGACGATCATGCCCTTGCCCCCGTCGGGGGGAACGGTGACCTCCGCCGTGATGGTGTAGGAGCTGTCGAGCAGGAACGGTGAATCGCCCTGCGGCAGGCCGACCATCGGCCGCGTATAGACGAACTCGGTGCGGCCCGCGGTGATGTTCGGCCGGGGAGCAACGATGCGTGCCGCCACCGACGCGTCGAGCGGCAGAACCTGGTGCTTCTCTGCCTCGGCAAGGAAGGCCTTCCTCATCTCCTCGACCTTCTGCGGATAACGGCTGGCCACATCCTCCACCTGATTGAAATCCTTGCCGAGGTCATAAAGCTGGAAGATCTGCCGGTTCAGCGGATCGGGGTTGGCGGGACCGAACGCCTCCCAGGGCGCGCGATTGACCTTGGTGCTGAGCAACCATCCGTTCTCGTAGAGAGCCCATTGACCCATCATCTCGAAGTATTGGGTCGTATGGCGCGACGGCGTCTTGGCGTTGGCGGCGTCGAACGTATAGAGGAAGCTCGTTCCCTCGATCGCCTTCTGCCGGATGCCGTCGACGGTCTCGGGCGCGCGCAGGCCGGCGGCCTCCAGGATCGTCGGCACGACGTCTATGACATGGACGAACTGCTCGCGCAGGGCGCCCTTGTCCTTGATGCGCGCCGGCCAGGAGACCGCCATGTTCTGGTTGATGCCGCCGAGCCGCGAGGCGTTCTGCTTGAACCAGTCGAAGGGCGTATCGAAAGCCCACGACCAGCCCGCCGACATGTGGTTGTAGGTCTGCTCCGTACCCCAGACGTCGTACCATTTCATCTGCGCGTCGACCGGCACCTGCACGCCGTTGAAGAACGCGACCTCGTTGGGCGTTCCGTTCGGGCCGCCTTCGGCGCTCGTGCCGTTGTCGCCGTTGATGTAGATGACGAGCGTGTTGTCGAGCCGACCGAGCTCCTGGAACTGCTGGATGACCCGGCCGATCTCGTGATCGCTGTAGGCCGCGTAGGCGGCAAAGACCTCGACCTGCCGGATGAAGAGCTTCTTCTCCTCCTCGGAAAGCTTGTCCCACGGCTTCAGCATTTCCGCCGGCCATGGCGTCAGCTTGGCATCGGCCGGCACGAGCCCCAGCCGCTTCTGGTTCGCGAAGATGCGTTCGCGCAGCTTCTCGTAGCCGTCGTCGAACAGCTTCATCGCATGGATCTTGTCCACCCACTCCTTCGTCGGATGGTGTGGCGCGTGCGTGGCACCCGGAGCGTACTTGATGAAGAGCGGTCGGCTCGGATCGGTCTGGTGCATCCGCGTCATCCAGTCGATGGCGTCGTCGGCCATCGCGGTGACGAGGTTCCAGGTTCCCGGCGGCTTGCCTTCGAAGGGATAGATCTGCGTCGTATTGCGGAAGAGATTCGGCTGCCACTGGTTGGCGTCGCCGCCGATGAACCCATAGAAATACTGGAAGCCCATGCCGATCGGCCACTGGTCGAACGGTCCGACCTGGCTGGCCTGGAACGCAGGAACATTGTGATCCTTGCCGAACCACGAGGTGCTGTAGCCATTGTCGACCAGCATGCGCCCGATCGTCGCCGAGTCGGGCTCGATGATGCTGTTGTAGCCCGGAAAGCCGGTCGATTGTTCGGAGATCACGCCGAAGCCGACGGAATGGTGGTTGCGGCCGGTCAGCAATGCAGCCCGTGTGGGCGAGCAAAGCGCCGTCGAGAACATTCGATTGAAGCGCAATCCTTCGTTCGCGACGCGATCCATGGACGGCGTGGGGATCACGCCGCCGAAGGTGCTGGGTACGCCGAAGCCCGCGTCGTCGGTGATGATGAGCAGCACGTTCGGTGCGTTCTTTGGCGGCGCAACGCGCGGTGCCCACCATGGCGTCGACTGCAAGGCGTCATTCTTGATCGTGCCGCCGAACGGCGGGGGCGGCGCGGGAAGCTGCGTTCCCGGAATCGTCGTCGTGGCATCCGGCGAGCCGAGGGTACCGGTGACCTGCTGGGCATGCACTTCATGAGCAGCGAAGCCGAGAAGCGCGGAGGTGGCGAGCAACACGCGGCCAAGCAGCGAGCGTCGCGCAAGTGACGTCTTTTGCATGCTCGAGCCTAGTCGGAAACTCCCGATCTCCCGTTGTCATTTCGCGCCATCAACGCGAAAATCGAGGGAGTTCAGATCCTCCAGCCGAAGTGCCGCGCCATGTCCGGCATGATCCACGAGCTCACCGGTTTGCCCGTCCTTGCGGAGGGCATGCTGCGCGCCTCGCCCTTCGGCGGCTTGCAAGCCACCCTCGCTACTTTCGGCGTCCCTCTCGACCCGATCCTCGAAGAGGTCGGCCTGCCCCTCGGGACGCTGGACGATGCCGACGCGCAGATCGGGATCGTGCAGGCAGGGCGCTTGCTCGCTCTCGGCGCAGAGCGTGCGGCATGCCCTCAGATCGGGCTGCTGCTCGGCCGGACGGTCGGCCTCGGAACGCTCGGCCCTATCGGAAAGCTGGCCCGTACCGCCCGCGATGTCGGCGCCGCGTTGCGCGGCCTGATCCTCGCCTTGCACATGCATGACAGGGCCACCGTACCGACTCTCGTCGAAAAAGAGGGGATCGCCGTACTCTCGACCGTCGCGCTCGGCGACTTGCGCGATGGCGCCGCCGAGATCGCCGACCTCACCATGTGTGCCTGCTTCAACATCCTGCGCGAACTTTGCGGGAGCACGTGGCAGCCGTTCGACGTCGGACTCTCCCGACGGCCGCCGCCGGACCGCCGCCCTTATGTCCGAGCGTTCGGCACCGCCGTGCACTTCGATAGCGAATACAACGCGCTGGCGTTCGACGCCGGCTGGCTGAAGCGAGCGGTGCGCCCGCGAGCCAAGCCGCTGCCCGATCTCCTCGTCCGGGCGGTGGATCGCCAGCCGCTCGACGCGGCGAGCCAGGTCAGGCGCGCCTGCGTCCAGGCGATCCTGGAAGGCAGCCCTACCGTGGAGCGGGTGGCCGACGCGGTGGGGCTGAGCCGGCGGACGCTCAATCGGCGTCTTGCCCTCGATGGCACGACGGCTCGCGCGGAGCTGTTGCGGGTGCGCGTGCGCATCGCCCGGCAACTTCTTGCCGGGACCGGCCTGCCGCTCGCCGAGATCGCCGATCTTCTGGGATATGCCGACACGCCAGCCTTCACGCGGGCCTTCCGCGGCGAGCTCGACAAGGCGCCGGCCGCTTGGCGCCTGTCGGAAAAGTCGGCGTCATGACGGTCGTGCCGCGGTCGGCAACGCGATAAGCTCCAGCATCATGCCGACGAACTTCATCTTCATTCTCGCCGACGATCTCGGCTACGCCGACCTCGGTTGCTATGGCGGCCGCGTCCCGGTCTCGCCCAATATCGACCGCATGGCGGCCGAGGGCCTGCGCTTCACGCGCGGCTATGCCAACTCCGCCGTCTGCTCGCCGACGCGCTTCGCGCTGGCGACCGGCCGCTACCAGTATCGCATCCGCGGCGCGGCCGAGGAGCCGATCGGCAGCACGATGCGTGGCGACAAGGTGATCGGCCTGCCGCCCGACCATCCGACGCTGGCCTCGCGCCTGGCCGAGGCGGGATACCGCACCGCCCTGGTCGGCAAGTGGCATCTGGGCTTCCCACCGACCTTCGGCCCACTCCTGAGCGGCTATCATGAGCATTTCGGCCCGCTGTCCGGCGGCGTCGACTATTTCACGCACCAGGACAGCTTCGGCACGCACGACCTGTTCGAGAACGGCAGCGAGATCCACCGCGACGGCTACCTCACCGACCTGCTGAGCGCCCGCGCGGTCGATTTCGTGCAGCGCTCCGCGCGCGCGCGCCAACCCTTCCTGCTCAGCCTGCACTACACCGCGCCGCACTGGCCGTGGGAGACTCGCGACGACGGCGAGCTGGCCAAGTCGTTCGGCAAGGCCCGGCCGATCTATCACCTCGACGGCGGCAACATCCACGCCTACCGGCGCATGATCCACCATATGGACGAGGGTATCGGCCGCGTGCTGGCCGCGCTCGACGACGGCGGCATCGCGCAGGACACGATCGTCGTCTTCACCAGCGACAATGGCGGCGAGCGCTTCTCCGACAACTGGCCGCTGGTGGGCGGAAAGATGGACCTGATGGAGGGCGGCATCCGCGTGCCGTACGTCGTGCGCTGGCCGGCGCGCACGCCGGCCGGCACGGTGACCGAGCAACCGGCGATCACCATGGACTGGGTGCCGACCTTCCTCGAGGCCGCAGGCACCTCGGCGCATCCCGACTATCCGAGCGACGGCCTGTCGCTGGTCGGACAGCTCGGCGAGCCGGGCGCCGTCACCGAACGGCCGCTGTTCTGGCGCATGAAGCACAAGCAGCAGCGCGCCATGCTCTCAGGTCGCTGGAAATACCTGAAGGTCGACGAGCACGAATACCTGTTCGACGTGGTGAGCGACGAACGCGAGCGCGCCAATCTCGGCAAGCGCCATCCCGAGCGGCTGGCGGAGCTGCGCTCGGCCTGGGAGGCATGGGATGCCACCATGCCGCCGATCCCGGAGGATGCCGGCGTGCGGCTGGTCTACGGCAAGAAGGACATGCCGTGAGCGGCGCGGGCGGCACGGCGGCCATCCGCGACATCCTCGATTTCTGGTTCCTGCCGCTCGACGAGCCCGAGCACGGCAAGCCGCGCCGGATCTGGTGGGAGAGCACGCCCGAATTCGATGCCGAGAGCCGCACGCGCTTCGGCGCGCTGGTCGACCGGGCGATCGCCGGAGAGCTCGACGCCTGGCGCAAGTCGCCCGACGGCGCGCTCGCGCTGGTCCTGCTGTGCGACCAGTTCCCACGCAACATCCATCGCCGCACGGCGCGCGCCTTCAGCGGCGATGCCAAGGCGCGCGAGACCGCCCGCTTCGCCATCGCGCGCGACTATCCGGCGGCCTACGGGAACGACATGCGGATGTTCTTCTTCATGCCGTTCCAGCACAGCGAATCGCTGTCCGACCAGGAGTTCTGCTGCGCCCTGTTCGCCAGCCTGGGCAACGCGGACAACGACAAGTACGCGATCGAGCACCGCGACATCGTCGCCCGCTTCGGCCGCTTCCCGCACCGCAACGAGGTGCTCGGCCGCGACTGCACGCCGGAGGAGCTCGACTACCTCCAGACGGCGAAGCGCTTCGGGCAGTAGCGATATTCAGTGAGTTCCGCTGGGGGCGCGCCGCCCTAGGCGCGGGAAGCGGGGGGGCCACCGCGGGGGAGACCCGCCCCAG